>JBAZVQ010000001.1:0-483894 GCA_041660785.1 Patescibacteria group bacterium | reverse complement strand
ACCTGTAACACCTGTTGCACCAGTTGGGCCAGTTCTACCCGTGGCACCAGTTGGACCTGTAACACCTGTTGCACCAGTTGGGCCAGTTCTACCCGTGGCACCAGTTGGACCTGTAACACCTGTTGCACCAGTTGGGCCAGTTCTACCCGTGGCACCAGTTGGACCTGTAACACCTGTTGCACCTGTGGGTCCGGTTACACCTGTAGCCCCAGTTGGACCTGTAACTCCCGTCACACCAGTACTACCAGTGGGACCAGTAACTCCGGTGCCTGCAGGACCTGTTGCACCAGTTACACCTGTCGATCCTGTAGGACCTTGAATTCCAGTAGTTCCAGTTGGACCAGTAGTTCCCACAGTCCCACCTGTACCAGTTAGATCGGTCCATAAAATTTGTTTGCAAATTGCTCCGGTTTGATCAGTAGTATCTTGAGGGATAGATGCTCCGCCACCTGTGCCAGTTATGTTAGTGATGTTGTTGGTTAAATCGGTAGTGTTTCCAGCCTGATCTGTCCAACATGTTCCATTACAAAAATAAAATTTATTATCTGTTCCATCAAAATATATTTTTCCAGCAGACGAAACATCACAAATCCCAGCCTCTGTAGGAGTGATAGGAGCTAAAGATAAAGCATTTGAAAATTTAGCTTCTCCAGCATCGTCTATAACAAGCCTATTGTAACTATCAGTTGTCCCGCCAGTTCGAAATTTTAAGGTTCCGCTCTCGGTTGCTTGAACGATTACGTCGCCAGTCCCTGCGGATTGGATAATTACGGCTTTAGCGCTTGATAAAGTAAAATCTGATGAAGTATAAGTAGATCTGATTCCAGGAGATTTGGCTGATATTAGCAGATTACTGTCAGAATTGATATAGGGGATGTTGTTGATGTTCGTTCCAGGCGGAAAGCCTTGTAATGTTTCCGAGTTGATAGCATAGCCGACGTTTGCAATTTGCTGGCGAGGAGTCATTTCCACATCAGATCCGATCGTGACACCAAGATATACACTGGGATTTTCTGTAAAAATAGACGAATTAATCTCACTTCCGCATCCCGATCCGATCAATGAAGAAAAAACTCCGTTTTGATCAGGAGTTATTGAACAAGGCCCTGTACTATAAATAACGTTACCGCCCGAAGAAGAGTTGTAAAGGTTAAATTGGACATTTGTTGAGGTTGTAATTGAATTGCTTAGAGAGTCAGTTAATCGACCCTGAAAAGATAAAATTCTTCCAGCTTTAGTTAGAGTGGCTGGATAGGCTATTGACTGACGGTTTTTGACAAAAAACTGATTATATATGCCAACGCCCATAACGTAAACGAAGACAAGAATAATAACAAAACCAATATGATATTGAAGGGGGAGTTTAGATGATTGATCTTTCTTTAAGGCAAATTTTTTAATCTCTGTGATTATCCTCATTAATAATCCAGGGCTTTCTAAAGCCTTATCATTAGGAATGATGGGGGCAACATTTTTTGTTTCAGATATATTTATGACTAACTTCGCAGAATTCTCTTTCATCCAGCCTTGAGAAATACAGAACGAACAAAACTTACGAAGCGTTGATAGGCGACGGTTGATGGTTTTGTAGGGAATATTATTTTCTGATAGGTACAATTTGTATTCAGAAACGACAATCGGGGTAATAAATTGGGGAGCTGTGTTTTCAGATTCGACCAAAATATTTTTTGATTTAAAAAACAAAATCAGCCAACCGAAAAAATGACGAATATCAGATAGGTAGTTCTTGATTGAGATGGCTTTTTGATTTCCCGCAGTGAAATATTGTTTGAATGGGGCTTCAAGATTATAAAGATTATACGTTTTCGACATACAATTTTATCATAGAGGAGTCTCAATAGGCTTGTCAAGGGTATTTTGTATATATTATGATGTAGAACTTGCCATAAGCGATCATAAGAGTAGTTTCCATTAATGGTATATTTAAACGCATTTAATATAATAACCGCACAATATATTTAAGAACGTTAGTATATCAATAAACATCATCAAGCTTATAATATATTTATCTTAAAATAGAAAAGAAAGCGGGGTTTATAACTTTAAAAACAAATAATCTAGATTTTCTATAAAATATAATTAATTTTAATTAAACTATTATTATTTCGAAATATTTTTTGACATTTTTTTAGCTTACAATATTTAAGCTAAGAGTTATATATTTTTTATAAAACTTAATAAAAATTTTTTAGTTTAAATTTTAGCCTAGCAAAAATATAAGTTTTTGCTAATTTCACAGATTTATCACTATTATATTTTGAATGCTAATTGTTTATTATTGTGTTTTGGGTTATTTTACCGCCCATTATCTATATGTAGTGTCAAGGACACCCATAAAACCCTACCTATAGTCTATTAAACCAGTCGCCATGACTGAAGACTGTTTAATAAATTAATTATCGTTTTAGTAATTTTGTTATTATTTTTTATTAAGAATTTTTATGTTTTTTGGCTTTGTAAGGTTGATTGTCATTAATTAAAAATATGCAATTTGATCAAATTTTTTAAATACCTCTTGACATCAAATATTCCGTCTGTTAGATTGTTATTCATATGGCGATAAAAGAGAGACGAACGAAGATATTACTTGCTTTATATATGTTGTCAGACGTTGAGTTTACACCTATTAACCTTGACGACAAAGTACAAAAGATTTTTGATCTTTCTTTAAATCAAAAAACAAGAGGCACGTTGTCAGGCCTAATTAAGGAAGAGGCGATAGAAAAATCCGGAACTAGTCAAAATCAATATAAACTAACAGAGAGAGGATTTGCTGAATTGTGTTTAGAATTTCCTTTTTTTAGGTTTTTAAAAGAAAAATGGGATGGTCGGTGGCGCATAATTTCTTACGAGATTCCAGAAAAAAAACGGGAAATCCGAGATCGATTAAGACGCGAGATGCAGGGGTGGGGATTGGGTCCTTGGCACAGATCTTTTTGGCTTACCCCTCATCCAATATTAAACACTTTGAAATCTCTTACCTCTCAAAAAGAAGAAGAGCAATATATTCAAGCATTTGAAGCTGATCATACTTTTGGAAACCGCGAATTTTTGATAGAAAAAGTTTGGGGAAAGTCAATCTTAGACAAATCATATCGAGAACTTTTCAAAAAATGGCACGAAGTACTATCTTCTGGTGATGAAAAGGCTGATAAACTTAAAAAAGTAATCAGTGAGTATATTAATTTGCTTCGCCAAGATCCTGGGCTTCCAAAAGAATTGGTCGGGGAGAGCTGGATTGGGTTTGAAGGGTGGAATATTTTTAAAGAAATCAAAAGTATATTGCTTTCATAGTCTCTTTATCCTTAACACAATATCTCCATCATTATCCGTTCGTAATATTTTAATATTTTTGGCCTTGATCATATCTAAAACCTGACGATGAGGGTGACCGTAAGAATTGTTTTTATCAAGACTTATCACTGCGATATTAGGGTCTGCTAAGTCAAGAAATGTTTTAGTTAGACCGTTTTTTGAGCCATGATGGGGTACTTTTAGGATGTCGACTTTTTCTATGGAACCATGGGACAGTCTACCTAATATGAATGGGGAAGCGTCGCCAGTAAATAACACTCTAAAATTATTTTCTTGAAATAGTAAAACTTGAGAATAGTCATTATCGTTATTTGATATAAAGTTTTTAGATGGCCAGAGAAGGCTAAATATATCATCAAGTAATACAATTTGCTGCCCTGTGGAAGAATTTTTAATTCTGATCTTTTTACCAATAATTTTTTGTTTCAATCGTTTAAACGATTGAAGTGAGGCGTTAAGATCATCAACAAGATATAAATAGCCTATCTGATAACGATCTAAGAGGTAATTCATTCCACCAAAATGATCATTTTGGTTATGGGAAATAAAAATTAATTCAATTTTTTTATCCCAAAAAGGCATGTGTTTGCCCAAACAGGAAAGGATTCTCACATCAGGTCCGGCATCAATAAGAACATCTACCCGGTTTTTGATTCGGATATAGGCAGCGTCACCTTGTCCAACATTACAAAAGACTATTTTTGTACGTTCGTCAAAAACATTATTTAAAAAAATAAGCAAACAAATATAAATAGCAGCGGTAAAGCTCAGAAAAATAGTTTTTTTTGTGACAGGAGATGGATTCATTTGAATTGTATAAAAGCGAATGGTAATTTTGCCAATACTTCAATAATCCAAATAAGGTAGCTCAGAATACCGTAACAAATTAAACTGGGTATATATCCTAAAAAATAACTTATTTTTCCCAAGATGGCGGTTAAGAAACCAAAAACCATTAAAGGGGGAATTGTTTCAGCTACTAATAAATTTGATACCGGAGCAATTAGGGATATTTGTTTGAAATAGAAAAAGATAATAGGTACTGTGAATATTTGAGCAGCTAATGTTAATTTGATATTTTTCCAAATATAGTTATTCGACTGAGTTTGTCCAAAAAGAATAATACCTAGAGTAGCTCCATATGAGAGTTGTAACGAAACCGTCTTTAACCAAGCCGGCCAAAAAACAGAAATAAAAATAAATGAAAGGAAAAGGGCATACAAAGTATAGTTCTTTCTCCCAGTTATAATTGCTACGTGTGTCAATATACCCATAAAGGCCGCTCTGATAATTGGGGCCTGGGGTCCTACAAAAATAACAAACAAAAATACAAGTAGTATCGTTATCAAGGTTGATAGCAGTTTGCTAAGAAATTTAGTTGATGAGCTAATAATTGATGAAAGCAAGGTGATATTGATTCCCGATAGCACCACCAAGTGTAAAAGTCCAACAACTTTAAGCTGCTGGTAAAATTCTTTAGTGGTCTTTAGATTGACGCCGAAGATAATTCCATTTAAAAGTGAAGCATGAGGCTCAGGAAGATAATAATTTATCACGTTAGTGAAAATTGCCGGCGTAATCATAGGTTGACTAGATTTTTTATTTTTTCGAAAACATTTTTGTTAATGACCTTTTTTGTCAATAACTCATCAATCGCGGAGTATGGTCGATTAGTAATGATTTTATTTGCCGTAACCTGTCCAACTCCTGGTAGTTGGTCAAGCTCCTCAATGGTAGCAGAGTTTACGCTAATAAGCGTTTCGGCTTCTTGAAGCCCCACGACCGACTCGACAGTACTACTAGAATTTTGAGTAGGAGAGAAATAATCAAGTGTTCTTTGATTTTGAATAAACGCCCCACTATTGATCTCTGAGATAGATGGAATATAAATTTTTTCCTGATCACTAACTATTCTGGACAAGTTAAAATTCCTGTTAAAGAACATGATATCTGCGTCATCAGATAAACCACCAGCCTTATCAACAACCTCCTTTATTCGCGCACCAAAATTTATTTGATAGATATTTGGTTTTTTGACAGCCCCTGAAACATCTACGAAGATTCTGTTTGGCGAAATTGCGGGGTTTGAGGATATTTCGGAAGCTTCAATTTCCTCTTTCGCACTCTGAGTATTTCTTAAATACAAAACTGAAGAGGCTATAGTTATAATCGTAGCTATGGTTAAAAGAATAATTTCCGGGAGATACCTTTTTAACTTAAGCTTTCTAATCAATGGTAAAAATGATTTTAATAAAGCTTTCATAGATGGCTTATAAACTTTATAACTTTATGAAAGATTTTTGTCTACCGCTTATAACCTACAAAAGTAGGAGATTAGATTGTTAACAAAAGATTTTTTTGACGATAGAGGTATAAGATCATTCTTCTTTATTTTTTCTGTATTTTTTAACAATAATTACCACAATAACTACCGCGATTAATATTCCGACCGTAATTTTAAACGGAAAAGCATAGAATGTTGTGGAGCCAAAAACAGTTGGAGAATTTTCTCCAAATTTAATTTGTGTAGATAGATTGTATTTACCTATAAAAAAACCAGATAGGATCAGTGATGTTGAATGAGTAAGAAGGGCCGAAGGCGTTGCTTCCAGCAAACGTTCTGATTCGGCCAAAATATTTTTTGGAATTATATCGTATTGGGCAGTTTCTCCAAAATTACCTTTTAGTTTAATTTGACCCTCCGGTTTGATCATATTTCTACCTTTGTTAACAATAGTTAGAATAACAGGGACTTTATCCATGCTATCAAAAATATATTTACCCTTGGTTGTAAAAAGCGCAATTTTTGGCTTGACATCAACATCTCCGGAATTAGAAACGGTTATTAGGATATTAGAACCGATCGTGGCTTTAACTCTGACAGAACTGGTTCCTTCAGCGGCAGTTGGTGGGGTTGATTCAGCGAGAAGACTGTAATAATAGTCGCTATCAAAAATATTTTCAGGGATTCTTATCCGGAGTAAAATTTGTTGGGAATCGTTGGTTTTTAGAAAAAATGGTTGATCGAGTTTTAGATCAGAGTTGTCTAGGCTAAACCTAACGGGTCCTTCAAATTCAGACTTAATTTTTATATTTCCAAGACCATCTTTAGCTTCAAAAGGTAAAACTTTTAAACTTAAAAAAGTTGGATCACCAAGATTTTCAAGCTTGTAGGCAACAATTACTTCTTTCCCAGGTTTGATAAACAGCTCGACCACGGGGGGAGAAAGCGAAAGGGAGACTTGTTGGGCATTCGCTTTGCTCAAATTAAGAGTTAAGAATGAAAAGTTAATAATGAAAAAAACTACCAAGAATTTAATAATTTTTAATATAGATTTGTAATTCTTCATTTTTAAATCTTAACTTTTAACTTAATAAGATGGTGTTGCCACAAAATTAATAACCGTTTGATAACTGCCTATAGGTTGGGTCGAAGAAACATTGGTTTTGAAGGTCATTGTTGATTGACGATTGTTCTTGGTGTTGCTTATCATCACTGTAGCCGGTGACTCGTTTGATGTTTGATCAGGAAATGGTCGGTAATATGTGCCATCAATAAAATCATCTGCAATGTCGTTGCCGGACATTCCGTATCCAAAACCGTATGCAGTAGACGAAGACCAAACCCTCGCTAATGATTCGCTACAAGTATTATCACCGCCGTCACAGGTAGTATCAGGTATAACCTTTCCTGACTGAGTTTTTAATGGTCCTTCTTCAATCGCCGTTACTTGATACTGTCCATCACCAAAGGAAATTATCAAATTAGTGGTTGCGGTCAACGGAGTTCCTGGAACCAACGCCCCCAAGTTGATATTGGTGTTGGAAACCGAAAAACGAAAGGGAGCGACTGTCTGGAGATACTGAAAACCGGCCTTGACAACATATCCTTTCGAAGAATATTGGCCAGCCGCAAGTTGACCTACCGTATCGGAGAGATTGTAGCCGTTAGATCTTACTTTGTCTCCGGCCACTCCGACATTAGTTAGATCGATTTTGAATCGGGATGAGTCCATTGATACTGCATAAATAGGAGTATAAAGTATGAAGTATAAAGTATAAAGAAATAATCCAAAAAAAATTGTTTTTAAATTAGATACTAAATTCTTCATACTAAATACTTTCTTCAAATTTCTCAATCAACCTTTCCATTTTTTGAGCTGATTTCTTGATCGCCTCAAGCTGGTGGTCGCCGACAAAATTTTGAGCGGCTTCCCGAATATTTTTTAAGTGATTCTTTAGGAGTAACGACAAAAACAGGAAAGTATTCTCCTTAGTTTTTTCACTTTTCTCTTTCAATTTTTCGCTTTCTAGTTTCTCTTGCCCCAAAAACATAGCAAAAGGAGTAATAAAAGCGAGAGAAATAATTGGCATTAGGGTATCAAAGCTCTGATTGGGCGGTAAATTTAAAAGAAAGAAAATAATTAAAGTTATCGTCGTAGTAATCGAAATGACCGGCTCAAGAATAATTGATAAAGAAAAAAGAAGGAAATGAACAAGAAAGAAAAAAGGCGAGGCCAGTCCACCGGTTGAATTAATAATTCCCATAATTATCAAAGTAAAAACAACCGACTCAATTAACCGGGAATAGATATTTTTTGAGACAAAAAAATTTTTTGTCAAATAAAGTAGGATAAAAAGACCAGCACTGATTTGAAGGTTGTATTGAGCTAAATTTGTTTTAGGAAGAATAAAAGTTAAAACTATTGTGAATATCAAAATTACCGCATGGATTATTTCATTGGTCATGTTTTAAATATATCAAAAAAATTACCTTACAGAGTCTTATGGATATATGATAGAATATCGAAATGGCAAATCAAAAAGTTAATCCTAATTTTGCAACAGATGTTATTGATGAGCTTAAGAAGGTTAGTTGGCCATCAAAAGAGGAAACAATTAGATTGACAACAATCGTTATAATTGTTTCCTTGATAATTGGGTTATATGTGGGTATAATAGACATCCTATTAGCAAAGGGTTTAGAGATAGTAACAAAATTTAGATAAATTTTTTATGGCAAATCCAGTACAGATTGCAGCTGAACAAAAAGAAGCTTTAAAAACCAACGTTCCAGTTGCTCCAACAGGTCCTGTTCCAAAATGGTATGTAATTCATATTCAAACCAGCTATGAGGGACGAGTTAAACAGGCACTTGAACAAAGAGTTAAGAGCTTGGGAGTTGAAGATAAAATATTTGACGTTGTAATTCCAACTCGAGAGATTATCGTTGTTAAAAAAGGTAAAAAAACAAAGACTACAGAAAAAGTTTTTCCTGGTTATATTTTAGTTAAGATGATTTTAAACGATGATTCGTGGTTAGTTGTTCGAACAACCGAAGGGGTAACCGGATTTGTTGGCGCCGGACTAAAGCCAACTTCAATCTCAGATAAAGAAGTAGAGGCGATCATGAAGTTTGTCAAACAGGAACAACCAAAGTTTAAATCAAAGTTCTCAGTGGGAGAAGCAGTAAAAATTACAGACGGACCTTTTTCAGATTTTCTTGGAAGTATTCAAGAAATAGATGAAGAAAAAGGGAAGATCAAAGTTTTGGTTTCTATATTTGATCGGGAAACACCGGTTGAGTTAGATTTTTTGCAAGTTACTAAGTTATAAAAGCTCGATATCAAATTTTTTATCGGAAAACAACAAACCGAAAAAAATTCAATATCTTCGCTTTTTAAAAATTAAATAAAATGGCAAAGAAAATTAAAATAATATTAAAATTAAATCTAGCTGCGGGAGAAGCAACTCCAGCGCCTCCAGTTGGTCCAGCTTTGGGTCAACACGGTGTGCCGATAATGGAGTTTATCAAAGAATATAATGCCAAGACGGCCAAAATGAAGGGTCAGATTATTCCTGCTGTTATCACGGTTTATGAAGATCGAAGTTTTACTTTTGTCACGAAGCTTCCACCGGTTGCGGCCATGATTAAAAAGAAACTGTCGTTACAAAAAGGTTCGGGTAAGCCAAACACAGAGAAGGTAGGAAAGTTGACAAAAGTTCAACTAGAGGAAATTGCCAAAGAAAAAATGGCAGATCTAAATGCCAATGATGTTCCTGCGGCTATGAAAATTGTGGCCGGGACAGCAAGAAGCATGGGAATTGAAATTGAAAAATAAAAAATTAGTAATTAAAAGTAAATATTATGGGAAAAGTTAAACCAAGATTGATCGGGGACACCGAAGTTGAGGAAAAACAGAAAAAAGAACAAAAAGCAAAAGCTGCGGAAAAAAAGATGTTGAAGAAAAAAGATATCAAAATAGAAGAAAAGGTTGTTGATGTTGGTGTCGACAATGAACCAAGTGTTGAAAAAAAAGAAAAAAAAGTTGTTAAAAAGACCGCCTCCGTCAAAACTTCGGCGGTTAAAGGTAAAAAATATTTAGAAGCAAAAAATATGGTCGATAAAAACAAGTTTTATAGTTTGCAAGAAGCCGTTGATATACTCAAAAAAATGAAATTGACTAAATTTGATCAATCGGTCGAGCTTCATTTTACTGTTGATGAAACAGGTCTAAAAGGCGAAGTTGAGTTGCCATTTTCTACAGGAAAAGTTGTCCGGGTTAAAGTTGTCGATGATAGTATCTTGAGTGATTTGGAAAAAGGCAAAATAGAATTTGATGTTTTGGTTACTCACCCATCTTTCATGCCTAGATTAGCTAAATTTGCTAAAGTCTTGGGACCAAAAGGATTGATGCCTAACCCAAAGGCGGGGACAGTCTCAACAAAACCAGAAGATGTTGTCAAAAAGTTTGAAAAAGGAATGCTTCGATGGAAAACTGAAGCTAAATTTCCCCTTATTCATCAAATGATTGGTAAAATTTCCAATGAAGAAAAAAATTTAATTGCCAATGCAGAAAAATTTATTTCTGCCGTTGGAAAAGCTCATATTCAAAGTGCTTTCATCAAAACAACCATGAGCCCAGCCGTCAAGTTGGAATTAAATAAATAATTTAATAAGAATTTATACTTTAAACTTCCTTTTTGTAAGATCAATTGTGATATTAGCGGCGTCTTCGATTGAGATGTTAGGTCCGGTGCGGATAACCAAATCGTAGTGATAGGCCTTTGTGTTATTATGGTTAAAAAGCGATTCGACAAACTCCCTTCGTTCTTTGTCAGAGTCTTCTATTCTCTTAATTGCTTCCGGACGTGAAATATGTTCATAGGTCATCTGCCAGATAATTCTTTGGTCAAACAGACAAATAATTCTTATGTTAAGTGCGTGAGGGAAAAGAAAATTAGCTCCCCGCCCGAGGATAATAGAGTAACCCTTTAAACCGACCAAAGTCATAACTTTGATGAGGTGTCGTTGGTATCCGGAAAGGTGAGAAAATCTTTTTCCAAATGTTTTAGTTGTGATTATATCGACCAAAGGCAGTCTCTTAGGATCGATAGACTCGATTAATTCCTCTTCTAGTTTTTTATTTTTTGCAATTTTATCGATCAATTCGTGGTCGTATACTTTCCAGGGTTCTCCCAGTTGCGAAGCGATTAAATTAGCGGTTGACTTGCCACCGCTACCCATTTCACGGGAAATTGTTATAAGGGGGGCAGGTCCGCTATTTGATTGAAGAACAACTTTCGGAGGGAAAAAACCAGCTCGAAAAATTTTGTAAAATTTTTCCATGGAAATATTGTATCACAATTTGCTACTATTGTATAAGCTCTATGGATTATTTAGTTAATAAAGAAAGTTCATTTTGGTCATACCTTTCCCAAGGTCAGCGGGATCTTTTGGAAGAAGGTCTTTATCTAATGAATGATGTTATCAAAGACCAAGCCTATCAATTCAAAGACTATTCTTTTTTAGTTTTTCCATTTGCAAAATCTTATGAAGGTTTTTTAAAGCAAATATTTAGGGATAAAAAATTGATCAGCCGACTCGATTATATTTCCGATCATTTGCGTTTGGGAAAATTAATGTCACCAAATTTAATTGGAAAATTAGGTCCAGACTCACTTTACGTGAAAATTGAAAATGGATATTCGAGGGACTTGGCTGATAAAATTTGGAATGTCTGGAAAAACGGTCGAAATCAAATCTTTCACTACTTTCCTCACAATATCAAAGCCATTTCCTTCAACGAATCAAAGGGGATTTGTTTAGATATTTTAAGAACGATGGAGGAAGTTTATAATAAACTTAACAAAACAATAAAAATTAATCAACCAACAATTGAAGAAAAAAACTTAGCAATGTTAAAGAATAAATTAAGTTCTTTTTAAGATACTCATATGAAAGGTCTTACTTCTACCCAAGTTTCTCTATTTCTATCTCAATACGGTTTTAATGTGATTACAGAGCAGAAGAAAAAGCCATTTTTCATAAAATTCTTTGAACAGTTTAATAACTTTTTAACTATTCTTCTGATTCTGGCAGCTTTTCTTTCTTTTCTATTAGGAGAGACTTTAGACGGGAGTTTAATCATAGGAATCGTAATTTTAAACGGACTTTTTGGTCTTTACCAGGAAGCGAAAGCGGAAGAATCTTTAAAGGTTTTAAAAAAAATGACAGTAACAAAAGTCCGAGTTATTCGCGACGAAAAAGAAATAGAAATTGACAGTAAGTTTTTAGTTCCCGGTGATTTAGTCTATTTGGAAGAAGGGGTAAAAGTGCCGGCTGATGGAAAAGTTATTAAATCGATAAATTTGGAAGTTAATGAATCAGCTCTGACCGGCGAGTCTTTCCCGGTTGTAAAAATTGAAAAAGAAGAAGTATTTTCCGGAACAATTGTAGCTAAAGGTCGGGGGTATATTGTGATTACCAAAATAGGGGACTTGACTAAGTTTGGGCAAATCGCCCACAATTTGGGAACGATTGAAGACGGTACAACGCCTTTGCAAAAAAAATTAGCCGATTTAACAAGGTTGATTGGAATTGGAGGAATAGTTCTTTCGGTCATTGTATTTTTAGTTTCATTATTTGAGGGTACTGGTTATTTTCCGGCATTTTTATTGGCGGTTTCACTAGCGGTGGCAGTTGTCCCGGAAGGTTTGCCAGCCGTTATGACTATTACATTAGCTATTGGCATGAAAAAAATGGCAGGAAAAAAAGCGATCATCAGAAAACTTTCAGCAATTGAAGCGTTGGGAAGTATTACATTGATTGCAACTGACAAAACAGGAACATTGACGACGAACAAAATGCAGGTGAAGGAAATTTTTGTTGATAACGAAAAAACACGGGAGTTATTAATTCTCAATGGAATTTTGTGTTCAACAGCCTCACTGGTTTATATCCACGATCATGGAAGTTGGGATGTTTTGGGTGACCCTACCGAGGGGGCATTGTTATTTATGGCCCAAAAACAAGGGCTAAATATCGAAGAAATTCGGAAGGAATGGCAGTTGATCGACGAAAAGCCCTTTGATAGTGTGACTAAAATGATGACCGTAGTTGTTAAAAAAAACAAACAAAATCAAAAAATTATTTTTTCAAAAGGAGCTCCAGAATCAATATTAAACGTCTGTGAACAAATGACAAAAGCTGAAAAAAGTAAAGTAAAAAAGAAGGTAAATGAGTGGGCGAGTAAAGGGTTAAGAGTGCTGGCGTTTTCCCAAAGCAAAACTTTTTTGGGCATGGTTGCCATTCATGATGCTCCTCGTCCTGAAGTTAGAGAAGCAATTTTAAAAGCAAAAAGAGCCGGAATAAAAGTGGTTATGATAACTGGAGATAATGAAAAGACAGCTGAGGCGATCGGAGTTTCAAGTGGTTTGATAAAGGATGGTGACGAAATTTTAACCGGTTTGCAACTTGAGGAATATGATGACGATGAGTTATTGAAAATATTACCTCGGGTAAAAATATTTGCCCGGACAAATCCTTTTCAAAAACATCGAATAGTTTCTCTTTATCAAAAACTAGGCGAGATTGTTGCGGTCACTGGAGACGGTGTCAATGACGCGATCGCTTTAAAGCAGGCTGATGTCGGCGTGGCAATGGGATTAGTCGGGACCGATGTTGCCCGTGAAACCGCTGATATGGTAATTACTGATGACAATTTTGCCACAATTGTCACAGCCGTTGAAGAAGGAAGAAATATAATCAACAGTATTAAAAACGCCATTAAATATTTATTGGCCTGCAATGTCTCGGAGGCGATTGCCTTATTAATCGGGCTTATTTTAGGGTTGCCGACTTTATTTTATCCAATCCAACTTTTATATATTAACCTTGTCACCGATGGTCTGCCGGCTCTAATGTTGTCTTTTTCACCCCGAGATACCGGGCTAATGACAATTACGCCGGAAAAAGAAATGGTTTTATTAAAAAACAAAGATCAATTGTATATAGGATCGGTTGGGGTAGTGGGGGCGATTCTTGTAATCACCTCATACTACATTTTTGCCAATCAAAAATTAGGTAGTACGGCAGCATTCTCTATCTTAACATTGATACAATCTTTTGTCTTTATTGATCTATGGTTGAGTCATCGTCATATCCATGAAAGCATTAAACATCTACTTTCTCCGCTCTTTTTCTTAGCTTTTATTTTGCCATTGATCTTTCAATATATTATTTTAAGTCATCCGGTTTCATCGGCTATTTTCAAAATCTCACCGGTTTCGACACCTATATATTTTGAATTTGTCGGCCTCTCAATGTTAGTTCTAACAGGGATATTCTTTTTGAAGAAAATAATAAAATTAAGATAATTTTTTTACTGCGTTGACGATTGCTTCTGCGTCGATTTCTTCAAAGCGGAGAAGCTCTTCAGGGGTTCCAGAGCGGGGAAGCTTATGAACACACAAGTGGGAATAATTTTCAATTTTCAATTTAAAATTTACAATGACATCAGTAACCGCTTCACCAATTCCGCCGGTTGGATAATGGTCTTCAACAACGACCACGTTCTTGACTTCTTTGACTAAGTGAATAATCGATTGGACATCCAGAGGTTTGATTGTGTAAACATCAAGAACGACCGTATCAATGCCGGATTTTGCCAGTTCTTTTTGCGCCTTCAAAGCTTCGTGTAACGTGACACCAGCCGCAATAATTAGCGATTTAAATTTTTGGATTTCGAATTTCGAATTTCGAATTTCTGATTTATGAATTTTTGATCCTCCGATATGAAATTCTTCTTTTTTGTCATAGATCACCGGTGTTTCTTTTCGGTTCGTTCTTAAATAAAAAAGTCCGTCGGTATCCGCCATTACTTTTGTTAATTTGAAAGTTGAGACAGCGTCACTTGGATAAAAGATCGTGCTATTTAAAATACTTCGAAACATCGAGATATCCTCAAGACCCATTTGGGATGGCCCGTCAGGTCCAATAGATACTCCACAATGTGAGCCGACGATCTTTAAATTAGGAGCGGAATATTGGGCCATTCTCAGTTGGTCAAAACCTCGAGTCAAAAAAGCGGCGAACGTGGAAGTAAATGGAATATAGCCTAGTTTTGATATTCCAAGGGCGGCCGTCATCATGTTTTGTTCGGCAATAAACATTTCAAAGTATCGGGTTGGAAATTTTTTAGCAAACTTTTCCGAATAAGTGGAGTTGGACATTTCTGCGTCTAAGGCAACAATTTTATCGTTTACGTCACCAAGAACAAGGAGAGCATCACCGTAAGCCATTCTAGTAGCAACCAAGTCACCAACTTTATAATTTGAAATTTGAAATTTGAAATTTTTATTCAATTTTAAATTATTAATTTTTAATTTTAAATTGGGAACTTCAATATTACCTCTGACATTAAGGTCAACTTTTCCTAGCTCCTTCAGTGCTGACTCCAACATATCCTTCGGCACCGGTTTTCCATGCCAGCCCATTTTATTTTCCAAAAAAGAAACACCCTTACCCTTTATAGTTTTGGCGAGAATAATAGTAGGTTTTGAGGAATAAGCAATTTTTTCACTTTTGTTTGTCCCGTGAAAAAATTGCGATTCCGATAAAACCTTATTATAAGCGGCATCAATATTTTTAATATTATGTCCGTTTTCAATCATAATCACATTCCAACCAAAAGCTTCAAATCTTTTTTTATAAGTTTCCAGATCCCAGCCAAGCATTGTTTCCGTACTTTGCCCCAGTCGATTAATATCAGCAATGGCGATCAGATTATTAAGTTTATAGTATGAAGCGATCTGGACCGCTTCCCAAACCTGCCCCTCAGCCATTTCGCTATCTCCTAATAAAACAAATATTTTTGGTTCTCCCTCAACTTTTAATTCTTCACTTTTAACTTTTAATTTAATTCCCAGCGCCATTCCCACCCCAGCGGACAATCCCTGTCCGAGTGACCCCGTTGCCACATCGGCATATTTGAATCGGAAGGTTGGATGACCTTCAAGGTCGGATGTTATTTTTCTAATTTGCATTAATTCGGTATAAGTAATAACTCCAGCCGCGTGGTACAATGAATAAATTAGCGGAGAAGCGTGACCTTTGGAAAAAACCACCCGATCATTAGTATAGCTTTGGACACCTTTGGGATGATTGAGGTCAGCTTTTAAGAAACCGCCAAAGAAAAGAGTTACCATGAGTTCGACGGCTGAGAAAGAAGTGGTTGGGTGTCCGGATTTGGCCTCGGTTGTCGAGGTCAAAATATCAAAGCGTACCAGTTGACAAAGTTTCTTTAATTTCTCAAAATCAACCATAGAGTAAGTTTAACAAAAAATATTTTTAATATTTCAATGTCTTGTCAATTTTATAATATAAACTGACAAAAATGTGATTTTGTAATAGATATATTATCAAATTATTTTTATAAATATGCTTGAAACCACCCCAAGTATAAGTACGGATCAAAATAAAAAAATATATTTACCGATAACTGATAATGCAATAAAATCGTTTATAGTTGAAACACCAAGAAACCTTACGGACGAATCAATCAGATTGATTGATAAAACTTACGGTAAAGGCATTAGATATTGGGCGGGAGATAGTACGGTGGAGACTAGAATCCTGCAGGAAATATATGCTCAAGGCCTTGATGATGGAGTATTAACCACACATACATATAAAGATGCTCACGGGGAAATTCATACCGAGGAAGGTCATGCAATCTTAAATCGAAAGGCGATGCTTACCGAACTTAAAAAAAAAGTAGGGTTTAGATTTGATGAAACAAATCAGGATTATAAAATAGACGAAGGAAAGAATTTTAAGATACTTCCACTTGATCTTCAAAATTTCCGCGAGGCTGATCTACAAGGTGCTGGCGACTACGATCTAAATATATTTACACGTCAGTTAAATATAGCTATTGAAAAAATTGCAAAAGAACTTAACATTGACACAAACGATATTATTGTTGGGCGTTATGGTGGTGATGAATTTTATATAGTAATAATTGAAAACAAACAGGGAAAAGTTAATCCTCTTGATGAAGTATCTGGAATGCCTAGAAAAATAAAAAAAATTGTTATTGATACCGTCCAAACTGCCAAAGGTTATTTTGGTGAAGATAAACCAATGCCGTTCACTGTAAAAGATGCAGATAAGGTTGACTATATAAATATTGACGATGATCCTATCAGTAAACTTATATATCTAAATTCGTTGAACGAGGCCCTTGTTCTCGGGACAGAAGAATTGCTTGGGCTAGAAGGATCAGGCGGAGAGCGAGAATATGTAAAAGAGAGCGTGAAGAAAGATATTATAAACAATATTAATGATCCGAAAAAAAGAAGAGAGCTTCTTAAATTTTTGGGTAAAAATAATGGAAGCTCTTACCCATCAGATTACTTATTACAAGAAAATACGCCAGACGGCGCTAAGGCGTTAGTTAAAAAGAAGATGGAATATTTAATTAAAGGTCACGACGAGCTACGGCTTCCTTATATTTTAGCCCAGAATTTGGACGAAATATATGGAGGAAATAGAGTAGGACAACTACTTGATTTTTATCAAGGAAATTTAATTGATCCGCTTTTGAAAGAAATAAATATGACTAGAATGGACCTTTTTAGCCATATAAAAAGAGGAGAATTTACCAAAATCTATGCTTTTGAAATTAAGATGAAAGAAATAAACGATTATATGAGTTATGTTTATGGTGATAGAATTATTAGAAAATTTTGGGACGAGAGATTTAAAAGTAAACTTAGGCCTTTGATTGAAAAAGGAAAAATTAAAGTTGGTCGTATCGGAGGTGAAATTGTTGTTTGTGAGACTGGTAAGGATGGAGGTTTAAGTCAAAAAGAGAGGGGATTATTAGATAGCCCGGGCCTGATCGAGTTGGATTTTAAAGGAAAAAAAGAAGCTCATGAAATTGGATATGCAGTAATTGAAGTACCGAAAGAAGTAGTTTCAGATGAAAATATATATAAAAATGTTATTGTCAATATATTTGATAAACCTTCACAAAACTGGCTGGAAAAAAGTATTAAAAGAATTATTAATAATAATGATGAATTTGTGGAATTTATTAAGACTTTAAAAAATAAGGAATATAAATCTAAAGATTTTATAACATACATTTCCGCCCGATATTTTGATTCCAAACGAGCAAAAAATAGATTATCAACTGCTTTTCAAGTACTCGATAAATTAAGACACAGCGGGTTAGATATCAATCTGCAACTAAGAATTGAGGAAATATTAATTGAAATAATGCAATTGAATAACAATTATACCGGAGAACGGAATTTTACAGCTTTTAATACTTCTTTTAAAAGTAAACATAGAAAATCGACTCGATAAATTAGCAAATGCTTTTATATTTTTTCCTAAAGTAAATTATTCATTAATAATATATATTCTTTCTTGTAATTAGATATGGCTTGTTTCAGCAATTGATTTTTTTTATAATCGTACATAAAAATATTATATATAATTAATCTTCCAATGTAGACACGTCTCCAACAGGCAGGCCGAGTTCTTGAGCTTTCAGAACCCTTCTCATGATTTTTCCGCTGCGGGTTTTTGGGAGTTTATCGACAAAATCAATTTCATCAGGAGTGGCGATTGGGCCGATTGATTTACGGACCGTTTGGACCAGTTCTGCTTTTAACTCATTCGAAGGAACAATTCCCTGTTTTAAAATGACAAAAGCTTTAATCGATTCACCTTTGACCTCGTGAGGTTTGCCGATGACGGCTGCTTCAGCCACTTTTGGATTTGAGACGAAGGCGTTTTCAAGTTCCGCTGAGCCCAGACGATGCCCGGAAACTTTAATCACATCATCATTTCGACCCACGATCCAATAGTACCCATCTTCGTCAATTTTTGCCGAATCACCGGCAAAGTAAACGTTTGGAATTTTTTCAAAATATGTTTCTTTATATCGGGTTGGATTATTATAAATATCCAACAACATCGAAGGCCATGGTTTTCTGATAATCAGATACCCTTGGGTATTAGGCGGAACTTTGTTTCCCTTATCGTCAACAACGTCAGCATCAACTCCAAAGAATGGCTTAAAGGCACTTCCTGGCTTTAATTTTACCGATGGAATTGGAGTGATCATGTGCATACCGGTTTCTGTTTGCCACCATGTATCCATGATTGGAATTCGTTCACGTCCAACATTTTTATAGTACCACAGCCACGCTTCAGGATTGATTGGTTCACCGACCGACCCCAAAATTTTTAGGGTCGAAAGATTATATTTCTTTATGTGTTCTTCACCAAATTTCATTAAAGCACGAATAGCGGTTGGGGCAGTATAAAACTTTGTAATTTTATATTTATCAATCAACCTCCACCAAATTTCTATATCAGGAAAGTCTGGAGTACCTTCATACACGAACGTAGTAATTCCATTAATAAGGGGAGAATAGACGATATATGAGTGTCCAGTGATCCAACCGCCGTCAGCCGTGCACCAATAGATATCGTCCGGTTTAATATCAAAAACAGATTTCATTGTCATATAAATTCCAACCATGTATCCGCCATGACCGTGTATCACACCTTTAGGTTTACCAGTACTTCCGGACGTATAAAGTATAAAAGCCGGGTCGGACGATTCCATAATTTCGGTTGGGCAATCAGAGCTTTGTTTAGCCATTAAATCATGCCATGTAATAGTATTAATAGCTTTAGACGATAGTTGATCGAGTATAGAAGATAGGTTTGGAGTATTGGCAGTAGAGGGTTGATTTTCTATCGTCAGTCTTTGGACGACGATTATATGTTCTACCGTTTTATTTCCTTTAAGCGCTTCATCAACATTTTTTTTAGAATCGACCACTTTTTTTCCATAGGGATAAGAGTTGGAGCAAATGACGATTTTGGCTTGTGCGTCTTCGACTCGATTTTTTAACGCGTCAGCAGAAAATCCCGAAAAGACAACCGAGTGAACAGCTCCAATTTTTAAACAGGCAAGCATGGCGATAAACTGTTCGGGAATTCGGGGTAAATATATCGTAACTTTATCACCTTTTTTTATACCCAAAGATTTAAGTCCATTAGCAAATTTAGAAACCTCATTATTTAGTTGTCCGTAAGTAAAACGACGTTCTTCACCCTGAGCGGAGCCGAAGGGCTGAGCCACCCAAATCAAAGCTGTTTTATTTTTGATATCCGTATTCATCCAACGATCAAGAGCATTGGCTACTATATTGGTTTTTCCGCCAACAAACCATTTTGCATAAGGAAATTTCCAGTCAAGGACTTTTTCCCAAGGTTTATACCAAAAAAGTTCTTTAGCAATATTTTCCCAATATGCCTCGGGGTTTTTTATCGACTCGGCGTAGGTCTTCTCGTAGTCTTTGATGTGAGAGCTTTCCAATGTTTCCGGTTTTGGATCGATAAGCATAAATTCATTGTGGATTAATTTGTCAAAAAAAGCAATAGAATTTTTTGAAACGATAGGCTATGATATTAATCATCAATGAGCAATAATAAAATCCTCTTCAAAAAAACTCAATTTTTAAAAGAAACTTGGTCGTATATTGCTCCGACTTGGGAAGAAATGGGGGAAATTTGTCTTGATTTAGGGGTTGAAATCAATCAAAATAATAAACGTTTTGATACCTTGATCACTTTGGCTAAAGGTGGTTGGACTTGGGCGAGGACGATGGCAGATATTCTCCAAGTTTATGAACTTTCCAGTTTTAAACTTTCCTTTTATGACCCCGCTTATCCTGGGATAAAATTAGTCAAACCGCTATTAGAGATTCCGTTGTCAATTCCTTTATTTAAAAAAAGAGTCATTTTGTTTGATGATGTTAATGATTCCGGAGAAAGTTTGCAATATGCGATCAAATATTTGGAGCATTTTGGTCCAACTTCAATTACAACCGCAACGCTCTTTCATAAACCTCACGCAAAGATCAAACCGGATTTTGTTGGTTCGGTAACGGATGCCTGGATTGTTTTTCCTCACGAAAGAAGAGAAGTGATCGATGGACTAGCGATGAAATGGAAAAAAAATGGCCTTAAAATAAAGGAGATCAGAGCACGATTAAAAAAAATTGGTCTGCCGGAAAAAGAAGTTAATATATTCCTAAAATAACCAATGATCATTATTGTTGATTTTGGCTCACAGACAACTCATTTGATAGGACGAAGGATCAGGGATTTGGGTGTGAAATCAGAGATAGTTCTTCCCCAAGACGCCTTTAAATCAATAAAAAAACTTGCACCGCGAGGAATTATTTTATCCGGTGGACCGGCTTCGGTCTTTGGAAAAGATGCTCTACTGGTTGATAAAGCAATTTTTGAATTAGGAATTCCTGTTCTCGGAATTTGTTACGGGTTGGAAGTATTAGGGCAGATGTTAGGCGGAAAAGTCGCTCCCGGTAAAAAGAAAGAATATGGTCCAACTGATTTTAGTTTAAAAAAAGACTGCTCTCTATTTGCCAATTGGGGAAAGAACAAAAAAGATTTTAAAGTTTGGATGAGCCATTTCGATCAAGTAATCGAACCGCCAAAAGGATCGTTTGTGGTTGGCTCCACTCCGGCCGTTCCGGTGGCTGCTTTTGCCGATGAAAAAAAGAAAATTTACGGAATAATGTTTCATCCCGAGGTTCATCATACCCAATATGGTCAACAGGTTTTAAATAATTTTGTCATAAAAATTTGTGGGGAAAATCCTTTGCTTGGAACTAAAAAAATCGAAGAAATCAAAGAATATTTAAAAAAAGAGATTAGCAAAGATAAGGCAGTTTGTGCTTTATCCGGTGGTATTGACTCATCGGTTGCTGCCTTTTTAACTTACCAAGTCATTGGTAAAAAACTAACTTGTTTTTATGTTGATACCGGGATGATGAGAATTGGAGAGACGGATGAAGTGATCAATACTTTTAAAAATAAATTAAAACTTCCACTGGTCGTCCTCGACGGGAAAAAAGAGTTTTTAAAAAATTTAAAAGGGGTTACCGACCCGGAGAAAAAAAGAACTGTCATTGGCGAAACGTTTATCAGAATTTTTGAACGGGAAGCCAAAAAGATTGGGGCAAAAATCCTGATCCAAGGTACAATTTATCCGGACGTGATCGAAAGCCAGGGGACGCAACATTCCCATAAAATAAAAAGTCATCATAATGTTGCCGGTTTGCCGGAAAAACATGGATTTAAAATAGTTGAACCGTTGAGAATGTTTTATAAAGATGAAGTAAGAAAGATTGCATCAGAATCAAAATTTCCTCCGGAAATGATCACCCGTCATGTCTTTCCCGGTCCGGGATTGGCAGTTAGATTGATCGGAGAAGTGACTGAAAAGAAATTGGATATTTTAAAAAGAGCCGATAAAATCGTTATTGAAGAAATAAAAAAAGCTGGACTATATGATTCTATATGGATGGCGTTCGCCGTTTTTACTGGAGTAAAAACTACGGGCGTGACAGGAGATGAGAGAAAATATGGAGAACTTATAGCGGTTCGGGCAATTGAATCAAAAGACACAATGACTTCCGATTGGGTAAGACTACCTTATGACGTTTTAGCTAAAATTTCCGAAAGAATTGTTACTGAAGTCTTCGAAGTCGTCCGCGTCGTCTACGATATAACAACTAAACCACCTGCTACGATGGAATGGGAGTAAATTAACGAGTTGCTAAATAAAGAAGGGCAGCTCCACCACCACAACAGAGAAAAGTGGATACAGCTGCAAGTGTTACAAGAGTATTTTTTCTTATTCTTGCTTCTGGTTTATCATGATTTAACGACCCCCAAGGTGTAGTGGATCCAACCAAAAAAGTTTCATTTGATTTGCCTTTATTAAAGATGGTTAGATTCAATCCAAATGGTAATTTCATACAGGTATTTTACTTCTTCTTCTTGTCAAGGGGTTTTTGATTGTCCTGACGGTGTCATCCCCGTGAAAACGGGGATCCAGGAGCTCTGGATTCCCGCCTCCGCGGGAATGACATTTTTTTGGTAAAATATAGTTTTACTATATGGACTTTAAATACTTTTCACAAAACGGGAATATTTTACCAATTGAACAGGCGGTCATTCCTTTAAGTAATATCGAATACGGATATGGTTTTGGGGTTTATGAAAATATCCGGGTTTCAAACGGCAATATATATTTCTTGGAAGACCATACGGAAAGGCTTCTTGAATCTGCAAAAGTTATTGGCATCACTCATCCGTTTGATGATAAATTTATAAAAAATAATATTTATGAACTGATTAAAGATCATCAAAAAGAAACTTTTAATCTTAAAATATTATTGATTGGGGGAGCGAGAAAAGAAAAATCTACATTAAATATTTTATGTCTTAATCCATTATTTCCCGACCGTAAATTATATCGCGACGGGGCAGAGTTTATCACATATAACTACGAAAGATCATTTCCCCATGCAAAAACCCTCAATATGTTGGAGAGTTATTTGGCTTATCGAAAAGCGAAAGAAGTGGGTGCATACGATGCATTGTTGATTAATCGTGGAGGATTGATTACCGAAGGAACGAGAACAAACTTTTTTTGTATCAAAGACAGAACAATTTATTCTCCTTTTGAAAAAGATATTTTGTTGGGAGTAATGAGAAAAGCGGTGTTGAAAGTTGCCGGTGAAAATAATTTTAAAATTGTTGAGACAAATATAAAACTTGAAGATATTAGATCCTATGATGGAGCTTTTGTAACCAGCACTTCTTCAAAAATCATGCCGATAAAGTCTATTAATGGTCAAGTAATTGATTATTCGGAAACATTAAAAGAATTAACGAAATTATTAAATGATTTTTTGGATCGTTGTGAAGGGAAGATGGAGCGAGCGATTTGACAAGTTAGAAAAAGCGAGTATAATTTAATAATCATGAAAAACGCAGTAACTCAAAAATTTTATTTTTACTTTGACCCACCTTGCGGTGGTTGCAATTGTTAAAGTAAAAAACAATTTGACCGACCCCCGCACAAGCGGGGTTTTTTTTTGGGTTTTGAAAAATATATTATGAACGCACAAATTTTAAACAAAAAATTAACGATAATAGCCGGACCCTGTTCGGTCGATCAAGATAATATCGATGATATTCTCAGGATTGCCGAAATCAAGGTTAGTAATCGCTTTGGTAGAATTCAAAGAGCTGTATTTGGTACCCGAGTAATAGGCTTAAAATCCCGGACATCGCTCAGTAAAGACGGAAAAAATATGGGGATTGATTTCCCAATTTTTAGAAAAAATATTGATTTGTTAAATCAAGGAAAATCTATTAATGACTTAAAAATATTACCAAGCGTTAGAATTGCCAAAAATATCATTAAAGAAACAGGTTTATTGGTGGCCGCTGAGATTATGGACCCAATGTCCCAGCTACCAATTTTTGAGCGAATGTTGCCAAAAGAAAAAGTTCTAATCTGGAATCCGTCCGCCAATCAGCTTGGTTGGCCAGTTCTTAATATGGGAATATTTGCCAAAAAAAATCATTGGTTTATTGGTTTAAAAAATCCAAAGTGGTTTGGTGATGAAAATTTGGGGCAGACAACGATGGAAAAAACCTGGATTGGCTTATCTCACTACACTGGTATGAATGAACCGGGGCTTGAAGAAAAATTGATTTTAATCCATCGAGGAGTCGATATTTATAACAAGGGTGACTACCGTAATTTACCGGTTCACCAAGCCGCCAAAAGAACTAAAATAGCCACAAAAGCAAAATTATTTTTTGACCCAAGCCATATTCATGGTCCAAAATTGAGAGATTCAATTGTGAGTGCAACTATTGAGGCGATGAAGATGAAGATCGACGATGATAATTTTTTATATGACGGGATTTTAGTAGAAGTTGGCAGATCAAAAACAGACACAGAACAACATATAACCGTTAAGGAATTAAAAGATTTATGTTGCAAGTTGGCAAAGTTTAGAGATTTAACCGAACCAAATTAATATGAAAACAATTATTGGAAAAAATTTGCTGTCGAAGATCAATCATCTTTTTGACTTTTCGAAATTCTCAAAAATAGCCGTCTTAACTGACGCAAATATTCAAATAAATCTAATGAGTCAAATTAGTCAAATAGAGCAATCTTTAAATAGAGAACTAATAATAATCACGGTCCCCTCAGGAGAGAGTCAAAAAAACATTGAAACAGTCAAAATAATTTGGGAAAAAATGTTTGAGACAGGATTAGATAGGCAATCATTATTAATTAATTTGGGCGGGGGAGTGGTCTCTGATATGGGTGGATTTGCCGCCTCAACTTTTATGCGTGGGATTGATTTTCTAAATATTCCGACGACTCTATTAGCCCAAGTAGATGCTGGTATTGGAGGAAAAGTCGGGATAGATTTTGATGATCTAAAAAACGGAATTGGAATATTTAAAGATCCAATTGGAGTTGTTATTGATGTGGAGACTTTGAAAACATTACCTAAACGGGAATTGGTGTCGGCATTTGGAGAAATTATCAAACACGGGGTAATTTCCGGACGTGAATATTTTGACTTTGTCACCTCAAAAAAACCGGAGAAGTTTAATCAAAATGAACTGATTGAAATAATTAAGAAATCTATAAAAATTAAGTCAGACATTGTCAAAAAAGATCCGAAAGAAAGCGGTTTTCGAAAAGTTCTTAATTTTGGCCACACTATTGGTCACGCCATAGAATCATTAAGTTGGAAAACTGGAAACCCATTGTTGCACGGCGAAGCAGTCGCTATAGGCATGGTTGTTGAAAGTCATTTGGCCTGTCTATGCCACCCAACGCACAACCTCGGAGGTTGTACGGCAGAGCTAATTAAAAACGCAGTCATATTTGCTGGTTTGCCGACAAAAATTACAGATATAAAAGCAGAGGATATTATGAAAATAATTAAAGCTGATAAGAAAAATATTAAGGGCGAAATATTATTTTCATTACCAAAAAAAATCGGAATAATTATTTCAAACGTTAAAATTTCTCAAAAAGAGATTAAAAATTTATTACAAACCATTTTATCAGTTAACTAGTTAACTGTAAATTTATAGAAATGAGAAAAACAATAATAATACCAGGGTCGAAGAGTTTAACGAATAGAGCCTTAATTATGGCTAGTCTTGCCAATGGTCAAAGCACAATAAAAAATCATTCAAAAAGTAAGGATAGTAAGGTTTTGGTTCGAACCTTAAGAAAACTGGGGATAAAAATAATCGAAAAAAATGATCAATTGATAATAACCGGTAACGAAGGGAAATTCAAAAGTTTTAATGGGATTTTGGATGTTGGAGAGGCAGGGACAGCATTAAGATTTTTGACATCTTTAATTATCCTCATTCCCGGTCGGGTCGTTTTCCACGGGTCAAAAAGACTAATGAAAAGACCAATAGGCGAATTAAAAGAAGCATTAAAAAAAGTAAAAACGGGAGAAGTATCTATAAAAGGAGATACGAGTAGCCAGTTTATCAGCTCGTTATTAATGATCGCTCCAGTGCTTGATAAGGATTTGGTAATCAATATTACCGGACGGAGAATTTCCAACTCGTATATCGATATGACAATTGATCTTATGAAAAAATTTGGAGTCAAAGTTAAAAAAATTAATAGCAGTAAATTCATTATCAAAAAACAATCATACAAATCAATAAATTATATTGTAGAAACCGATTTATCCGGGGCCTCCTATTTTTTCGCAGTAGCGGCTATCACAGGCAAAGCTATTAAAGTAAAAAATATTAATTTTAATTCGCCTCAGGGAGATTTACTATTTCCTAATTTATTAAAAAAAATGGGTTGCCAAGTCAGAAAAAATATCAGGGAAAGATCTCTTGAAGTTATAGGGCCAAAAATATTAAAAGGAATTAACGCTGACATGATAAATATGCCCGATACAGCCCAAACTTTGTCTGTTGTAGCGGCTTTTGCCAGAGGAAATACAAAGATTACCGGTTTATCAACATTAAAGCTCAAAGAAACCGATCGATTATTGGCCCTCAAAAAGGAACTAAACAAAATGAAAATAAAAAGCGTAGTTACGGACGATTCAATTATGATCGTAGGGGGAAAACCAAAAAAAGCGATCATCAATACTTATGGTGATCATAGAATGGCAATGGCTTTTGCGGTAGCCAAATCAAGTATTCCAGAATTAATAATTAAGAATCCGGAGGTTGTTAAAAAATCATTTCCGGAATTTTGGAAGATATTTAATAATTTGACATCGAGTTTTTAAAGTTAGTAAAAAAATATGAAATTAGTACTAATAGGCTTCATGGGAAGCGGAAAAACAACGGTCGCAAATATATTGGCAAAAAAGTTAAGTCTTGAAGCGGTTGAAATGGATGATTTAATTGTTAAAAAAGAGGGGAAAACCATTAATCAGATATTTAATGAAGAGGGAGAAACTAAATTTAGACAATTAGAAACTGAAATGTCTAAGGATTTAAGTAAAAAAGAAAACGTGGTTATCTCCACTGGCGGAGGAGTAGTAATAAACAAGGTCAATGTTGAAAGTTTAGGAAAAAACGGAAAAGTAATTTTTTTAAAAACAAGTTTTTCCGAAATTAATAAAAGATTAAAAAGTGTTAATAATAGGCCATTATTTAAAGATAAAAAAAGTGCTAAAAAATTATTTGATTCAAGGCAAAAGTTATATGAGGAAAATGCAGATTTAATAATTAACACCGATGGCAAATCGGTGGACAAAATAGCTTATGAAATTATCAGCCAAAACTAAAATATGTTTGATTATCGGAGATCCGGTTGCACATTCGCTCTCACCGGCGATGCACAATGCCGGATTTGATGCTTTGGGAATAGGCAATAAATATGTCTTTCTTGGTGCAAAAGTAAAGGTTGAAGATGTTGGGATAGCAGTCCAGGCAATGAGAAAAATGGGAATTCATGGTCTGACTTGTACAATTCCCCATAAGATTGAAGTGATGAAATATTTAGATGAAATTGATGAAGTGGCTAAAAAAATTGGGGCGGTTAACACAGTATTAAACCAAAACGGAAAATTTATCGGTTTTAATACTGATTGGCTGGGAGTCGTTACTCCTCTGGAGAAAATCATTGATCTATCTAAAAGAAAAGTTTTGGTTTTGGGCGCCGGGGGTGCGGCTCGAGCAGCTATCTTTGGTTTATCAAAAAGGAAAGCTAAGGTAACAATTTTTAACAGAACAAAAGAAAAAGCGATATTATTGGCTAAAGAATTTAATTGCGAAGCAACTGATTTGATTAAAAAATCAGATATAAGTAATTTTGACATTATTATCAATACAACTTCGGTAGGAATGAAACCGCGGGAAATAGAAACACCAATTACAGTTGAATACTTAACTAGAAATCAAATTGTTTTCGACATTGTTTATGTGCCATACGAAACAAAATTATTAATAGAGGCAAAAAAGAGAGGGGCAATGGTTGTTCATGGTATTGAAATGCTTTTGTACCAGGGGACAGCACAATTTGAAATATACACGGGTCAAAAAGCGCCAGAAAAAGTTATGCGAGCAATATTAGAGACTCGGTAACGAAATTTTTTATCACAGCGGGGACCCCTAACCCCGAAAGTGAAAAAAATTCCGATTACCTCGTCTGCTTTAGAAAATAAAAATATGAAAATTAAAATTTGTACACCAGTTATAGGAAAAACTTTAAAAGAGTTTTTGAACAATCTTGATCAAGTTCAGGAGATTTCTGACATGGTCGAATTACGAGTTGATGAAATAAAAAATTTAACTGGAAAAGATTTGAGATTAATTAAAGGTAAAACAAAAAAGGAGGCAATCCTTACCAGTAGAAAAAAAGAAATAATTTTAAAAGCATTTGAAATAGGGTTTGATTATGTTGATATTGATTTGGAAATATTAGAAAAAGAACCCACCTTCGCTAAAGCTATCGTGGGCAAAAAAACTAAAATAATTTTGTCTTTTCATAACTTTATAAAAACGCCAGAAATTAAAGAATTGACATTTATAGTCAATTGCATGAGAGATTTAAAGGTGGAAGTAATAAAAATCGCCACTATGATTAACAACGATCAAGATATTAAAAATTTATTTAAAATATTATTAAGCAAAAAAAAAGATGAAAAAATGATTATGGTCGGAATGGGGGAAAAAGGCCAAATAACTCGAATTTTAGGACCATTATTAGGCTCATTTTTAACTTTTGCATCAACTGAATATGGAGAGTCGGCTCCAGGACAAATCGATATTAATGAAATGAAAAGAAATTATAAATTACTAGACACTAATCACTAGTTGCTAGTCACTAATTTTATGGCAGGAAATACTTTCGGACAACTATTTAGGGTGACGACTTTTGGCGAATCCCACGGTGGGGCGGTTGGTTGTGTGGTAGACGGTTGTCCTTCTGGTTTAAAAATATCAATTGAGGATATTCAGAAGGATTTAGATAGACGACGACCTGGACAAAGTAAAATCACCAGTCCCCGCAAGGAAGAGGATAAAATCGAGATTTTATCAGGCGTTTTTGAGGGGAAAACTACCGGAGCTCCGATTATGATGATGGCTAGAAATAAAGATGCCCGTAGTCAAGATTATGAAAAATTAAAAGACGTTTTTCGACCATCGCATGCCGATTTTACCTACGAAAAAAAATATGGTTTTCGTAATTGGCAGGGTTCAGGACGGGCTTCAGCCAGAGAAACTTTGGCACGAGTGGCGGCTGGAACGATCGCAAAAAAATTCCTTAAAGAAAAATTAGGAGTGGAGTTTCTGGCGTTTGTTGAACAAGTAGGGGAAATAAAAACAAACCTTAATTTCGATAAAGTTACGTCCGAACAAATTGAATCAAATATTGTTCGTTGTCCTGACAAAAAGACAGCGGCACGAATGATTCAATTAATCAATAGATTGAAACAAGAGGGGGATTCCATTGGTGGGGTTATCCGTGGTATGATCAAAAATGTTCCAATTGGTTTGGGTGAACCGGTGTTTGATAAATTATCAGCTGATTTGGGAAAGGCAATGTTGTCAATCCCAGCCGTCAAGGGGTTTGAGATCGGGTCAGGATTTGATGGAGCCAAGATGAACGGCAGTCAACATAACGACTCATTTATGACAGATAAAAGCGGTAAAATCGTAACTAAAACAAACTTTTCGGGGGGAATACAGGGTGGGATTTCAAATGGCGAGGACATATATTTTCGAGTAGCCTTTAAACCGGTTTCAACAATTAGAAAAGAGCAGTCAACAGTCAATTTAAAAGGCCAAGATGTTAAGCTGGAAGCGACTGGCCGTCACGACCCCTGTGTTTTACCAAGAGCGGTACCTATTGTTGAAGCGATGGCGGCAATCACGATTATGGACCATTATTTGAGAAATAAAATTTATAAATTATGAGACTCGGTAACGAAATTTTTTATCACAGCGGGGACCCCTAACCCCGAAAGTGAAAAAAATTCCGATTACCTCGTCTGCGAGTAACAAAATTATGAATAACAAATTAGAATCTTTTCGAAAACAAATCGATGAAATTGATGAGTCGACAGTTAATTTATTGGCCGAAAGAATGAAAGTGGTAAGAAAGATTGGACAGCTAAAAAAGAAAAATAATTTGCCAGTCCTCGATAAATCACGCTGGCAAAAGATAATCAAATCAAAAAAGGGTTATATCAAAAAAATCTGGGAAATAATTCATGAAGAAGCGTTAAAAATTGAAAAAAGTTAAACAAAAATACTTTAATTAATTAATATTAATAATATGAAAAATATAGCTATCGTTGGCTTTGGCCGGTTCGGTCAAACACTGAAGAAATTATTAGGAAACGACTTTGAACTAATAATTATTAACAGAAATAATCCCTCAGACATTGCAAAAGCCGATGTTGTCTTTTACTGCGTTCCAATCTCTAGTTTCGAATCAGTAATTAAATCTCACAAAAAATATTTTAAAGATTATCACTTATTGATTGATGTTTTGTCAGTAAAAATGCATCCGAAAAAGATTTTTGAAAAATATCTAAAAGGTTTAAAAACGCAAGCATTATTAACTCATCCGATGTTTGGACCAGATAGCAGCAAAAATGGTTTTAATACTTTGCCGATCATCATTGATAAATTCAAAACAAGTGAAAAGAACTATATTTTTTGGAAAGATTTTTTTGTGAAAAAGGGGCTGAAAGTTATTGATATGACGTCACAACGGCATGATCAGTTGGCGGCTAATTCTCAAGGATTGACTCATTTCGTCGGTCGATTGTTGGAAAAATTTGAATTAAAACCAACAGAGATAGACAGTTTAGGAGCAAAAAAACTGCAGGAAGTGATGGGGCAGACTTGTAATGATACCTGGCAGTTGTTTAGCGATCTACAAAATTTTAATCCGTATACAAAAGCGATGCGGATAAAATTAGGACGGACGTATGATTTATTGTACAACCAACTTTTACCAAAAAGAATTGATCGAAAAAAAATCATTTTTGGAATTCAAGGAGGAAAAGGCAGTTTTAACGAAGAGGCCGTCATATTTTATATTAACAAAAACAAAATAAAAAAATTCCAAATTAAATATTTGTTTACAAGTGAAAAAGTTCTTAAAAACCTACATGAAGGTAATATTGATTATGGTTTATTTGCTATTCAAAATGCCGTTGGGGGAGTAGTTGAGGAATCGACTCATGCGATGGCTAGATATAAATTTAAAATAGTTGAAGAGTTTCAAATATTGATCAGTCATTTTTTAATGAAGCGGAAAGATGTTGGTGTTAAACAAATAAAAACAATTATGGCCCATTCACAAAATTTCCGTCAGTGCAAAAACAATTTAGAAAAAAAATATCTAAATTTAAAACAAATAAGTGGTAATGGTGATTTGCTTGATACAGCAAGATGTGCTGAAGCTTTAACAAAAAATAAAATTGACAAAAATACGGCTATTTTGGGACCAAAAATATTAGCTGAAATTTATGAACTGGAAATTATTGCCGAAAATTTACAAGATAGTCAAAATAACCTGACGACATTTTTTTTAGTTAGTAGGTAGTATAATAAAATATTAATGTCATTCCCGCGAAGGCGGGAATCCAGACTATAACAGCCTTATGAATATTCAAGACCGTTTAGATTTGATTAAACAGGTTGGGGAGGAGATTATTCAGGAAGAAGAATTGAAAAAACTTCTTGAGAGTGGGGAAGAGCTGATTGCCTACGATGGTTTTGAACCTTCTGGACAGATTCATATTGCCCAAGGAATTGTCAAAGCAATCAATGTCAATAAAATGACAAAAGCCGGTGTGAAATTTAAGATGCTTGTTGCCGACTGGCACGCCATGGCCAATAATAAAATGGGGGGCGATCTGGAAAAAATAAAAATCGTTGGAAAATATTTTATAGAAGTGTGGAAAGCTTCTGGAATGGATTTATCGAATGTTGAATTCGTATGGGCCTCAGAAATGAATAAAGATCCAAACTATTGGAAATTGGTTCTTCAGGTTGGAAAATCAAATGCTCTAAAACGGTTTATCAGAACAGCCGAAATGATGGGAAGAGAAGAATCTTTGGATAAGCTAACCGGAGCACATATTATCTATTCCTGCATGCAGGTTACCGATATTTTTATGCTTGGAGCTAAGATCACACAGCTAGGGATGGATCAAAGGAAGGTCAATATGTTAGCGCGAGAAGTTGGCCCGATGTTAGGTTATTGGAAACCTGTTGTTGTCTCACATCATATGTTGATGGCGCTACAAAAACCTCCTCATTATGCTCATTCGCATGTAGGAAGCCCATTAACAAAAGATACTGAATCGGCTATCCAAAGAGCAATTGCCTTAAAGATGTCTAAATCAATTCCTGATTCAGCTATTTTTATGACCGATACGACCGAAGATATTAAACGAAAAATTAATAAAGCCTATTGTTTGGAAGGGGATGTGAAAGAAAATCCAGTCCTTGAATATTATAAATACATAATATTTGAGTCTTTTGAGAAATTAGGAATTAACGAATTAAAAATTGAACGACCTGATAAATTTGGCGGTAATATTTCTTTCAAAACTTATGCCGAACTGGAAAAAACTTTTGCCGAAAAAAAAGTTCATCCAATGGATTTGAAAGCAGTTTTGATCAAATACTTAGATCAGTTAATCGAACCGGTTCGACGCCATTTTGAAGAAAATGTCGAGGCAAAAAAACTATTAGAGCAAGTAAGGAGCTTTCAAGTAACAAGATAAAAATATGAGCAAAAAACTTTTTGTCGGGAATTTGGATTTTGATGTTCGCGATATTGAATTGGAAGAACTGTTTAAAACGGTTGGAAAAGTCTTAACAGCTGAAATTGTCCGTTTTTTTGATAAAAAATCAAAAGGATTTGGGTTTGTGGAAATGGAAACGGTTGAAGAGGCAAAGGTGGCGATAGAGAAATTAAATGGCTATGAATTTAAAGGAAGAAAAATTGTTGTCAGTAAATTTAAGATTCAAATTTAATTTGAGAATCCAATTTTAAGATTGAACTCTATAGTTTTTGTGTCCAGCATTATAAATAGCAGTATGTAAAAATGCCAATCTTGTCCAATTTAATATTCTAATATTGCGCGTGATCTCTCTATCTTTATTTTTATCTGAAAAACCATCACTTTTCATTTTTTTTCGAGTGTTTTGACTGATTCTTAGCTCATTCATTCTATTAGCAATATCGAATTGCATTTTTGGAACAAATAAAGGTGAAAATGCAGCAATAGACCAAATGCCTAAAAGAGCGACTTCGGTTATTTGTAGAAATTCCATACCTATAGTATACAACAAAAATTTTATATTACATTGTATCCTATTAAGGCAACACCTTTTGATAAAATAATTTTCATCAAAGTTTTATTCATCACATTACTGACCCCTCTTGTTGATCCAAAAAAAAGTGTATCATCGATTAATCGATAAGACAGTCCATCAGTTGTGATTCCTTCTAATTTCTCACTGATGGGAATAATAGAGATTTCGTCACCGATTTTGCCATTTATAATTATTTCTTTATTTAAAACAAATATTTCTTTTTTTCCTTCAATAATTTTGATTTTGATTGTCTGATTTTCGGTTTGGATTTTGGCAATCAATAAAATATTGGCAAGCAAGTGGTCGATCCGATCGCCCAAAATACCAAAAATAATTATTTCCTGATATTTTTTGTCCAAACAATAATCAATTGCCAATTCAAAATCAGTCTTGTCCTTTTTCCGTGGATGTTTTATTATTGTAGGGAACAAAGATTTTTGTTCCTTACCCATTTTTGTATATTTTTTCAGCAATTCAGGTTTTATCGAATCCATATCACCAATAACAATATTTGGCGTCAATTTTAATTTTTTAAAATAATTTGCCCCACCATCAACAGCAATTAAAAAATCTTCTTTCTTGATTATTTTTTTTGCCCGACTAACATCTGAGAGGTTTCCATTGGCAAAGATAATGACACGTGTCATATCAATATTTATAAAAACTTTCAACAATAATTACAATTTTTAGAATAAAAAAACTGAGCAATATCGTCATAAAAATACTGGCAAAAACCAAAGCAATCGAATAAGAATTGGCCGCTTGTTGCATATAGACTCCCAATCCTTGGTAACCACCAATGAATTCACCAACGATGGCCCCGGCCACACTGTAGGTGGCGGCTATTTTTAACCCGGAAAAGAACGACGGAAAACTACTTGGTAACCTCACTAAAAACAGCCCTTGGAAATATGATGCATTCATACTTTTCAGCAATTTAGAATATTGTTTTTGTGTTTGGGAAAGTCCATCAACTCCGGCAATTGCAATCGGGAAAAAACAGTATAAAACAACGATAATAATTTTTGGTAAAATCCCGAATCCGAACCACAAAAGTAATAATGGCGCCAAAGCAATAATAGGTACAGTTTGTGAAATAACCAGAATGGGGTAAATGGTTTTATTAAACTGCGGCGAAATATCAAGAATAATTGCCAAAGTAAATCCAAGAACTGTGGCGATTAGAAAACCAACAACAGTTTCCAATAGCGTTTGTAAAACATGGGGTAATAGATTGTTCCAGTGGGAAAAAAGGGCTTCAAAAATAAGGCTTGGAGGTGGTAATATTCTAATATTTATTTTCCCCGCACGGACATAAACTTCCCAAAAAATAAACAAAAATAATATCAAAAGAAAAGATAATCGATATTTTTTTATCATATTAATTTTTTTTCAATTCAATAATTCTGTCCGAAAGTAATTCCGCTTCATGAATATCATGAGTAATGAACAACGTTGTTGTTTTGAATTTTTTCAAAACTTGCTTGAGCCACAGTTGAAGACTGTGACGAGTAATTTGATCTAAGGCTCCAAAAGGTTCATCCAATAATAAAAACGAGTCGTTAAAAAGCAATGTTCGCAGGAGAGCAACCTTTTGTTTCATTCCGCCTGATAAGACTGTAGGGGATTGATCTTTGAATTTTTCCAAATTAAATTCTTTTAAAAGTGTTCGGGCTTTTTTTAAAGCCATTTGTTTTGGCACTTTTTTAATATCAAGTCCAAGGATTAAATTTTCTTCGACGGTTCTCCATGGTAAAAGCAGCGGTTCTTGGAACATATAACCAAACTTTCCCCGTCGGGAATTTTCAACATTTCCATTCAGAGATATTGTTCCAGATGTCTGTTCATCAACTCCCGCAATAATATTAAAAAGAGTAGTTTTTCCACAACCGCTTGGTCCGATTATTGAGACTAATTCTTGTTTATAGACCGATAAATTAAATTTTTTTAAAGCAATAACGGTCGTGTTATTTGATAGAAAATATTTTTTTGATAGATTTTTTATTACTAACTTCGGAGCAAGCATTAGGGTAGAAATTGATTGGTAAATAATGCGTTAAAATCGACGGTTTTTACGGGTTTGTCTTTTGCGTCAAGAATAGCGTTTGAGTTAAGAATAAACTGTGGGTAGCCGGTCCAGGATTTTTTGTCTTGGACACCCCATTGCTTGTTTTTGTCAGCATAATTTGCGCTCATAAAATCTTGACTGGCAAAGACAAGACGCGGATTTGGAAAAGTATCTTTAGGAGTTTGATTTATTAGAATTTGAGCCGATTCTTTAGGAAATAGGCGGGCGTATTCATAACCTTGAGCAGTTGCTGTCATGAATTTTTTCAGTAATTCTGGGTTGCTTTTTATTTTATTTGGTGTCGCTATAAAGACCGCGGTTGGAGAGTCGGGGATACCGTATTTAGTTAAAGGAAAATAATTAAACTGTATGCCATCAAGTTTTGCCTGGACCAATTCCCATCCGGAAAAAACCCAAACAAAATCAATTTTTTTTGTTTCCAATGCTTGCATAGCTCCAATTTCCAAAACAACATTTTTAAAATCACCTGTGCCGCCGTCCTTTTTGATGATCTCGGAAATAATCGGATTTTCAAAAGGTGAGCCATAGCCACCATAAATTTTTCCATCAAGATCTTTTGGACGATTAATCCCTGAGCTTTTTAGAACGATCAATCCGGAAGTGTTATGTTGTAAAATGGCGCCGAGAGAAACAAGAGGATTATTTTTGGCGGTTTCACCGACGACATCTTCGATAAAACTAACACCAACGTCAGCTTTTCCGCTGGCAACAAGAACACTTGAAGAGACGTCGGCAGAATAGGGAAGGATTTTTAAATCAAGACCCTGTTGTTTATACCAACCCTTAGCTAAAGCTACATAAACGCCCGTGTGATTTGTGTTTGGTGTCCAATCAAGTGTTAATATAATTGGAGCCAACTTGTTTGATTTCTGAGGGATTTTATAAACAAAAAATCTCCAAAAAATAAAAACAATTAATACAAGAAGAAAAACGAGCGAGAAATTTTTTTTCATAATCTTTTCCCTCCGCCGGCATTATCCGGATCAGGTTTTTTGTGGGTCCCTCGCTCAGCGAGGTTCTCAGCCTGTATCACAAGCTCCCCTAACTTATGTCAACATTATAACAATAAATAAAATTTTTTTGTCAAGGAATATTGAATCGAGGGATTTAGATTGATATAATAGGCAAATCAAATTATGATGAATTATTCGAAGGAAGTAAGCGCTGGCTATTTGTTTAACGGATCTAAGAACGATCCTGTACATCGTATATCTTCTATATTCCAAATATCTGATGGACTGATTCAAAAAAATAAAAATGCTGTTGATCATACATTGCGATTTATCAGAACTAACTGTCCCATGTTAGATACTTTCTTAGACAAATTGATTGGTAGTCCTCAACAAACCGACGACTTTGTACCTTCAACTGCCGCAATCGTAAATTTAACAAAAAAAATTCATGAAGAAGATAGAAGAAAAATGACAAATGAAATGTATGTTAAACATCTTTTTTATACAGCATATTTAGTTGATGAAATGAATGAGGAAAAAAATCATACTCCTAATCAAAGAGATTTAATTACTGCAGTAGCGTTTTTACATGACACAATTGAACTAAAAAGAAAGAAAGTTGATACGGCAAATTACGAGGCAGCAGATTTTTATAATCTGTTAATGACTACTGAAATAGAGGGCTCAACAGTTTTAAAAGATTGGGACAATAAAGATATTAAAAAAATTGCTATTATGGTTTCTTTAATGACACCGCCCGATAAATCAATAGAAACACCTGCAGACGAATGGCACAAGATAAAACGAGAAGATTTTTATTTTCTAATGGATATAACAAAAGAGCAAGTACGGGAAAGAAGCGAAATATTAGATCTAGATAGGATTCAATTGAGTGAAAATGACTTTGAGGAAATGGCACAAATAATCAGAGATGTGAAAGTTGCCGAAGTTTTAGCTAATCTTCGGGAAACTGCAGATGATGTTATGTGGTCAAGAGATGGACATAATAACCCAAATATGAGAGATTTTGCTGAGAGATATAAAATGTTTACAGAAAGAACGGAATACTTTAGATCATTATCTTTAAACGAACTATATGTGGCGCAGATGGAAGCAGATATGCAAATCCTAAATGATTTTGTAGGGAGTTAAGAGCTTGAATTTATTATTAAGCATTCTACTAATTATTTTTTCCGCATTTTTAAATTCTTTTTTTATCAAATTAATATCTTGTCCACGATCGTGATATAGATAGAGAACTTGGTCTGCTTCTTCGTAGGTAAATCCAAAATCATTTTCGTCCGTTTGACCGTCCCAAAGCCCGGCAGTCGGGGGTTGATCAATTATTTCTGTAGGTACTCCCAAGTATTTTGCCAATTGGCAAACTTGAGTTTTATAAAGGTGGCTTAAGGGTTCAATATCTGAGGCGGCATCACCAAAACGGGTAAAGTAACCAAGTAAATTTTCTGATTTATTTTCCGTGCCGCAAACAAGACAATTAATTTGTTTAGCAAAATCAAAAAGCATAATCATTCGGATGCGAGCCATAATATTACCCAATCGTTCCTTTGCTAGGGGTTCGTTGTCATTTTTAAATAAATCAACGACTTTTTTTATAGGTGAGTTAATAACATTAATTCCATTTAGATCAATATTCAATTTTTTTCGGGGTTTATAATCCATTTGTACGGCAAAGATATTTTTAGCAGGCAAAACTTTTTTTAACAAATAAAGAGCGACGGTTGAATCAATTCCTCCAGAAAGTCCAAGGATAACTTTATCTTTCTTTTGTTCTTTGATGGTTTTTTTTAGAAAACTAATTATTTTATCAGCCTCGAGTTTTGGGTCGATTATTAAAGGGTTTTTCACATCTGTAGTATACTATTTACAAAGAATTTTTGAATGCAAAACAGTTAAGTATTAAACAGTTAAAACCTAAAAAAACAATTAAACATTAAACTTATAAACAAAAATCTGTTTAATATTTAAGTTTTAATAGTTTTTTTAACCATTTAACATTTAACAGTTTAACCGTTTTATGCAAAAAACTGCTCTCATCGTCGGCCGTTTTCAACCCTTTCATAAAGGTCATCTTTTTTTGATCAAAAAAGCCTTAGAGGAGGCAGACAAAATCATAATTGGCATAGGCAGCGCCAATATTGGGAATGAAGATAATCCGATTGACTACGAAACGAGAAAAAAAATTATTAAAGCAGTATTTTACAAAGAAAAAATAGAAGAGAGACTGATAAAAATCGTTCCACTCAACGATTTTTTTGATGACAAGAAATGGCTGGCGAATTTAAAAGAACAGGTTGGTAATTTTGATATAGCTTTGGGAAACAATGACTGGACCAATAATATTCTAAAAAAAGCCGGTTATAGAGTTTTAAAAGTAGACTATTATAAAAGGCCATTGTATGAGGGCTGGAGGATCAGGAAATTGATTAAAAAAGGTAAAGATTGGCAAAGTAGAGTCCCCGATTATTTAATTAAAGCAATCACGGATTATGGTTTGAAAATGACGAATTTTCAACATGTCGTTTTGGGTGGAACGTTTGATCACTTTCATGCAGGACATAAAGCCCTCCTTAAAAAAGCTTTTGAAGTTGGGAAAAAAGTGACCATAGGAATCGCCACAGAAGAACTTTATAAAAATAAATTGCTACCCGAAACAATTGACTCGTTTGAAGAGAGAAACAAAACAGTCAAAAAATTTGTAAAGAAATATTTTATCCACGATCGTGAGATAGATGTGATTTCCTTTTCTGAATTTACGGGAGGAGCAGATAAAAAGAAAAATATTGATGCAATAGTTGTTTCAAAAGACACCTATAAAAATGCTTTAAAAATTAATCAGTTAAGACTTCAAAATAAACTTCCTATATTGAAAATAATAACAGTTGATGATGTTTTGGCAGAGGATGGAGAGCTGATCAGCTCGGAAAGAATTAGAATGGGGAAGATAGACAAGGAAGGAAAGAAATATCAAATATCAAATATCAAAAATCAAAAAGAGATAAAAATGCCGGAGAATTTGAGACCAACATTACAGAAACCGTTGGGGAAAGTTTACAAAACTACAAAGCAATTACTTCAATCGATTAAACGATTGAAGTGTCCATTCATAATTGGGGTGGGGGATATCATCGTTGATTCGTTGTTAAAAGAGGGAATGGATCCGGACGTGAAGGTAATTGACTTCAAGTCTCGTCGCGTAAGGACGGACCTTTTTGCAAAACTTAAGCACGTTCAAAAAGGTCCGTCCTTAAATAACAACCCCGGAACTATCAACCTAAAAGCGGCTGAAAGACTTAGAGATTTGATACGGACTGCAATGTCATTCCCGCGGAGGCGGGAATCCAGTGACTCTTGGTTAGTCGTCGACGGTGAGGAAGATCTTCTGACTTTGCCGGCGATTTTATTCGCCCCACTAAATTCGCTGGTTTTGTACGGGCATTGGAAGCTTGGAATCATCGCTGTTGAGGTGGATGAAAAAATAAAAGATAAAATAATGGAGATTATTAAGAAATTTAATTAATATTTTTGCTATAATTTTAGCCATGACACAGATGTATCAACCATCGGAATTTGAGAAAAAATGGGTAGAAGATTGGGAAAAAAATAAAGTTTATTCAGTAGGGACAGGTCTAGACCTGTCCGTACAAAAAAAACAATATGTTTTAGCAATGTTCCCGTATCCTTCCGGCGCGGGGCTTCATGTTGGTCACGTCCGTAACTATACTGGAACAGATGTTGTAGCTCGCTATTTTAGGATGAATGGTCATTCAGTTCTTCATCCAATGGGCTGGGATGCGTTTGGATTACCAGCAGAAAATGCGGCGGTCAAAGCCAAGAAAAATCCGATGGACATGGTGCCCGAGCACATTGCCACTTTTAAAAAACAAATGATGTCACTTGGTTTTTCTTATGATTGGGGCCGTGAATTTGCAACGACCGATCCAAATTATTACAAATGGACCCAGTGGCTTTTTATCCAATTTTATAAAATAGGTTTGCTTTACAAAAAAAATGCCCCAATTAATTATTGTCCAACTTGCAAAACTGGGTTGGCAGAAGAAGAAGTTCTACCAGATGGAACTCATGAAAGATGTGGAACTAAAATTGAAAAACGGGATCTTCCTCAATGGGTTTTTAAAATCACAAAATACGCCGATCGTTTATTATCTGATTTAGAAGGATTGGATTGGCCAAAAGGGATTCTTGAAATGCAGAGGAATTGGATAGGAAAGAAAGAAGGAATTAATATCAAGTATAAAGTAAAAAACAGCGATGAAATTATAACCTGTTTTACTACAAGACCGGATACAAATTTTGGAGCAACTTTTATTGTATTGGCACCAGAACATGAATTTGTTAAAAAAATTAATAAAGAAGATGTAAAAAAATATATTCAAGACACCGCTTCGAAATCAGAACAAGAAAGATTAAACGAAAATAAAAAGAAAACTGGTGTGTTCACTGGATTTTATGCAATTAATAATTTAAATGGAAAAGAAATTCCTATCTGGGTTTCCGACTTTGTTCTCTCCGGTTTTGGAACCGGGGCAGTTGTCGGTGTTCCTGGTCACGATTTAAGAGATTACGATTTTGCTAAAGAATTTAATATCGACATTATTCGTGTAGTTGTTGGCAAAGATGGAGATAAGTCAGAAATAATTAAAAGAGAACAAGTACAGGAAGAAGAGGGAATAATGATTAACTCTGAATTTTTAAATGGCCTAGAAATCCATATTGCAACAAAAAAAATCATGGATTATCTGGAAGAAAAAGGCTGGGGGAAAAGGGTGACAACATATCATTTGCGTGACTGGATTTTTTCCAGACAGCGATATTGGGGTGAACCGATTCCAATGGTTAATTGTGAAAAATGCGGATGGCAACCAATTCCTGAAGATCAACTGCCATTAAAATTGCCTTATGTAAAATCATATGAACCGACTGAAACAGGAGAATCTCCTCTTTCCGTTATCCCAGAATTTGTAAATACCAAGTGTCCAAACTGTGGAGGTCCAGCTAAAAGAGAGACTGATACGATGCCCAACTGGGCCGGTAGTTGTTGGTACTTTATTCGCTTCGCTCAAATGAAAAATGAAAAATTAAAAGTGAAAAATTTTGAAGAGGAATGGTTAGATTTAACTAAAAATAATAAACTGTTGCCAGTAGACTGGTATTTAGGAGGAGCTGAGCACGCCGTTTTACATTTACTTTATTCCCGTTTCTGGGTCAAAGCTTTGTATGATCTAAAATTATTAGATTTTAAAGAACCATTTTTACGTTTAAGAAATCAAGGAATGATCCTTGCCGAAGATCATAGGAAGATGAGTAAATCATTTGATAATGTTATTAATCCTGATGTTGTGATCAATGAATTTGGAGCCGATGCATTGAGAGTTTACGAAATGTTTATGGCCCCATTTAATCAGGAAATTTCCTGGGCAACGAAATCTTTGCAAGGCAGCTACCGCTTTGTGAAGCGAATTTGGGACTTGTTTCAGGAATATAACAATGAAACAATGGAACAATCAAACAATGAAAATCAACAATTGGTTGTAAAATTACAAAAGACCATCAGAAAAGTAACGACTGATATTCCTGAAGTTAAATTTAATACTTCAATTGCCTCAATGATGGAATTTCTAAATGATTACGAGAAGAATCCTTATGGCTTATCAAAAGAAAATGCGAAAAAGTTTTTGCAGATCTTGGCTCCATTTGCCCCATTTATGACCGAAGAGATATGGAGAAATGTTTTTGGAGAAAAAGAATCGATCCATCTGTCTGCTTGGCCAAAAATAGAGGGTGAGATTGTTGAAGAAGAAATAGTTTTACCGATATCGATCAATGGTAAATTACGAGACACTATTAAAATCCAAAGCACAAATGTTAAAAACCAAAAAGAAATTGAAGAATTAGCTTTAAAAAGTGAGAAAGTGAAGAAATATATTGAGGGAAAAGAATATAAGATTATTTATGTACCGGGGAAAATATTAAACTTTATTATTATTTAGAGAACATTTTATTTGTCATACTATTTTCTCTAAAAAATATTTGGCAACCACCTTCTTTATGAGGGATACTCATAAACCTACAACCCAAACAGCCAACAGCAATTATTTGTGGCTGTTGACCATTTGTTTCGTAGACAACAGCTTCTTGATCTGCTCGTAACAAACAACCGACCACACCGGTTTTTAGCGTAATTATTTTATTTTCAAAAAATAATTCCACCTCATCACTCTTTGTGGCTGCAAACATGCGTCCGACCTTTTCTAAATGTCTGATTATTTGGAAAATTCTAGCATTATATACTGTCATAACAGCCTATATTATATCAATTTTTAATAAAACTAAATTTTTTGTGATAAAATAATATGTTATCCGTTAAACATTTATATAAATGGAATATTCAATAAGACAAAAATACGTTGATGCGTTAAGAAAACAGTTGGAACCAAATATCTTTAATCATTCTTTAGCTTTGGAAGCTTGTATGGGAGGAATTTATGATTATTTTCAACAAAATAATTTGTTAGTCAATGAACCGTCAAAAGACGATTGGATGTTGTCAGGATTATTACACGATATCGATTTTTCCGGAGAATTTAAACCAGAGCATCCAAATCATACCTTGGATGCTTTAGCAAAATATGATCTCATTATTTCGGAAACTGTTCACAATATAATCAAAGCCCATGCTCCGAGCCATACCGGATACCAACCTAAATCAAAAGCAGAGTGGTCGATATTTTGTGCCGACAGTTTGACAGGTTTAATTATGGCTGTTGCTTTTGTCTACCCTTCAAGAAAATTGGCTGACGTTAAATTATCATCGGTCGTCAAAAGATTACTTAAGGAACCAAAGTTTGCCGCCGGTACACGTCGTGAAGAAATAAAAACGTGTGTCAACCCCGAAGGTTTAAATATCCCAGTCGAAAAATTCGTTGAAATTTGTTTGAATTCCATGAAAGCCATTGCGGGGGAGATTGGGTTGTAGAGAATAAACAATTTTATTTAGTTGTTTTGAAAGGAAAAAAGCGTATAATCTCTTTTTAATATGGTTGAAGTTACGAGAACTTATTTACCAATATTTAATAAAATTGAAGGGGGCATGCGGTTTTTAAGATCACACTCTCTCCCCTATAGAAGTCCAATCGAAAGAACGCTGTGGACTGGGATGGATTGGACTGATCGTTTCGCATTAAAAAAGAAAAAGATATGGAATGGAAGAGCCAAAGATATTTTAAATTATATTAACAAAAGCCTAGAAAATAAAAAAGAATTTTTCGAATGGTTTAAAAAAAGAAGCCCTGAAGTTCAATTTTTTACCCTTGAGTTATTGTCTATTTTTTCTCACGAAAATATTGCAGAAATTGGTAAAAAATCAAATTTAGTAAGAGAAGAGACGAATTTCAATATATCAACAATACAACTAACATCTGACTTATATCTAGCTTTATTAGAGGATTCGTTAATAAAAAATAAAACTTCAAAAAAATCAAATGAATTTTTGACTAATCTGGACGATTTATGTATCTCTAATTTATCAAAAAGAAAAGCTTTAATATCTTTTATTAAACTATTACAAGTAAATACATCTGCTGAAGGTGAATTAAAAAATATTTTTTTGGTCAAGAAATTGATACTAGCTTATTTAAATACTATTCCCAATCATTATGAACGATATTTATTTATACAACCATACGAAGAAATTCTCAAAAAAATAGGAATACATATTTCTATTAAAGAAGTTATTTATAAAAGATTAGTATTAGGAAAATATATAATTGAACATAAAGAAGAATTAGTTTTAAATTGATTTAAATATCAATAATTCCGTTTTAATCAACAGATTTTCCGACGTAAACTGCAGGGGAGATTGGATTAGGATTGGTTTCTATTTAACTTTCTAGCTTTAACCATATTCCTACATTTTATCGACTCGCTGTATAAAAAAATTGCCATGTTTTTGTCTTCAAAAGAATGATCATTGAGATATCTCTGTTTGTATTTAAACGCTGCGTTTTGATACGCATCTGCAGAAATCATTAATAATTGAGCTTTATAATGAGGATTTTTTATAAATTCTGGTATTGGGATATCAGAAATTTGGTGATTTAATAATAAATAAAATGATTCGAAATTTCCTGCTTGGGCATGATGTTGAAGATATTTTTTTACATCTATCCAATTCATTTTTGATTTATGCATTTCTTCATGAAGAATATTCTCTCTCTCATTAAATTCTTCAACTGAGATATTTAGTTTGGCGTCTCTAGTTGGTTTAATCAAATTAATTAATTTTATCGGAGATCTTTCTGGAAAAGACATATAATTGAATAATTATTTAAGGAAGCGCAATTATAGTCCAAAGTGGTTAAAGATGTCAAGAATTCCGTTCTCGTCGACGGATTTGCCGACGTAACCATTTATTCCTTTCGACAAAACTAATTTTTTAAGATCACTAGTTGCATTTCCCATCGCTCCGGCGTATCCGCAAACACCAATAAAATCCCAATCAGTCAAACTATCACCAACTCCCAATATCTCTTCAGTTTTTATTTGGTATATATCAACAATTTCCAAAATCGATTGTTTTTTGGAGATCCCTTGTGTGGTAATATTGCCAAAATAATAACCTTTAATAGCCGGGTGAGTGCTCCAGCCGATAACTAATTTTTCTTTATAATCCAAAAATATTTGATCAACGATTTTTCTTTCTTGATCGGTTTTTGTCACCGGTAAAATCTTGATAACTTCACTTTTATTTACTTGCCCAACCAGATCGTCAACAATGATCGGTGCAAATGAAAGGGTAAAATTATGGAGTTCAGTAACCTTACTTTCCTGACCTTTTTGAATATAATATTTATCGGTCGTATAAAATTCGGTATAGATATTATTTTCCAATAATTTCTTAATTAAACTGATAGCAGTATTATTATCAACGGTATGTTTTTTCATAATATTACTACTAAGAGGGTCAATTAAAATTGCTCCAGCCAAAGCAGTTTGAATATTATTTAGATGAGCGTCATCAATAATTTTTTTGACGGAATAATAAGGCTTAGCACTGCATAAAATAACATAAATACCTTTTTCTCTAATTTGTTTTAACTTGTCAATAACTTCCAGAGGAGGGTAGGGAGCATTAAAACCTCTTTTATCGCCGACGATCACTCCATCGACATCAAGAACAATGGCTTTAATTTTGTACATCAGTGAGCCCACCGGGACTCGAACCCGGAACCAACAGCTTAAAAGGCTGCTGCTCTGCCAGTTGAGCTATAGGCCCTGGCTAATTAAGTTACTAATTGTATCAAGTTGGGGTAATTATTTCACCTGCTTTTCCAAGGCTACTTCGCCTTCTGCTTCCATTTTTGCCAGTCTAGTATAGTAATCAGGAAATTCATTGAGGTGAGCAAGGGCAATCTTTCCTGTCTTCAGCGGGTCATCATCAGTTACATTTGTTACAGGATCAATCGTTCCATGTTCTAGTTCCACATTTATTCCCATCAAGAATTGTTCGACGCCAAAATTAATCCAATCGATTCCCAATTTTTCTCCAATTACTTTTGCCTCTTCAGCGGTAAAAGATTTTTTCATAATTGATAATTTAATTGTTAATAACTCATTATAGACTATTTAATTTTCAATTTTTATTTCTCATTTTTCAATAGATAAATAAACAAATGAAAAATCAATGATAAATGAAAAATTCAAAATGAAAAATTTGTTACAATATCAAGATATGTCTTGGATGTTTTATGCTTTTTTATCGGCAATTTTTGCGGCGGCAACAGCGATCCTGGCTAAGATCGGAATAAAGGATATTAATTCCGACCTGGCAACAGCAATTCGCACGATCGTTATTTTATTTTTTGCTTGGGGAATCGTTCTTTATAAGGGTTTAGGTAAACAAATTTATTCAATTTCTAGATTTTCTCTAATATTTTTAATATTATCCGGAGTCGCTACAGGTTTATCTTGGCTTTTCTATTTTAAAGCCCTTCAGATGGGGGAGGCGTCAAAAGTCGCACCAATTGACAAATTAAGCCTTGTTTTTACGATTATTTTAGCAGCGATCATTCTTAAAGAAAAAATAAACTTCGCAATTGTTGTTGGAGCTGTTTTGATGTCTGCCGGTGCAATAATTATCAGCTTTGCTAAATAATCTATGACTTGGCTTTACCTATCTTTAGGAGTTGCCGTTTGCTATGCGTGTTTAAATATATTTTCCCGGATTGTTTCCGTTGACAGCAAAAACCCCAGGGCCCTTTCAATAGCCTTTAATCTAGTTTCAACAGTGATGGCAATCATATTACTATTGTTTACCGGTTCTTTCAAAAATTTTTCATTACCAAAAATAGCAGATGCTTGGATCTATTTATTAATTGCGGCTTTTTTTTACGGAATATTTGAAAGGCTAAGATTTTTTGCCACAAAGATGTTGGATGCGTCAATATATTCGATAATCGGCAATACGTCATTGATAGTGGCTTTTACTATTTCGATATTTTTATACAAAGAAACGTTAACTATATCAAAACTGACCGGGTCCTTATTGATTTTGGCATCGCTTTTTATGGTTGTTGACAAAAAGAAATCAAAAGTTTCGATTAGGGGGGTATTAGTAGGATTGACAGCCTGTATCGCGGTTGGAATAGCGGCGGGGTTGGATAAGAAAGGTGCAATTTATTTTAGTCCGGAAATATATAATTTATTACTTTGGGTAGTCCCCCTGATAGTCCTGTATTTTCCGGGAATCAAAATTAAGGAAATCATAGATCAATTTAAGAAATTTTCTTGGAAGATAGTTTTACTGGCATTTTTTAATTTTGTAGGTTATTATTTGGGTTTAAAAGCATTTCTTTTGGCCGATGCAACCAGGGTTTTACCAATCATTCAACTGTCAACGATAATGACCGTCATTATAGGGATTCTCTTTTTGAATGAAAAAAACCATATGTCAAAAAAAATCCTAGCCGGAATAATTGCCGTAGTTGGGGTATTTTTACTCTGATATAATGAACACCTATGCATCCACAAACTATCACTCTCAAAAACGGTCTTCGGGTTATTTTTGTTGATACGAAAACCTTCCCGACATTGACAACCCTTCTTTTGGTTGGAGCTGGTAGTCGCTATGAAAACGAAAAAAATAACGGGATTGCTCACTTTTTGGAGCACATGTTTTTTAAAGGTAGTAAAAAATATCCCAATCCAAAAGTTATTTCCCAGATTATTGAGGGAATGGGAGGATATTGGAATGCCTTCACCTCAAAAGATTACACGGGTTATTATATAAAGGCGGCGACTGATCATTTTCCAGAAATTATTGACATTCTCTCCGATATTTTACTTAACTCCTTATTTGAGCGCCAAGAAATCGAAAAAGAAAAAGGTGTCATTGTTGAGGAAATAAATATGTATGAAGATACGCCACAACGAAGAATTGGAGAAATATTCGAAAGTCTGATGTATAAAGGTAGTCCTTTGGGATTTGATATTGCCGGTAATAAAAAAACCGTTACTTCTTTTGATAGAAATACGTTCGTTCATTATATGAATAGCCTTTATCATCCAAATAATGCCGTGCTTGTTGTTGCCGGTGGATTAAAAACAGGTGAAAAAAATTATTTACAAATCATTGAGGAAAAATTTGGTAATTGGAAGTCTAATACGAAATCAGATTTTATAAAAGTTCAAGAAAAGCAGGATAAGCCACGAATATTAGTTCATCATAAAAAAACCGAACAAGCTCATTTTTGTCTCGGCTTTCCCACTTTCGGAATTGATGATAAAAGGCGTCGCATTTTAAGTGTATTGATAACAATTTTAGGTGGGGGAGCTTCCTCAAAGTTATTCCAGGAAGTAAGAGAAAAGAAAGGCCTATGTTATTACATTAGCACAGGGGCTGAGCAATATAATGAAATAGGAAGTGTCGTCACTCAAGCTGGCATAGCCAAAGATGTTGAAAAAGTCAAAGTGGCCGTTGCAGCGACCTTGGCTGAGCATGAGAATATGGTTAAGGGATTATTTAATAATGACGATATTAATCGAGCCAAGGAAATGCTTAAGGGGAGATTGCTTCTTTCCATGGAAGACTCTTTTAATATTGCCCACTTTTTTGGAAATAAAAAATTGTTAGAGAAGAAAGTGGAAACTCCCGAAGAGATTATTGAAAAAATTCTTTCAGTTAAAAAAGAGGAAATCGTTGAGTTGGCCAAAGAAATTTTTACTAAAAATAAAGTCAATTTTGCTATCATCGGCCCCTTTGAACAAAAAGACTTTCATGAACTACTAGTTTAAAGCTCGACACTAAATTTTATTGCTCCGTTGGAGCCTCTTCGCAGTCGCGAAGTCCAAAAGTCGCAAAAAATTAAGTGTCTCGCTTTAGCAAAACATTAATTCTTAATTTTTAACTTTGAAGTTGCATATCCCCAAGCCGCTCCAACATTTATGAACTGATATAAAATTATTGAGACAGGAATAGAGTATAAGAGGAATAAAAACCCTTTTTTTTGGAGGATAAATCTCCAAAACTTAAACTCAAGATAAAAAAAGATAATAAATAACAAAATAGCAGGGAAGAGGAATAATCGAAATAGAATAGAGATAAAAATAAAAAATATTATAAACGAACTAATGATTGACTTGAATGCCTCGCGTTTAGATGTGGCGACCGGATCAAATTTAAAGCGCTTTAAATACAGCTTTATCCAATCACGGCTTCGTTTATAATATTTAACTGCAATCGGTAAAAAATCTTCAAATTCATGATTAACGACGACATTCGAGCAAAATTTTATTGAAGTTTCTTTTTCGATCCGATAGGTAAATTCGATATCTTCGACAGTTGGCTCTTTATAGTCCTCAATAAACCCATTCAATTTATGAAAAAGTTTTTTTTCAATCCCGGCGATCCTAGTAGAGAAAAGATAGTAATGGCTGTATTCTTCACGTTCGATAAACCAATAAGACCAGTCTCGAAGAGCCTTGAATTGTGGAAAAAAATTGGTTGTTTTTTGATGGTAGTCCCAAATTCCAGTAAAAGCTTTGACTTTGCCGTTTTTGATCGTTTTAAAGACGTTATTGAGCGTTTGTTTCTTTAATTCAACGTCTCCATCTAAAAATAACAGGTAGTCACCTTTGGCCTTTTTGGCACCAAGATTACGGGCTTTGGCCGGCCCGACATTTATTTGAGAATTAATAATTAAAAGTGAGAAATTAAGAGTTTTTTTTACTCTTTTTATTACTTTTAATGTATTATCTTTAGATCCATCGTCGAAAACAATTACTTCCAGTTTTTTAAAATTAACGGACGAAGAATTATTTATCGATAATAATAATGGTTCAATCGAATTTTGGCTGTTGTGAGTAGGAATAATAATTGAAAGGATAATTTTGTTCATTGCCTTGTATTGTATAATAAAAAACTATGGATGTAAAAAAAATTTATGAAGCCAGATTTGTCAACATCGAGGAAAGAAAGTCGATCTGGAAAGTTTTAGTAAACGATTTCTTCCAACATTTTATTAAGAAAAATGATGTCGTCTTGGATGTCGGTTGCGGTTATGGGGAATTTATTAATGAAATTATTTGTGGCCAAAAACTGGCGGTTGATTCGAATAAGGCAGTAAAAAAATATTTAAATAAAGGCATTAGGTTTTTCCCCGAATCTTCAACAAAAATGTCTCATATCAAAGACAGGTCTGTTAATAAAGTTTTTGTCAGTAATTTTTTTGAACACTTAAAAAAAGAAGATATCGTCAAGACAATTAAAGAATTCAAAAGAGTTTTGAAAAGTCAGGGTAAGGTTTTGGTCTTGCAACCAAACATTCGTTTTTGTGCAAAAGACTACTGGATGTTCTTTGATCACATTACCGCTTTGGACGATCGGGTGTTGGAAGAAGTTTTTGCTATCCAAGGATTCAAATTAAAAAAAATAATCTTAAAATTTTTGCCTTTTACGATGAAAAGCGTTCTGCCTAAATTGCCGATCTTTGTTAAGTTATATTTAAAACTACCATTTGTTTGGCAAATAATGGGTAAGCAGAGCTTTCTGATATTTGAAAAATTATAGTACTTCAAATATTTTGACTCCCTCTTTGTCATAAATTACCCTCAAAAACGAATACTTGTCGAGATTTTGCGTCTGATAATTTTCCATAAAAGTTAAGAAAACAAATCCAATTTTATTATCACTAAATAACTTTTTAGCTTCAGTTTGGTCCATGTCACCCCGAAAAAACTTATCGGCAATATTTGACCTATTTTCAAAATCAGGGGTGAACATCGGTCTGGCAATATAAACGTTTTTATCAGCAAATACAGGAACAACTGCTCCAAAATATTTATCCGGTGAGGTCAAGACGGCACTTTTTTTGGGCTGATTTCCTAAAAATTGCATGCCGCTATAAATTGAGTTAGGTAGATAACTGGTTTGATCGACAGGTCCGAACGATAAGTAGATTATTGATGTTACCCAAAAGAAATATATCAATAATAAAAGTATCAAAGATGTCTCGACCATCCTTTTTCCTTTTCCAAACCAATGCCCGATTTCAACTATTCCCAATATAGCCAGTGTTCCAAATAGGATATACACCGAAGCGGTTAAAAATCTCGAATTAAATGTCCCAAAATAACGGGCTAAAGATGTAAAATAGTACAAATAACTAAATATCACGTAAGAAAACAGTAACCATCTGATATTTGAAATATTTTTGAAGTAACTACGTAAACCTACGATCGAAAAAATTAATATCGGGCCGGTGGTGAGAATGATCGACAAGAATTCCGGGTGATTTTCTTGAGACATTTCCCAAGCATTTATCCGTTGAAAAAGGCTGCCGCCATCATGGGATATTTTGATGAATAAGGCGGTTGGGAGAATAAATAAAACGATTAATATTAAAAAATAAACCAAATTTTTTGGCAACCGATTTTTTAAAGCGAAAATAATTCCAACAAGGAAAATACTGGAAATAATATTAATTACCTGCAGTGGGCCGAAAGTCAGTAATATCAACAACAGTCCAATAACGGCTAGTATTTTCCAGATTATTTTTGAAAAAGCCTCCGTTTTTATTTGATCAAAAATATCGGCCGACATCAAAAGAATTAATATCGTCAAGACGCCTGTTGACAGATGGTGGGGTATGCCACCGACCCGGTGGAAAAAGCTCATTGGGGCATACCAAAAATCATAAGGAATAAATTTTGCATTTATAAAAGGTGTGGCAAAAAGACAGAACAACCAGGCTGAAATTTGTTGGAAAAAATTCAAGTTCGGCAAAAGTTTCTTAATAATATAATATATTGACAATATGAATAAAAATGCCAGAAAAAACACACTGGCCCAATAACCGGTAACGACGGAAAGATGAAAAAGTTTTGCAATTTTCCCAATAATCAGATATTGACCCCAGCCGAAAATCGTTCTGGTCGGATCATCGGTGGCAAATTGGTTTAGAACTGTCCAGTGACCCATCATGCCCTGGGCGGTTTGTTGTAAATATTCAAAATAGTCCAGATAATAGTGACCAACGGCCAAATAAGTAAAACCGGGAGGGTTATTTAAAAAACCGATGATGATCCTTAATATGCTTAGGAAACTGACGAATAGAGCAATGTTTATGACGGTTAATATTTTTTGTATTTTCATTTATTGACCCCCCAAATGATAATTAAATCTTTCACAAATATCTGTTTAAGAAAAGTATAGCGGTTAATTATATTAGGATCAAAATTATCGAAAGATGTCAGGACAACGAATTCAATCTTATTTGTTTTAAAAAAATTCACTGCTTCTTTATCAGACATTGTTCCGCTATAAAAAAGATATGAAATCATTCGTTTTTTTTCAATATCCGGAGTGCCTGTCTGATGACCAACGTAGACCTTTTTATACGAAAAGGTTGGAACGAACATTCCTATCCCGCCATAAGGTCCGGTAAGAACATTGTTGGTCTGGGGAAAATTTTGCAGTGACCTTAAACCGTCGATTATAGGATTGGGCATATATGTCCAGATAGTTTCCGGACTTCCAGCGTCTAACCCAATCAATCTTTTATTTATAGTATAAAAAGTCAAGAAACAGGAATAAAAAATTAAAACCAAAGATATAAAAATTAATACTATTTTACTTATATTTTTAAACAGCGAGGATATTATTTTAATTCCAAGGACGGCTAAGACGCCATAACAAACAAAACTGATTGAGGAAAAAAATCTTAAATTATGGGTTCCTAAATAATATGCGAGCGGAGATACAAATAATCCGTAACTGACCAGACTGAAAATCAGCAACAGTTGTCTTAAAAAATTGTTTTCTTTTAAATAGTCTATTAAACCAAACGGAAAAAACAGAATGATCGGTCCTAGGTTTAGAAGCACATACCACCAGGGATCATGATTCATCCATTTTATTTCAAAACCAAATCCACCATATCCGGGACTACCTCTTAAAACAAGACCAACAGGGATTATCATAACCAGTAAAATCACGTTAAACAAGAATATTTTTAACCGATCCTTTTTAAATTTAATAAAATGAATAGCGCTCATGATCGACAAAGCCGGTAGGAATGATGCCAAAACAAGGGGTGAAAAGGTCATCATCGTGGTTAATAATATTCCCACAAAAAAACCTTTGATCATGACTGTTTTTTCGGAAATATCAGATAATCTTTTCCAAGTTTTATTAATTAATAGGATTGCCAATATTAATAAAAGTAATCCCAGTGCGTGGTAGGGAACGACCTCGAATCTTCTTATAAAAGTTGCCGGCCCGTACCAAAAATCGTATGGGTTTAATACTAATTGGCCATTTTTTATAAAAATTTGATAAGCTGGTCCGCTAAAAATGGAAAGTAAAAAAGCAGTGATTTTTAAAGCGAAAGATTCTTTTGGAATCATTAAATTGATTAAATAATAAAATCCGGTCAGCGTCAGGGCAGTTAGAACGAAAACAGCTATCCAATAGGCGGTCATTGGCGAGAGATGAAAGATCCAGGCAACTTTGCCCAACAGTATATAAGGGAAAAATCGCCAATCAACAGGACTTGGGCCGGTTGTGAAATAATTTGTGGGCAGCCAACGTTCGGCAATTCCGGCAGCAATATGCTGTAGATATTCAAAATAATCCAAGTAGTAATGACCGGTTGCCAAATAAGTAAAACCGACAGGTGTTTTGGCCTGACCGAAAACAACATGAAAAACATTGAGGGTTGAAACCACGAGAGAGATTGTGATGACGGTCAACCACTCCGGAAATTTTTTATGATCAATTATTTTTTTCATACTTCGACTTCGCTCAGTATAAATTTATTTTAAAAATACTAACTTCTTTGTTTTCAAAGATTTTTTTAAGAAACGGATATTTATTCATGTCTCCGCCGACAAATTTTTCCTGATAACCAAAATATACATATTTATAATGATACTTTTTTAATAATTTGATTACCTCATCATTATTTAATTTATTGGCGTAAAAAGGTGTTTTAAAATCTTGGGTTGCCGAAACTTCGGTTGAATTACCGGAAAAACCGTTTATTAGCGTCCCGGCTTCAAACAACGCCAGAACATTTGAATAAGGAGGAGTATTTTTTTCTAAAAACCGGAATGCTTGGACCTGATTTTTGGATGGATAGATAAAAGGGGAAAAATATTTGAAGTCGGTAAAAGCAAACAATTGTTCTTTGAAGGAAAGATAGTAATTGGGCAGAGTAATAAGTAAAAGAATTATAATAATCAACCCTGCGATGTATCGATACATCGAAGTTTTAATCTTTTTCGATAAAAATATGATAAATGAGGCTGAAAAATAAGCCAAAGGAAGATAGTACAAACCACTAAAAGCTCGGGCCGGATGGATTTTAAATACATCGCCAAACATCAATAAAATAAATTGAATGATCGGCCAGATAATTAAAAAAATAATAACATTCATTTGTTTGCGAGGTTGTCCAACCAAAAGCCTTATGGCGCCAAAAATTCCCAAGAAAAAGATCGGTCCAACTGACATGGCTATCTCCAATAAACTAACAGGTGGGGTAGTCCTGACATAAAATTTTGGGCTGACTCCAACCACCCCCCATGGTGGAGCTGAAAGATAATAATTCAAAAGTAAAAATAAAGGAACCGAGATGAGAAAAGCGCCAAAAACAGTCATAAACTCATGTAAAAAACGGACGTCTTTTTTATTAAATAAAAATTTTATTGGCAGGTAAGCGGCAAAACACAAAGCCATTAGAAGAAAGTTAAAAGGATTGGAAAGGAGCAAACCGTTTAATAACAAGCCAAAAATAACAGTTTTTTTTACGGACGATGTTTTTATATAAAAATAAAAAATAAAAGCGGTAATAAAAATAATAAACCCGACACTGTAATGAAGTGGTCCGGTGGCTCTACCGATAATATTTTGTTCCTGAAGCCAATCCAAATATCTGGTTCCTCCAACAATCTTCACAAAACCGGATACATAAAAAGTCAGAAAGAACGCGATCAAAGTAACTATTTTGCTTTTAGAAAGTTTATAAAAAAATATTATTGTTGCAGACAAAAAAATCAATCCATATAAAGCCCGAAAAAAATGATAGATAAAAATACTGCTTAGTCCAAGAATATGGCCAAAAATATAGCCGGGGACCGTATAGGCGAGAAAAAAGAAAACAGCTGAATGAGGCTGGATCGTAAAAATAAGTTTGGTTGTCAAAAATCCCCGGACACCCTGTTCGATATAAGAAAGGTAAATATAATAATCGGTGCTCCAGCGGTTAATACCGGTAAAAACTTGTCCCGATGGTGTAGCAAAAAGCTCCGCCAACCAAGGTGAAAGTGAGATAAATAAAGTTATTATCAACAACCACGGAATTAAGAAATACCAGAAAAAACGGTCCTTTTTCATATTAAGGGAATTCTTTAATATAGACTAACGGAACTCCTTCGCGTTCGACTATATGGATAATTTTACCGGTATATTTTTGGTCGGAGTTCCAGCGGGTAAAACTAATAATATAATTAACTTTATTAAAATCATCGGTTAGGAACATATTTTTTTTAAAATAATAGGCGCTGGATAAAGGATCGCCTTGAGTAGAGAAATAATATGTTTTATTAGGATTATTGATGTATTTATTGAACCATTCGACCGCCTCACGATTGGCTGCTCCCCAATAATCTGTTTCGTATTTTCCATTGGCACCTCGTAATCCACCGACCAATGAATTGTAGTACACATATTGATACGGATGGAGAGCTTTCATCTCAAGAGCTGTTTGTGATAAATTAATTATTATTAACCCAAATAAAATTACTTTAACTAAATTATTTTTTAATCTAGATATTGCATAGGCTCCAAATACGGCGATGATGATGAGCGGAATCGTCAGAAATAAAAAATGTCGCCAGGAATCGTATAGGGATGGACGAATAACAATCACCGCGATAATGGGAATATAAAAAAGAGACAGTAAATAGCCATATTTCATTTTCAGGTCATTTGTGGTTTTTTTGCTAAAGATCAAAAATAACAGATAAAAATTACCAATTATAAAAAGACCAAGAGTAGATAAAGGAGTAGTGATAGCCATTAATCTGGGAATATAATCCCAAGGGAGTTGATTGGACATTATATATTGGCCGCCAAACAAATTTGCGGCGGTGAATGGAAAACTACCTGAAGTTTTTACGATATTAAAAAATCCGATGACTGGGTGTTGTAAAAGATAAGGATGAGTTAAATGAAGAAAAAAAAATGTAAAAAGAGAAAGGAAAAAAATTATCTTAGGTTTCTTTATCAAAAATAGACAGGTTAAAAGAAAAGCGTACAAAAAAATAATTCGCTGATTAATAAGAATTGCTAAGGAAAGACTAAGTAAAATTAAGCGAATAAAACTCGCTTTCTTCTTAAGAAAATAAAAAAATAGACAGATATATAAAGAGAAAAACGTTAGGGTCGGAACATCGATCGAATTATTAAAGATGTTTCCATAAAAATAAGGAAATAGTAAGAGTAACAATATCCCAAATAAGGCTAATTTTTTTGAAAAAAATTTAATCAATATTAAGTATAAGAATATGAACGAAAATAACGATAAAAGTGCCTTAATAAGGTGATATGTCTCCATATTAAAGCGTCGAAAAAGTGGTGTAATTAATATCACAAAAATATCAAATATTACTCCGTGGGTTTTTATATGAAGATCAAGGTTGGCGGGATCAAATTTATAGTCAACAAGATTATTTGGTATTTTAAGGGTATTTAAAATTTGAATGACAAAATGTTTGCCGATATTGATGTAATAAACTTCATCCCAGGTTATCCCATAATTTTTGTAAGTTAGAAAGACTAACAAAATTACCAGAGACAAAAAGATAAAAAATAAGTAGTGTTTCTTTATTAATTCAAATATCTTTTTTAGTAGCATAGGCAATAATATTACCCCAAAGATTGATAGGTACGGTTAAATTATTTATCAAAGGAATTTTCTTTAATGATAGTATAAATTTACTTAATTGTTTTGATTTAAAAAGATAAAAATTAATCCTTTCCAGATAATAAACAAAAAGGTAAGGTCGGGCAATATCTTTTTTAATTAAAATATTTGAAAATCCTCCCTTACGCAATAAAACATTGAGAGTATCTTTGGTAAAGTGAAAAAGATGCTCTTTATGGCGGTAGCCAAACCAGTTTTTGCCCATAATTTTGGAACTCAAGGAATTGCTATCGGGGACGCTGACAACAAGCAGACCGTTCGTTTTCAGTAATTGATTTGCGGCTTTTATTGTTAGTAGAGGTTCTCTTTCATGTTCAACCACTTCAAAAGCGGTGATGATATCGTAATAATTTTTTTTTCTGATGTCGGTGATCACACCGGTCTCCGCTTTTAAACCAACTTTTCGACATTGTTCAACCGGAAAACTAGAAATATCGATCCCTTCGGAAATATATCCCTGACGATTGGCGGCTTTAAGCAAAGATCCGTAGGCACATCCAACATCGAGCAATCGACCACTTTTAAGGAGTTTTTTTATGTCAGAGATTTTTTTATTGAAATATTTTTCGTGGGCGGGGATCTGGGAAGAATAAAAGGAAAAGTTTTTCCAGTAATCGCCCTGATAAAGAGCGTTAACCTCTGTTTTTGAAGGTAGGGGATTGACTTGGACCAGGTTGCAATGAAGACATTTCTTTATTGGCCAGTCAAGGTCAACAACCAGCTTAAGTTGTTTACTACCGCAAAGATAACACGCGTTTTTATTCATATATTCATTACTAAAGTTAAAACGTGACACTTAATTTTATTTCTCCGTGGGAACCCTTAACTCCCAAGTCGAAAAAAATTAAGTATCCCGCTTTTGCTTTTGTTTGTCATCCCCGCGAAGACGGGGATCCAGTCTATAATTACATTTTTACCTCATAAATTATAACTAACTCTGATTGATATACTGGCTTTAAAAATTTATATTGCCCAATATCTTTAATGCTGTTTTCCTTTTCCTGAGGTCCGTAGAAAACATAGTTTATATTTTCGCTTTTTAGAAAACTAAGGGCGGATTTTTCATCCATATTACCGGAAAAAAATTCATTGACTTTTTCCGTTCGTTTGGCAAAGTTGGGTGTCTCACCGCTGTGTCCTAGGTAGACAAAATTACCGGAATAGGCGGGGATATAGTTACCGGCGGTCACCTTTGAGAGGACAACCGTTTGGTGGTCTGTATTAACTTCAAGCCATTTTAACCCGTTATAAAAATCATTGAGTGGATACATAACCTGAGGTGGGTAGGGAACAAGAGGAATCGTCGCGAGCGCCCGTTGATTAATAAACTGGGTTTGGGACTTGATGGAAAAATAGCCTTGGACCAATCCCAGTAGGATTATCAAGCCAACCACTATATATATACTATATGGCATCAAGGTATTTTTGAACTTTGTCATCAGATAACTAATGAAGTAAACCGAAAGAATTGCCAATGGGATGTGATTGGCGGTTTGGACGAAGCGTAGCTCCGATTGATATGGAAAAAACTTGAACAAGATCAACAAAACAAATGCGCCGATCACCCAAGTTGCCAGCCCTAACAACTCCTTCTTTTTCTTGACCAAAATCAAAATAAGACCGGCAATTCCGGTAAAGAAAACCGGCCCGAGAGTAAGAATATAGTCTTTTAGACTAACCGATAGGCGATTATTTTGATCAAAATCCAAGAGGCTCTTCCAAGGATAGACGGAAGTGATGGTCTTAATGTATAAAAGAGGAATAAGGACAGAAATAAAGATAACGAACGTTTGTTTTACCAATTTAATAATTTTATCTTTTTCCAAAGACCCCGACCAAAGAACCACGATCCCATGGTATAAAGTCCAAGAGGCCAAAAATAAAAGGGCGCTGCTTGGTTGGATAAAAACGGAGACAAATAAAAGTAAGCAAATGATTAACAAGTATTTATTGTCTTTATTTTTATTCATCAAGCTCAATAAAATTGTCAAAACCGAGATGGTAATATAGCTGAAAGAGTCGTGAGGGATAAAACTGATCCTTTTTAAAATATCGAGTTCCTGCCACCAATTCATGTAAAATGTCACCCACCATTGATTGTTAAACTGATAAAAAACCGGAAAACTCGACGTCAGTAAAGAGAGGACAACTCCTAAATTTGCCCAAGACATATTTTTAAGAAAATAGATATTAAGGAAAATGATCGTGCTAATCCAAAGGACGGCCATAACGGTTCGAAGCAGGTGGTAGGTGAGAACCGGCGTCAGACCAAATATCTTTGTTAGTTTTCCGGACAAAAGATAAAACATCTGCAGAAAAACCCCTTTTTGATTCGGGTGGTTGTCATATTTGTCAACGATACTTATTCGACCTTCCTGGCCTTGACGGATCTTACTGAGATAGACATTATAATCATAGGTGTAGTTATGTTCACCCCAGACAATAGTCCTGTCAGGAGGTAGGAGATTGATGATTGAAGCTTCATAAAAATTTGGGATAAAACTTAAAAAAAGGATAGAATAAGCAAATATAATAATAAAATATTTTTTCATTATTTATTAATAACAACCGCTTCCAAATCTCCCCATGGGTCGGTCGGAATCGGGAAATTGATAATTTGTGGGATCGACAGTTTTTTTTTGAAGATCCTTTGCAAAACATAGTCTAGCGAAAAAAATCGGAAATGGTCGACATTTACTTTAAAAATTGTAAATCCTGCAGCCTTTAACAATTGTTGGAGTGAATTTTTTGAATAAAAGAAATAATGACTTGGAGTGTTATAGACGGACCAATTTGGTCCAAATAAATGTCTCAGTGGGGAATTATTATTAGGAGTAGTGATTAACAGGACACCATTTTTTTTCAATAATTTCTTAGCGGCTTGTAAATAAATTATTGGATCTTGCAAATGTTCGATGACCTGAAAAAAAGTAATTATCGAATACTTTTGGCCCTTTATCTTACTCAGATCGATAAGATCGGCTTTTTGACAGTTGAGTCCTTTTTCATTGCAGATTTTAATGGCACTGGACGAAAGATCAATCCCTAGATATGGTAGACGGTTATTTTTTATGACCTGCAAAAAATTTCCCCAACCACAACCAACATCGAGGATGTTTGGTAGTTTTTCATTTGAAAGGCCGATGATCTTATCAAGCTTTTCCTGAAAATAACGATCATTGAATATTTGTTTTTGGTTATAGGGAGACGATCCAAAATAATCGTTGTTATATTGAAATTTTTCGGATTTTTTATCGATGGCAAAAAAAAGGCCATCGTTCTGACAACGATAAATCAGCCGATCGTTAATTGTATAAACGGAATTAACATTAGTTTGATGGCAGAGATAACAGTTCATAGATTGTTATCATTCTACAACAAAAATGCGGTTGACAGAAAAATATTTTTTATTTATGATTATCTAATTATGGATAACAAAACTGATTCGGAGGAAATGAGTAAAAAAAGTTTGGTAGGAGTGAATGTCGTTATTTTGGTTGTTTTTGTCGCCGTTGTTGGAGGCGTTTATTATTGGGTTTCTACAAAAAATAAAGGACAACAGGTATTCCCAGCCGGAATCAACTACGTTTCTCCAAAAGGTACAGAAGCACAAAAACCAGTTTTACTTTTTGACTTTGCCAAATTAGCTGAATCTTCTGACTGGTCAGTATATAAAGGAAAATTATTTGCTTATTCTTTCCAATATCCATCCGTATTCAAACCAGTAAATTATCTGAACGATAAAACTGATGCGGTAGCTTTTAAAGTTAATTCATTACCACCGGAACAAAGCTTACTTTTGACTGTTGAGACGATTTCAAGTCGAGACAAGACTTTAGTCGGAAAACAGGAAGAGTTTGTTAAAAACTATTGGAAATTTTTCTCGGGCTTAAAAAGCTTGAATAAAATAGAAGCGGTCACCAATGAAAAAGGTCTAAAAGGATTTAAAGCCAATTATATCGTTAAAGGAAGTAACGCAATCACCAGTGATTATTACTTTTTTGTCATCGAAGGTGACACGGATCATTTACTTCACGTTGGAGATATCTTTCCAACTGAAGGTAAAACGGTCTTTAACAGAATCGTCAACAGCCTAGAATATACAAAATAAGATCAGTTATGTATTTTTTACTCCTTGTTCTTGGGTTTGTAGTCCGTCTATTATTGATTCCAATCCCTGGATTTAAAGCCGATATTGCCTTTTGGAAAGGTTGGGGATTAGCAGTTGTTGATAAAGGCATAATCTGGCTGGTTAATAATACCAATTACAATTATCCCCCCGGTTTTGCCTACATTTTAGATCTAGTAGGTAGGGCTTATAAGCTCTTTGCTAGTCCTTACGATAGTCAATACTGGATGGATAATAATCTTCTATATTTGTTTTTATTCAAGATAATAATAATTCTTTCTGATATCGGAATGGTCTTTCTGATTATTAAAATTGCCGAAAAGTTGAAGATGAAATGGGGGTGGTTACTGGCTGTGTTATTTTTTTTGAATCCGGCTGTACTTTTTGATGGAGTAATTTGGGGACAGGTTGATCAGTTCGGACTGTTTTTATTTCTCGGTGCAATTTATTTTTTTATCAATGAAAAACCAAAATTAGCCTCAATTATTTTCACGATTGCCTGGCTAATGAAGTTACAAAACATCATTTTTATTCCAATTTTTTATCTTTTTATTTATAAAAAATATTCGTTTAATAATCTAGTAAAATCGTTAGCCATCAGTCTTGGGACATTCGCCGTCATCACATTCCCTTTCTGGTTTAATCGGGAAATGGCCGGTCTAATCAATCTCTTTACTGTTAATTCAAACTGGTTTCCCTGGTATTCGCTCAACGCTTTTAATGGTTGGTGGTTGGCTTCGGGCTTAAATGGCATGGGTATTTCGGACAAAAACTTATTACTGGGAGCAATGAATGCCAAACAATTTGGACTTTTACTATTCAGTCTCTTTTATTTTATCGCTTCTTTGAATATATTTTTAGCCAAAAAAGAAGAAGCCTTAAAAGAATTTGTTCTGTCTTCAGCTCTTGTAGTTCTTTCCTTTTTTCACCTTTTAACCCAAAGTCATGAGCGCTATTTATTTCATCTGTTAGGTTTTATATTGATCTTTTACATATTTAAGATAGAAAAAAAATTAGCCCACGTTATTGGTTTATTTTCAGCAATCACAGTTGGGATATTCTTAAATATGTATATCAGCATGGCTCTAAACTATCCTGACCAGGTTTATTGGCCACTTTCGGCGGCGGCCACCCGTTCATTTACTTGGTATCTATCTATTTTCCAGATAGGAATATTTATCTATTTTTTTGTTAAATATTTTACCTCGTTTATCAAAAAAAATTATCTATGGATCGTAGTCTCTTTAATTATTTTTGCGGGAGCAATCCTCACAATAAATTACGGTTATTTGTCAGGAAATCCGATTTCTTTAACAAAAATTACACCGGTTGATTCCCAACAGGATTATTTAAGACCGATGATCAATATGACCGTCGAGTCTGCCCGGGGGGTAAAATATTGGAATCGACTTTCCAACAACTACTTTTTTTATAACGAAGGGATCGGAGCTCATGCCAACTCAACGATCAGTTATGGATTAGGAAAAAAATTTTCCAAATTTACGACCGATTTTGGGATTGATATGGAAGCTGGGGATCAGAATAAGGCAGTGTTTATTATATTAGGAGACGGACGTGAACTTTATAAGTCAAAACCGATGGGGAAGTATGAAATATCGGGAACAGTTTCAGTCAACATAAAAAATGTTAACAAATTATCGTTATTAATCAGGGCCGAAGGAACCAGTATCAACGGGTTGCATGCGGACTGGCTGAGTCCTGAACTATTAAGGTAAAAGCTCGGCTCGATGTTTTTTGACCGCCACACCCCCATGGGGGCCCCTGGCGATTTTCAAAAAACATCTGTGTCTCGCTTTTAGCAATAGAACAATTGAACAATGAAACAATTAAATTTACATATTAAGCTATTACCAATATTAAGAAAATATATCCCCTATTTTTTATTAGCGGTAGTAGTTTTGTCAATGATATTTTTGATTATTTCAATAGTAAAATCTGCCTATTATTATCAATATGACAGTGACGAGTTTTATCACGTTCAAAGAGCTTATTTGATCGCCTTGGGTCTTAAACCTTATACCTCATTCTTTTTTTTCTTTTCCAGCATTTTTCATAGAGCCCTCATTCCTGTTTTATTATTGTTTGGCTTTTCCTTTGCTACCCTCGGCAAGATAAGGATCTTCATGGTGTTGTTATTTGCTGTTAGAGTAACTTTGACCGTCTTATTTATTAACAAAGTATTTAATCGGAGAACGGCGCTTTTGTTTATCCCTCTTTTTTTGTTTGATCCTTTCACGGTCTTTTCTTCGATGCAAATAAGGCCGGATAATCTGATGATGATATTTTATATTCTTGGCTTCCTTATCTTTGTAATAGGTTTTTTTAAATCTTCAAAGCCACTCTTGTTTCTTTCGGGTACAGTTTTTGGACTTTCATTTCTTACACTGATAAAAATTACCCCCCAGTTAGCGACACTTTTTGTAATATATGGAATTTATTGCGTTTTGAATCGGGAGTTTAAAAATTTTATATTATTATTAGATGGTTTTGTGTTATCTGTATTTTTATTTTGTCTCTATCATCTTTTTAACGGGTCATTTTTTTCGATGATTGAACAGGTATTTATTTTTTCTTTCTCTTTACCTAGTCTGATGACTAACCAAGTACCCTATGGATTTTTTCATCAGCCCAACAACGGTTTTATCTACGGATTGATGGGGAAACCGTTGACGTGGGCATATGTTTGGGTGTTGCCATTGCTGGCATCAGCCGGCGCCTATCTGAAATTAAAAAATATCAATAATAAGAAACAGCTTGTGCAGGTAATTCTTGTGGTTGGTTTGGTTGTTCAATATTTATTTTTACTTAATCTGTCGATGGTTTTTATTCAATATTATATTCCTTTTCAATGGCTGCTAGCTTTGTTTGCGGCAGTAATGCTTGAAGACCTCATTTTTAATAAATTTCCGTCCGGTTTTTTCCATCAATTATTTAAAAGCGGGCTTTTTATTATATTTTTAATATTAGTTTATGTCAGCGTTCAGGCCAATAATGCCAGAACTGTCTTTCGGTCAGAACCTCAGATTTCCCAGTTTGCACCAATTTGGTCAAAGGTGCCACAAAATGCGGCTATTTTTCCGAGTATTTTATTTCGTCCGATCGCTTACCCTCTTTCTGTATATGACGACCAATTAAATAATTTTGATACTTTTTCGTCCGTGAAGAATACATTTCCAAAACACATTGATTCTTTTGAAAAAAATAAAGTACCATATTTAGTGATCGATGATCCGATAAAGTTTTACACTCTTGAGCCGGGGTTGGATAAGTATATAGAGAATCATTATCAAAAGATTGATAGTCAGATTAACCTTTACAAGAGGGTAAAATAAATTATGAAACTCATTCCAACAATAAAAAAATATCTTCCCTACATATTGCTACTTGTTATTATTTTATTCAACTTCTACCTCTACCGTAGTGAATTTAAGGTTCTTTCCGACCCGAATGACGGGGCTTTTCACTTCGCTCTAATTGACGAGGCAAAAAATATTTGGAAAGAAGTTTTTAAAGGGAAACTTTCACCCTTGTATCTTTTGGATAGCTGGAACGAGCGCTGGGCCGAGGGTTTTCCACTTTCCCTTTACTATTCCCATCTGCCGGAGGCGACTATTTCGCTTTTAAGCTTTATTGTTCCAATTTCTACCTTTAAACTGATGGTCATCATTAGAACACTACTTATTATTTTGTTGCCGGTAAGTTTTTTCTTTGGGGCAATAATAATGGGGTTTTCCGCTGGGTTTGGAGTGATCTTTGCTTTTTTCTCTCAGGCGATCTTTACGGACGGACTTTATGGATTGGACGCTCCCAGCTTTCTTTGGCGAGGGTGGGGATTGTTTACACAACTTTTGGCGGTATTTATACTGCCTTTAGCTTTTGGCTACGGAATTGATTATTTAAAGACCAAAAGAAATCTTGGGAAAGCGATTTTGTTTAATTTCTTGCTCGCTGAAGCCCATTTTGGAATGTTCTATTTATTATTATTCTCCTATCCAGTATTTTGGTTGTTTTCACTTGATCAATGGTATGAAACGGGAAAGCGAATTCTAACCTTTATACTTTTAACCTTTCTAACATTATTATATTTTATCTTTCCGTTTTTCAGCACTTCCCAGTATCGCAATTTTTCTCTCTGGGATCCAATCTGGAAGTTTAACTCGTGGGGGGTGAGCCAGATAATTATTTGGTTGTCCAACGGTGATCTATTCGACTTTAATCGATTTCCGTTTCTAACGATCGTTATTATCGGAGGAGTGTTTTGGGGCTTACTATCAAAGAATAAACTTAACCGATATCTGGTTACGATTTTCTGTTTATATTTTATTTTCTTCCTTGGCCGTGATGTTTTGGGTCCATTGGTCAACCTGATTCCAGGTCTAAGCGAGTATCATTTGCACCGGGTGATCGTCATGGTCCAGTTTGCGGGATTGTTGTTCGCCAGTGGATTTTTATATTCAATATTACAGAGCATTACAAACGCTCGATACCGTTTTTTTCAACCGCCACACCCCCATGGGGGCCCCTGGCGATTGTTTCTAAAAAGGTATCTTCGCGTTCTTGAATGGCCTTTTGTTGTTCTTTTAATAATTTTAATCTCATTCTCAATTTATTTAATCGAAAAACCAATTGTTAATTACGCCAAAGACAACGATACTTGGATTGCCAGATCGAATGTCGATTATCAAAAAAATATTAACGATTATCAGGCGATCACTACCAAATTAAAAGAACTACCTTCGGCCCGGATTTATGCCGGACGGCCCGGTAACTGGGGGAGAGATTTTAGGATTGGGGACACGCAAATCTATATGACTCTTTCCGGTGACGGTTTTCCGATCATTGGATTTTTACCGGAAAGCTGGTCACCAAATTCCGATACCGAACAGTTCTTTGATGAGGAAAATATTAGGTCTTATGAACTTTATAACGTTGGCTATCTGGTTTTACCGGTCGATAAAAAAGCTCCTAAGTTTGCCAAACTGGTTATCAAAAAAGGCAAATTCAGCCTCTATAAAATCGATTCTGAAGGTTGGTTTACATTGGGTAAAAGTAGTCTGGAAGTTGCGGCAAAAAAAGAAAATCTTGTCAATATAACTCATATTTGGATTGGTAGTCCGATGTATCAAAACAAAAATTATCCGGTGATTGCTTTAAACAATGAAAACTTCACGTTCGTGGATACAGTTATGAAAATGGATGGACAGAATACTTTTAATGGCAACAGAGTAATCTGGCACGAAAATCCCATGTACTCAACTCAGGAAAAATTTGAACAAACTTTATTAAACAAGGTTGAAAAAAAATTTCCGCAAGGATATTCGGTTAATTTCAAATTAAAAGATCAATGTAATAATTGTGTCGTGATCTTAAAACAAACCTTTCATCCGAACTGGAATGTCACCATCAACGGAAAAACAGTAAAAGCTTTTCCGATTTTTCCGTTTTTTATTGGAATTCAGGTGAATCAGCCGGGTGATTATCAGATAACAGCAACTTATAAGTCGTCGGGTTTGAAAACATTTTTTATAGCCGCAAGTATCATTATCTTCATATTTGTTTTCAAATGGCTTCGTAAATACGTTTAAGAAGAAATAATAAAGATAAAATCTCAAAATTTGAATGTAAAGTACACGTAATAGATGAGATAGATAATAAAGTTATTAAAGACTATAAAGACTACAAAGTTAATAAAGTTCTTAAAGTTTATAAAGTTGATAAGGTCTATAAAGACTATGAAGAATATGTCCTTGACATAGAATAAGTAGATACTCTATACTCAAAATAGTCATGGATTTTATTGAAAAAGTCATACATCACTTGAGCCCTTCTCAGTTAAGGGCGTTGTTTTTGTTGTCAAAAAGCCCTAAAGGGCTGATATCATCATCTAATTCGTCAAAATCAATCGGTAAGGAAGGTAAGGCTTTAGGCGGGGTATTTTCTTCATTGGTACGCCATAAAATAAATGGAGAAACAATCGTTATCCCTTGGGGAAAATCTGAAAACGGCCGGGGATTAAATTGGAGGCTTAATACAAAGCTAATCAGTCAAGAAAGATTAAAAAAAGTTGTCTCGGAAATGATTAATTATGGTTAAAAAAAGATATATAAAAAAACTATCAAGACTAATTTTCAATATCATCATGTTGATCGTGGTATTGGTTCCATGGCAGTATTTAATATATTTTTCTCCCCAAAAAGTTGAAGCGGCCAGTCATACAATAAGCTCTAAAGTGGATTTTGACGGAGGATATTACAATAATGTTGAATCAAAATCAAAAGAAGGGGAAATCAAATTAAATCCAAATGGTTCTTGGGGACCGCGAGCTTGGAGGACACCTGATGTGTTGTTAAGCGATCAATCTGCGATTGTTTCGGACGGAAATTATGTCTATCTACTTGCTTCTTCGGATAATTATTTTGCCCGATATCTACCCAATGAAAACCGTTGGCAAACTTTGGCATCTGCTCCTCATTATGCATATCAGGGCGCTAATTTAGTCGTCTTAGGAGATTATATCTACGCAATCTTTGGCGGTTACCAAAAAGAATTTTCAAGATATTCAATCATCAACAATACTTGGGAGGAAAAAACGATGGCTCCGGATTTAATATACGGAGGTTCATCTCTAGCAACTGATGGAACATATGTTTATGCGCTTCGGGGAACGGCCACTTCTGACTTTTGGCGATATGATCCGGCGGACAATACTTGGGATGTGAAATCAAGCACACCGGCGACTGTATACGTAGGATCAGGATTAGTTTATTACAGTGGCAATTTATACGCGCCACGTGGTTATGGCTCAAATACTATGTATCGATATAATATTTCTGCTGACGCTTGGTATACAACAACTACAGGTGGAGCGGCTATGGTAGTTGTCCCGGGCACATTAAATGAAGATCATAAGATTGCTATAAAAAATGACGAGATATTTATTACAAGAGATCAAGGGACTCAAAGTTTTTATAAATACAATATTACCTCAAATACCTGGACGACTTTGACCAACACTCCCCAGGCAACCCGTTATGTAGGAGCGATTTACAACAGTAGCGACGATACGGTCTATGTTTTCCGTGGAAACGGAACGTATGATTTCTGGAAATATAATCCGACGGCCGGTACTTATGCTGGGCCCGCCGACTTGCCAAACACACCTGGTTATGGAGCCGATTTGGTCTATTATAACGGCTATTTATATTTTCCCAGGGGAAATAATACCCAAACTTTCTACCGGTACAATGTAGCAACCAACGCCTGGGATGCCGCTTTAGCCAATACACCGGCGACTTTTAACGACGATACAAAAGGAGTCGTTGCTAACGGACTTTTGTATTTTTTCCGAGGAGGTAATACTAGATCTTTTTATAGTTATGATCCGGTTGCAAATACCTGGTCGACTTCGTTATCTGACACGTCCGTGAATATTTACTATGGTGGAACTTTGACTTATCCAGGTTCTGGAGATTTTATCTATGCGACCCGTGGCTCTTTGACACGGACTTTTATGAGATATAGTATTTCCGGAAATACTTGGGATGATGCATCAGTCGCCGATCTGCCCGATGATGCCGAAGCTGGGTACGGGGCACGATTACTTTTCGATGGAACGGATATCTACTATATTCCGGGTAATGGAATGACAAAGATATTAAAATACGTGATTGCCTCAAATACTTGGACGGTCGTGAATGATATACCATTTACTCCTTACCCAGGAACGGACATAACTTATTACAACGGAAAAATTTATGCTCAAGCCGGTTACTATAAAAATGAGTTTTACGAGTATATGATCGCTTCAAATACATGGAGGCGGTTACCTGACCTTCAGTCGGCGTTGGCTTATGATATTGGCCCATACAATGGCGGGTCATTGGAAACAGATACTGTCAACGGTGTTTTGTATTCTATAAGTGGCCAAAACTTAATTTGGATGCACAGCTTTACTCCTGGAGCCTATAATTACCAAACAAGCGGTACTTGGACGAGTAATACTCTTGACCTCAGCTATGTTACCAGTTTTACTTCACTTATTTCATCCGTTTCAGCACCTGGTGATTCAAGTATTTCTTTTGAAACAAGGACAAGTAGTGACCAAATTACTTGGTCAGATTGGGCAACGGTTAGTGGTACGACAATTTCTTCAACTGCAAATAGATATTTGCAAATTCGATCAACGCTCAACGCCACTTCAGATAGAACTCAAACGTCTGTAATTTATTCGTTAGTGGTAAATTATACCGGTGATGAAAATGACCCGACTAATCCAACTACCATTACCGGTAAATCACAGGCAGTTGGGGGAGTGACATTAACGTCGGGGAATAGTTATGGTTATCATCAACCGTATTTCAGTTGGACAGGGGCGACCGATGCAGAAACAAGCGTTGCCGGCTATTATCTATATTATGGTACCAGTAGCTCGGCTGATCCAGCAACTGCAGGTAATTATCAAACGACTGCCAATTATACAACGACTCTGGAAATGACAACCGGAACAACCTATTATCTTCGTCTTAAAACAAAAGATACAGCTGGAAATATTAGCGACGCAACCACAGGGTTTACGTACGTTTACAATGGTGTATCTCCCCCTCAAAGTATTACACAAACTTTAAGTAGTGATTTTTCCGGTGGGACAGCGACTAATGTAGCTATAACCGGTGATCAGATAAAACTTTCTTCAAAAGCAGGCTTTTGGCAACAGGAAAGATTGAGCATGCCACCGGCCAGTATCTATGCGGGAGGAAAATTTGCCTATGTTTCTTCATCCAACAAACTTTATACTTTCCGCGGTTATAATACAACGACTTTTTATGAATATGATGTGGCGACTGATGTCTGGAGTACTAAAGGAGTGGCGCCGGCTTCAGTCTACTGGGGAGGAGGATTAGTCGAGGGGCCCATCCGGTTATCTTTACGGTTGGCGGGGAAGCGGAACTTCATCATTTTGGCAATATGATATTGCAGCTGGTACTTGGAGCGATGCCAACGCAACCGACGCGCCTCAACAGTTATCTTATGGTGCCTCAATGATCTATGATGGCGGTCATTATATCTACGCGATGAAGGGAAATAGTGATGATACTTTTATGCGTTATGATACCAGCTCGGATACATGGGATACATTGGCGAACGTAGATTTTGGATCACCGACCGTCCAGGTAAATAACTTAGTTTATGAAGGTAGTGATATGGCTTATGATGGGGACAATACAATTTATGTCACTCAAGGAAATACAAGATCGGGTTTTGCTGCTTATAATATCAGTAGTAACAGTTGGACGCAGTTGACCAATACGCCCACATTATCTTATTACGGATCGCAAATAGAGTATGATAGTACTTCAAATGCTATTTATTTCTTAGAAGGTTGGGATAAGACTTTCTTTTATAAATATGATATTAGTACCCAGACATGGAGTAGTTTACCGGATGTTCCAATTGCTATTAGCTGGGGTGGGTCAATGAAAAATGTTAACGGTAGTCTTTATACGCTTCGTGGAGCAGCAACCCAAAGTTTTTACAAATATAATATTGCCAAATCTTCATGGTTGGTTCCGACGGTCGGACTTTTTGACGGCTGGTTTAGAGGGGGAGATTATCGAACGTATGGATATGGTGCAGACATTATCAAAGGTGACGGAGACAATTTTTATATCACCCGGGGAAATTATGATAATTTATTCGTCCGTTATAATTCTTCAACTGGGACATCAACAAAAATGGCCGATGCACCGGCTGGTTTTTATACAGGAGCAGAATTAGTCTATGATTCTACAAATAATAAAATTTATGCTACCATCAGCAATATTTTTAGGAAATTTTATGTATATGATATTGCAACCGATGTTTGGAGTGAAGTTGCAACCGATCCACCTCCACTTGATCCAGGAGAAGGTTCTTCAATGACTTATGATGGTAGTAGATATATATATTGGAACCGTGGTGGAGCAACTGTATCTTTTTATCGTTATGATACTCAAGGGACGGCAGGAAGTCGTTGGGAATCAAGAACTAATTCTCCGGGAACGTTACAGTATGGGTCCGATTTGGTCTACAAAAACGGATATATCTATACTCCTCGAGGACAGAATACAATCAGTTTTTATCGATATGATACAAGTGCTAATACTTGGAGTGACCCGTTGGTTGCTGATTTACCGGTAGGAAAGCTCGTTTACAATGATGGATTTTTGGTTGATGGTGGAGGAGATCTATTATATGTATGTCGAGGTGGTAATAGTAATGAATGTTTTTCATATTCAATAACTAACAATACTTGGACGGCAATAGCAAATGCGCCTGCTCAAATTTATACCGGCGGATCAGGTGCTTCAAATGGGACCGATAAAATTTTTGTTATAGCCGGAGCCGGCACTAATACTTTTTCCAACGGACTTTATACATACGTGATGTCAACATCAACTTCTGCCTTTGAGGAAAGTGGGAGTTATATTTCACCAAGTCATGATCTGACTGCCACTTATAAGTACGCAAATCTAAGTATTACATACACGTCTGCCACCAATTCAACTTTGACTGTCTATACAAGTAGTTCTTCAGACAATACTACTTGGTCGGATTGGTCAGAAGCCTCAGAAGTGAAAAGCGTCGGGACAACTTATACATATAAAATTAATTCAACTGCCAATCAATATCTAAAAGTTAAATTTGCTATGGCGTCATCAGATGGTATTTATTCGGGAACAATTTCCGACTATAATATATACTATTATCAGGATGTCAGTGCTCCGACCAACCCAACGACTTTGTCTTCATACTCAACCGCTACCCAAAGTGCCTCAATTACAACTAATTCTTGGTACAATCACACAACTCCAAATTTTGATTGGCCGGATGCTGAAGCTGTGGGTGGTGCGACGGACGGCACTGGTGGATCAGGTATAGCTGGATACTACGTATACTTCGGTACCGACTCAACGGTTGATGCCTCAACCAGCGGAACTTTAACGACTGCATCAACTTACACGGCTGCGAGTCTAACTTCAGGCAGTACTTATTATCTAAGAATTAAAACAATTGATGACGATGGAAATTTTTCCGCTACCAACTGGCAACCGTTTATTTACAAGTTTGATTCGGATGCACCAACGAATCCGGTAACGATCAGCGTTAATCCACCCGGATATACATCGATTAACGACTACGATTTTACAATGAAAGGGGCAACCGATAGCGCTTCATTAATCGCAGCATATTGTTATAAATATAAAACAGCTGAAGACGAATATTCTCCAGAAACATGTTTAACAACGATGGATGCTAATGGCACAGCTACTGCCAGTGGGATTCTTGCATACGATGATGGAGAGAATAATACTTTTTACGTTCGTTCTCGTGATAATGCTGGAAATTATGTTTCAACTTATGCAACCCAAATATATAAATATTCAGGAACGGCGCCGTCAAAACCAACTAATTTAGAAGTTACAGTTCCAACAGACGGAAGTGCCTCGAACACTGTTAATGAATTTGCCTTTGCTTGGGACGTCCCAGAGGCTTTTTCCGGAGCACAATCGGGTTTAAGATATTACTATTCAATTAATGCTCTTCCAACCGGAAACAATGTTAATGAAATTGGTTTGTCAGATACATATTTAACGACCGATTCTTATGCTACCCAAAAAGGAGATAATGTTTTTTATGTTGTTGCTAAGGATGAAGCCGGAAATATTGATTATTTGAATTATGCAAAGGTCACTTTTACAGCAGACACATCTGCACCTGGAATACCTCGGAATATTGATATTTCCGATGTTTCTATCAAAGAAACTTCAAGCTGGAGATTGGCGCTTTCCTGGGATGCTCCGGAATCCTCAGGAAGTGGTGTTGCCACCTATAAGATCTATCGGTCGGCTGTGGAGGACTCGGTTTGTACAAGTAATTTTTCCGACTTTAATTATGTTGCCTCTTCAACTCAAACGTCTTATGTTGACACAGGTCTAACTCAAGATAAAAAATATTACTGTGTTAAAGCTTGCGACTCAACTAACGAATGTTCAGCCGTTTCTGACACGGTTAATCTTTTTCCTGATGGGCGTTGGCGTGTTGCTCCAACTTTAGTTGGTGAACCAACCGCAAGTGTTAAAACAAAAACAGCCACGATCGGTTGGTCAACTGCCCGCACCGCAAGTTCATTTGTCAAATATGGGAAAACATCCGGTAGTTATGGGGAAGAGGTTGGATCGTCTACTCAGTTAGCCTCTCACACAATTATTCTTACGGGACTTGATCCGGGAACAACGTATTACTACAAAGTACTTTGGACGGATGAAGATGGAAATACCGGCAGCTCTGATGAATACAGTTTAGTTACCAATGCGGCTCCATTTGTTTCCGCAGTTAAATTTTCTAATGTCAATATTAATTCAGCTTATGTACATTTCACTATAAAAAGTTCCGTCAAAGCTACGATTCAATACGGAAAAACGATCAGTTATGGGGCAACTAATTCTTTATCAACTTCAACCAGCGAATCAAGCTATACAGTAGTTTTGGATAGTTTGACTGAAGGCACGCCTTATCATCTTCGGATTGCTGGAGAAGATGAAGAAGGAAATGTTTATTACAGCGATGATTATACTTTTGAGACTTTACCAACGCCAAAGATATTAAATTTAAAACTTCAGCAAGTATCGGGAATGGCGACGGCTACTATGAGATTACTTTGGACATCTAACACCTTAATATCGTCTGTAATCTCTTATTATCCGACCGCCTATCCAGAGCGGGCGATTGACTCAATCAGTTTGGCTTTGAAAAAAAATCATGAAGTTATTTTGAAGAATTTGAACGATGATACCGAATATACTTTCCTTATTAAAGGAAAAGATAGCGCGGGAAATGAGTCTAAAGCTGAGACGAGAAAAGCCAAGACCTCAAATGATATGAGAGCTCCGGAAATTCAAAATATGAATGTCGAGGCAACGATCGTTGGGGTCGGGGATAGTGCTAAAGCACAGATCGTTGTCTCTTGGGATACCGATGAACCGGCAACGACTCAGGTCGAATATGCTCAAGGGACAGGGACAAGCTATGATCAAACAACCCAGGAAGATAGTAATTTGACAACTAATCACACAGTGACAATAACCGGACTTACGGCCGCAAAAATTTATCATTTACGGGCATCTTCAAAAGATAAAGCTGTAAACATTGGACAATCATTTGATACAGTTATAATTACACCCAAATCAACTAAAGATGCATTAACTTTAGTCATCGAAAACCTGTCAAAAACATTTGGATTTTTAAATAATTTAAATATAAAAAAATAATGATAAAAGATTCTAACAAAACCATCATAGAAATTGCCAATTTGAAAAAATCATTTTTAATGAGAGATAGTGAAATAAGTATTTTGAAGGGAATTAATATTAAAATAAAACAGGGAGAGTTTGCCGTTATTTTCGGCCCATCAGGTTGCGGAAAATCAACCTTACTTCACTGTATTCTAGGTCTAGAACCGCCTACATCCGGCCAGGTTTTGGTTGAAGGAAAAGATTTTTATAAATTAAACGAAGATGAAAGGGCATTGTATAGGCGATATCACGTTGGGATGGTCTTTCAGCAGCCATTATGGATCTCAGCCTTAAATATTATTGAAAATGTTTGTTTCCCGCTCAATCTGCTTCATATTGATGAGAAGCAAATAATGGAAAGAGCTAAGAAAAATCTTGAATTGGTGGGTATGGATAAATGGGCAGATTATATGCCTAATGAACTGTCAGGAGGACAGCAGCAAAAGGTTACTTTAGCCCGCGCCCTAAGTATTGACCCATTAATGATCATTGCCGATGAGCCGACCGGGAACTTAGATACTGTGTCCGGACGTGAATTACTTGAAACATTTTTAAAATTAGTTGATCTTGGAAAAACCATTGTTATGGTCACACACGATTTGGAATATTTAAAATATGCGACCAAAATTTATCACATGTTAGACGGTGAGGTTGTTGAAGAGATAGAGGTCAATAAAAATACCAAAACAAAAGCTTTTTCAGGTAAAAAAGAAATTGGTGGGGGAGAATCTAATGTCCGTGACCGTGATTTTTTAAAGAAGTTAAAACTATAATATGGAAGTAAAAAAAACGTTTAATATAAAAAATTGGCTAAGTAATTTTAAGGCTTTTATTAAATCTATTCCGGGCATTATTCATACTATTTATCTTTTTATAACTTTTTTTGTCTTACTTTTAATATTCTTGATAGAAAAAGTTTATGGATTATTTGAAAGAATTCCATTACTGGGTAACCTATTGAAAGCGATTGGTATTTTTTGGAAAAATAAATTCGGAAAATTATTGACGATTTTTATCTATAAATTAGAATCGGGTCGTTCATCTCAAGTCGAAAGGATCTACCTAATCAAACTGGCCTACAAAAATATGATGATAAAAAAGACCCGATCTTTTATTACGATCTTTGGTATGTCAGTTGGAGTCGGAGCAATTGTTCTACTACTTTCTTTTGGATACGGTATCGAAAGATTGATAATTAGCAAAGTAGCCGGTTTAAATGAACTAAAAATGATAGATATTTCTGCCGGAGAAAATACGGCTTTGAGATTAAATCAAAATATCTTTAATAAAATAAATAAAATCAAAGAAAAGACCTTTGCTATTCCTATTATTTCGGTTGTTGGAAGAATCAACTATAAACGTGCCCAAACCGATATTTTAGCCTATGCCGTTCCCAAAGACTATTTATTAAATGGAATTAATATTAAATTCTTGAAAGGGAAAGCGTTCGCTAATAACGTTTCATTGAATGAAAAATTAAGTCTAAATTTTCAAGAAAATGGTCAGGTGGCAGGTTCAGAAACAAAGATGGAATACGGAGTCATTAATGAGCGGATAATAAGTCAAGCAATTTCCTTTAATCTTAGTCCGGAGAAACCGGTTGTAATTTGGACAAGTTGTTCAACAAGCAGCAAGATGGTTGGCTATGGAACAAGGATCTCGGGAGGCTATACCGGGTATCAATATTGGGGCTCCGACTATTATCCTTTTTCACAAAACGGTCGGATTGGCTTTGATAAAAAAAATAATGTTTACTTGGGTAAATGGGTTAAAGCAAAATTTCCAATTTTTGAAAAAAAAGCTGACGGAAACATGATTCCAACTTTGGATAATAATGGTGTACAAAGATGGGAAGAGGCTTGTGTTGAACAAAAAGATATTATTATTTTAGTTAATGATAGTTTTGGTTCTGTGCTTGGAATTTCAACCGGAAGTGCTGAGGTTGTATTTACTGATGATGTTTTAGCGGCTTCGGATTCAGCTGAAGCGTCTTCATCGGCTATTTACGATGAATCACTGGTTGCCACTGACGAGGCGGGGATTGAAACAGTGGCTTTGCAAGCGTCTTCATCGGCTCAAAAAAAACAAGTTGAGACGTTAAAATTCATACATAAACCGGACGGAGAGGCGGTTGTCTCCTCTGGCTTTTTGAATCTTTTAAATATAGATATTAATAAAGCCATTGGTACGACTTTTAAATCATCCTTCATTATTGTTAAAAGTTTAATGCCTGATATTGACGGTAAGGTATTAACTTCGGAAGTGGAGTACAAAATTATTGGAGTGATTGATGATACTAATAATACTTATTTTTATGTACCATTTTCTGATATTCAAAAATTAGGGATAAAAAATTTTTCTCAATTTAAGTTAATACTAAAAAATCAAAATGACCTTCCAAAAATTAGAAAAGATATTGAATCGATGGGTTTGAGGACTTCATCGACCTATGATACTGTCAAGCAGATAGAAAGCTTGTTTAGTAACTTAAGGCTATTATTGGCGGTCCTTGGAATGGTCGCCCTTGGTGTTGCCTCGCTTGGAATGTTTAATACCCTGACGGTTTCTTTATTAGAGCGTACTCGTGAGACCGGAGGAATGAAGGCAATCGGAATGGTATCTGATGAAGTTCAAGATCTTTTCTTGGCAGAGGCGATGATCATGGGCTTGTCCGGTGGTATTGGTGGGCTGATATTTGGATTTTCTATCGGTGAACTATTTTCGATATTGATTTCAATTATTGCCATATCAAAGGGTCAGGGCTTTCTTCAACTAAATTATCTTCCTCCGTATTTCGTTGCTTTCATTATAATTTGTGCTTTTGTGGTAGGATTATTAACAGGTCTGTATCCGGCCTATCGAGCCAAAAAGACCTCGGCTTTAAATGCACTGAGATATGAATAAAGGAGTTTATAAAGTTATAAAGTCTATAAAGTTTTAAAGTAAAAATGAAGAAAACGCAAAAATTAAAAGAAAATATAATTAAAACCAATCCAATTAAGGAATTAGTTTTACCTTTTTTGGTGAGTTTTTTGACGGTATTTTTATTAATCTATTTTTTTCCCTTGCTATTTAAAAATAAAAAGAACGTTTCTAAGAAAGAAGTTGTTACTTTGATCGAAGAAAAGAACGCTCCAAAAGAAAAAATCAAAGAACTTATTGAGCTAGAGAAATATCTTTATGTTGATCCTTTAGTTTTACTCAAACTAATTGACAGTGGTGACAAAAGAATAGTTCTAGTAGATATTAGAGACAGTTTGTCTTATAAAAAAGCCCATATAAAAGGAGCTTTTAACTATTCCATTGATCAATTAAAAAAAGATACATCAAAGTTAAATAAGAAAAAAATTATTATTTATGGCGACACAACTTCATCGGTCCTATCAAAAGAAATGGCTCTTTTGCTTATAAACAAGGGTATAGATACTCGATTAATGTCAGTTGGTTGGAATGAATTTAGACATTTTAAAAATCTTTGGGTTCCGGAAAGTCAATGGGGTGAAATTGATGTTAACAAGTATATTCAAACTAATGAATAATGAAGAAAACATGGGTCATCATCTTCTTAGGTTTATTGATTTATTTCCCCCTTTTGTTCAACGGTTTTGTTTGGGACGATGAAGTGATGTTCCAAACCGGAACCTCTGTACAATCAAATGCCTACTTTCGCCCGGTAATTTCGGTTGTTTATTGGGGTATTTATAATATTTTTGGAAGCAAGCCATTTGTATTTCATTTTTTTCAATTAATTTTTCACGTTGTTACAGCGATATTAATATTTTATCTGTTCAAGCGATTTTTCAAGGAAACGATCTCACTGATTTTGGCGATTATTTTTCTTGTTCACCCGGCGCTTGTTGAAGCAGTCTCGTTTGCATCGGCGATGCAGGAAATTACGTTTACGATGACGGGAATGGTGGGATTATATTTGTTTGTTGGTAAAAACATCAATTATCATCAGATTTTTTTTGGAACATTTCTATTGTTGATGGCTTTATTGATGAAAGAAACAGCGATCGTTTTTTTCCCTTTGGTATTTTTTTATTTGCTTATTTTCAGAAAAAAAGACCGAACGGTTTTAATCAGTTATTCTGTTTTGGCGGTAATTTTATTGATAGGATATTTTTTATTCAGAATTTCCGGCGGAAATCTTTACACTCAGGGACCGGGGCTTTTTCCCATTATGAGAGTCTCTCTAACAACTCGTTTAATTAATATCCCGATGATTGTTCTGTATTATTTAGGCAAATTTATTTACCCGATGGATTTGGCGATTGCTCAACATTGGGTAGTTCGGACAATTGATTTTAGGAATTTTTGGTCCCCATTAATTTTAGAAATATTTATTTTTATTTCAGCAGTTGCTTATATCATAAAAACTAAAAATAAAGTTTTTATCTTTTTCTTTCTCTGGTTTTTGATTGGACTACTGCCTCACTTGCAGATCATTCCGTTGAATATGACGGTTGCCGAACGGTGGTTATATTTTCCGATGATTGGGCTGTTAGGAATGGGAGGTGCAATGATGACACAGTTAAAAATTAAGAGTGAAAAATTAAGAATTATTACATTATCGATAACCATAATCATAATTTTAATATTTTCTGGTAGGAGTTTTATTAGAATTATGGATTGGAGGAATGGTTTGAGTTTATTTAGCCGTGATATAAGACACGACAGTAGTTTTGATCTGCAAAATAATATGGGAGTGGAGCTATTTAGGGTTGGAGAATATACTAGAGCGAAAAAATATTTTGAAACTTCCGTCAAATTAGCTCCGTATTGGTGGGTGAACTGGAACAACCTGGGAGTAATTTACGAACGTGAAAAAAACTATCAAAAAGCCAAAGAATATTATCAAAAAGCGATCGATAACGGTCAGTACTATTTAGCTTATGAAAATTTATCAAAGTTGAATAAGTATTTTCAAGAAAAAAACAAAAAATAAATATATTTATTTGGCTTTACCAAGCCTAAAATTTTAAGTTTTATAGGTCTATTGGATAATTTGGAAAAATTTTGTTATATTAAAATTACCGATGGAAAAAATATTTTTTGGATCGTTTATTTTTATTCTTGGGGCTTCTATAGGCTCCTTTTTGAATGTTTTAATTGACCGATTGCCTAAGGAAGAAGGTATCAACGGTCGGTCACATTGTGATTTTTGCGGGAAAAAAATCGTCTGGTACGATATGTTTCCAGTTTTATCATATTTTATTTTGAAGGGAAAAACGAGATGTTGTAGAAAAAAGCTGAGTTTTCAGTATCCGTTGATTGAAATGATAACAGGAATATCTTTCCTTCTAATTTTCAATTTTCATTTTTCATTTTTCAGTGAATTTTCAATTTTCAATTTTCAAACTTTATTATTGTTTGGGATTATTTCTTGTTTGATAGTAATATTTGTTTCGGATTTTAAATATCATTTAATATCTGACTATATTTTACTAGCGTTGTTTGTATTTAGTTTGTTGTTGAAATTTATCATTCCCGCGGAGGCGGGAATCCAGATATTGGGACGAGATGTTTTATCAGGTTTAATAGTATCTTTTCCAATTTTTCTTATTTATTTTATTTCTCGCGAACGGGCCATGGGTTTGGGTGATGTGTATTTATCGGCAATTATGGGTTTTCTCTTAGGGTGGCAGGCTGGTTTCCTGGCTCTATACATCGCATTTGTCACGGGCGCAATTTATGGTCTGGTTGTTATAATATTTAAGAACAAAAAGTTAAAAAGCAAGATTGCATTTGGGCCGTTTTTAGTAATCGGAACTGTGACGATGTTGTTTTGGGGAGAGAAGATTTTGGAAATGATTAAGAGAATGTATGGATTTTAATTTTCAATTTTCATTTCTCAATTTTCAATGAATTTTTATTTTACATTTTTCAATGAAAACTAAACAAATGAAAAATCAATGATAAATGAAAAATTAAAAATGAAAAATAATGTTATTATAGGTGTCGTTGGCCAGATCGCTGCCGGTAAAGGAGTGCTAGTCAACTATTTAACTAGTCAACTATGTTTTACTTCTTATTCGTTATCTTCAATCGTTCATGAGGAATTGAAAAAAAAAGGAATACAAAAATTTACCCGCCAGACGCTTCAGGACCTGGGTGATGAATTGCGACGAGGGTATGGCGATGAAGTCTTGGCCCGCCGCTTGTTTGAGGCAATTAAAGAGCAAAAAAAGACCTCAATTGTTATTGAGGGGATCCGTAATCCTGCCGAGATAGTATTTTTGAAAAAAAATCATAGCTTTATATTAATTGGAGTAAAAGCAAATCGGGAACTTCGTTTTAAAAGATTACTTTCCCGTGGAAAACAATGGGACCCTAAAACATATGAAGATTTTCTAAAAATCGACAGACGTGATATTGGTGTTGGTCAATATAAATCTGGACAGCAGGTTGGGAAGTGTTTAGACTATTGTGACTATACTTTGACGAATAATAAAGATCTTAAAGATTTTGAAAGTAAAATTGAGAAATTATTTGTACATAAACTTTTCCCCAGCCAGTTCGTAGGAAAATAATTCTTCTTTTGTAAACCATAGACTAACTTCTTTTTCGCCATCTTCAGGGGCGTCTGATGCGTGAATAATGTTTCTGAGAGGTCTGTTTTGCTCGTTAGCTAGATCAATTGTGTCGTGGGAAAAATCACCACGGACAGTTCCCGGAGCTGCTAAAACTGGAATCGTGTTTCCGGAAAGTTTACGGACGATCTCGATACAATCATATCCTTCAACGACGGCCATAAAAACAGGGGACTCCTGGAAATAAGTGACCAGCCAACCTTTGACAATCTTTCCAATCGAGACGGCATCATCGGTTTTAAAAGCTATTTTTGCGTCAAGACCCTTTTTTGCGTAATTAGTTAACGTCCGTTCTCCGACCTTTTTAAACCAAGCCTCGGTTTCTGGATAATGGGTGATAACTTTTTCGGACGTAGCCATTTCAAATTTAAGTCCAATGATCTTCAGACCAACCTGTTCAAAACGAGAAATTATTTTTCCAATCAAACCTCGTTGGACACCATCGGGTTTGATGATTAGCAAGGCTTTTTGTTTATTCATTATTTTAAATATAAATTATCAACTTCTCTCTCATATTCCTTAAATTTTTCATCTTTGAACCAATATTTAATTTCCCGTTCGGCTTCTTCGACTGACCCTGATGCGTGAATAAAGGTTTTAACGACTCGGTCAAGAGATGATGAAAGGGGAGAAGAGTCAAAAGAAAACTGAGCAAGTAAAGTTCCAGGGACTGCTAAAGCCGGAATAGTGTGACCACGTAATTTTCTGGCAACCGTAACTGCATTTGGCCCCTGCCAAACCATGACGACGATTGGTCCCTCCATCCAGTACTTAATTAAACGGTCGTAAATAAATTGACCTAGCTTGTTAGGGTCTTCTGTCTTAAAAATTTCCATGACATTATTTCCAGATTGTTTAAAAGACGCTAAAGTTTTTTCACCCATTTCTTTTATCCATTCCGGAGTTCCAGGATAATGATTTTTTATAACATCGGCAGAAGGCTTAAGCATCTTAGCCGCCATCAACTTAAGTCCAACCTGCTCAAAAGTATCGATTGTTTTGCCAACAAGGCCTCGCTTAACGGCATCAGGTTTAACAATTATTAACGTTCTTTCAATCATAATTATTTATTTTTGAATTACGGATTTCGAATTACGAATTAAATTTAATCCGTAATGCGTAATTCGTAATCTGATAATTTACAAATTTATTATTTGATTATATATTTCTTTTGTCACTTCCTCAACTGATTTGTTTCCATCAATATTAATCCACTTTCCCCAAACTTGTTTTTCAACCAACATTTGGTACTGTTTGGCGGTTTTTCGGATGAAATCAAAATCCTTTTCCCGAAAATTTTTTTCTTTGTCTTCGCCGTGTTTTCGACTGATGGCAATATCCGGATCGACATTGAGGTAAAAAATAGCGTCAGGAACTTCGATTTCAAAATTTTTTGCGTAATCGAGAGCCATTTTCATATCAATTCCTTCAAGAGTTTGATAACAAAGGGTTGTCGAAAAATACCGATCGGCGATCAAAATCTCATCTTTTCTTTTTTCCGCGATCATTTTTTTGTCCATAACAAACTGCATCGTGTAGAGAAGAAATTGTTGTTGAGCTGTCAGACCTTTATTCTCGTACAAAAAATCCCTGATAATTTTTCCAACGTTTCTTTCATAATCGGGGTATTTGATTAACCTCGTAGGGAACAAAGATTTTTGTTCCTTACACATTTTGATTAGATTTTTTCCCTGGGTCTCGCAACCGGCTCCATCAATACCTTCGATGACAATGAACATAATGCTATAATAATATAGCAAAAGCTCCCATAGTTCAACGGATCGAACAAGCCCGTCCTAAGGGTTAGATGGTGGTCCAATTCCGCCTGGGAGCACAGAATTAAAATTAAAAATTAAGAGTTATGAGTTAAAAATGAGCAATTCCACAAAACTTTCTAGGAAGCATTTAATTCGTCATCACTTTCGTAGAATTGCTTCAAGTGAATACTTTAGGATCCTAGTTCTTCGTACGATCGGGAACTTTTTGTTATTTTCTTCCTTATTTCTAATTGTCAAAACATTTTGGCAGCCGGTTAAAGAGGAATTGATATATTTTGTTAATGTTCAGATACAGAAGAAGTTTATAGTTGGTGAAATTCGAAATTCGAAATTCGAAATTCGAAATGAAGAAAATTCAAAAGGGCTTTTAGCTAAAGCATTTAATATTAAACAAGTTGAAATTTTGACACCGGCAGATCCTAACTTCAGTATTGTGATTCCGAAAATCGGCGCTAATGCTAAAATCATTTCTAATGTTGACGCCTCAAATGAAAAAATATATTTAGATGCTTTAAACTTGGGAGTAGCTCATACTTTGGGAACGGCTTTTCCAGGAGAAGGCGGACATATTTTTCTCTTTGCCCATTCAACTGACTATTTTTGGAATGTTAGCACTTATAACGCGATCTTTTATCTTTTGTACAAACTGGAAAAAAACGATGAAGTTAACCTATTCTACAAAGGCCAACGATTTGTTTATCGTGTAATCGGACAAGAAATAGTCGATCCTTCCCAAGTCCAGTATCTGACGAGAAAAACCAATCGGGAATTTTTGACTTTACAAACTTGCTGGCCCCCAGGGACTACATTGAAGAGACTATTGATCTTCGCAGTGAGAGTAGCTGAATAAAAATTGACCTAATTAACCTAATTTCTAATTGATCTAATTAAGCACCAAATAACAAGTATCAATTGGTATTTATAGTCTGGGATTTTTTTAGATCAATTAGGTCAATTAGAATAATTAGAAATTTATCTTATTCCTACCAAATACAAATCCGGCAACTCATTCACCTGTGAATTAAGGTTGATCAAGACAACGATCTTACCATCATTGGTTGTATTAAAGAAAGAGCTTTCAAAAGGTCCAGAATATATTGTTTGCTTGTTGGTATTATCATAATCGATAATCGAGATCTTTTTTTCTTCTTCAACAACAAAATGACGGGAATCAGAATACCACTTTAAGTTAGGGATTAGGGACTGGGGATTAGGGACTAGGATTGGAAAGTTTTTATCTTCTTTTCTATCATAAACGTAGAACTTACCTGCTGTCAGAGATCTCTCTTCAGGGGTTTGATTGGTAGATATTAACGGTGGACTTATCATCAAAGGCAAATTGACATTATCGTTTGCTTTATAAAGTACTTTTGTTTCATTAGGTGAAAAAGAAATTATTTCAAAAGAGCTTGATGCGATCTTATCAAACTCTTTAGGGAAGGTTTCTAAAATTTTACTGAAATTTTTATTTTTTTCTGTTTGCCAGGCATCTATCAGAGCTTCCTTTGACGTAGTTACATCGAGTGGGTTAAGGTTAACTTCATTAAGAGATAGTAAATAACTACTATTATCCAATTCAAAAATTGCCTGTTTTTGATCTGGGGAGAATATTATATTAACGTTCTTGATATCGGTAATATCTGGAAGTAAGGATAGATCAACGATCTTATTTAAGGGTGGAAAAAATGGTAAGGTTTTTTTACCGGCGTCAAAAAGATAAGCGGTCCCACTGGCCACTACGACGATCTTATCTCCATCATCGGTTGGGAATGCCTTCATAATCCCTAGATTTGTTAATGGAGAAAGGGAAGGGTTGATCGGAAAAAGAACAGGATCAATATTGATTACCAACTCTCCTTTAAGGTTGATTTTCTTGCTCCAACTGGTGTATCCTTCTTTTTTTATTTCTACTGAGTAATTATCGGGCGGTAGGGTCAAATTAGTATCGGTCACCCCTTTTAATTCACCGTTGATATAAATCTTTGCGGCTTTGGGGTTTGAGGTCGCCGCAATTATACCGGTTGGACTAACTAACCTTTTTTCAATATCAAGGCGATATCCACGGGCATAGGCGATCACGGCAACAAGAACGCCGATGAAAACGAGAAAAAATAGTAAGCGAAAAAATATTTTCATAAAATAATTAACAGTTTTACCGTATAACAATATGTCAGTACTGTATTATACTATATATACTTATGTTCTTCCGGAAAAAGATTGGGATTGATCTAGGAACGGCAAATACCTTGGTTTATGTGGCCGGTGAGGGAATTGTTTTAAACGAACCAACCGTGGTTGCCTATTCTATTGAGGATAAAAAAATTTTAGCAGTTGGTGAGGATGCCAGAGAAATGATCGGACGGACTCCCGGCTCGATCATAGCCTCACGACCAATGAAAGAAGGCGTCATTGCCGATTATACGACCACCTCGGCGATGATCACTTATTTTTTAAAAAAAGGTTTAAGGGGCGGGGTTTACTGGCCGGAAGTGATGATCTCCATCCCGGGTGGTTCTTCGCAGGTCGAAAAACGGGCTGTGGTTGCCGCCTGTAAACAGGCAGGGGCATCCGACGTCTATTTGATTGAAGAACCACTGGCGGCGGCAATTGGGGCCAAACTACCTATTTCTCAAGCCTCTGGACAGATGATCGTCAATATTGGCGGGGGAACGACTGAAATTGCGGTGATCTCTCTTGGTCAATTGGTGGTTTACAAGACGGTTCGGGTGGCCGGAACCAAACTAGATGAGGCGGTCATGACGGAACTCAGAAAAAAGCACAATATGATCATCGGGGAAAGAACGGCCGAAGATATTAAAATTAAGATTGGAAATGCATTGATCGACGAGAATAAAGAGATAGTTGAACGGAAGATGGAGGTAAAGGGGCGTGATTTTCAGAGCGGTTTACCAAAGATCTATGAAATTGGGGAAAAAGACGTTAATCTTGCTTTGATCAAACCATTAAAGGCGATTCTTGATGGAATCAAAGAGGTTTTGTCACAAACCCCTCCAGAACTGGCGGCAGACATCGTCGATAAAGGAATTGTTTTGTCTGGTGGAACTTCATTACTGACAAACATTGATCGTTATGTGACATATTACACCGGCGTGTCTTCGTTTGTCGTCGACGAGCCGTTATTTTGTGTCATAAGAGGAGTCGGGATGGCAATTGAAAATTTGGATAGTTTTAAAGAAGCAATACGTTGATTGTAGGGGTCGACCCCCGTGTCGACCTATAACATATTACAATTTTTAATTTTAAATTTTAAATTTTTAATCAATTTTTAAATCTTAATTTTTAAATAGGTTTATAGTAATATTTATTATTAACTTTATGTTTTGGCTTATAAATATAAATTTAGTTTGGTAGAATAGTAAAAAAGTATCTTAAATTATTTGAACAAAAGTGACTTAGAAATTAGAAATTAGAAATTAGAAATTATCTTATAGAAATTACCCAATAATGAAAGAAAATAAAATATTAGGAATCAATTTAACTAAACAATCTAAATCAGATGTCCTAGAGAAAATTTTATTATACATAGACAAACCAACCGGATTTTTTCACATAGTCTCTCTTAACCCAGAGAACCTTGTCATCACCACTGAGGATGAAACATTCAAAAGGGTTGTTGAGACAGCCCAAATCAAAATAATTGATGGCATAGGGGTTGTCCTGGCGGGCCGATGGCTTGGTGTTGAGACGGGTGAGAGGGTGACCGGGGTAGGGTTGATGGAGGAGTTACTAAAGAGAGCGTCAGACAGACGCTTAAGAGTGCTTATGATTGGAGGAAAAGAAAATCTAGCAGAAGGACTAGCTAAGTGCTATTCTGAGAAATTTCCTGAGGCTAAATTTATTGGCCTCAAGGGCATCGACGATATAAAAAACCCTAAGAAAGTAGAAGAAGACAAGATTTTTTCGATAGTGGCCACTTATAAGCCCCAGTTGGTCTTTGTTGCTTTTGGGTCTCCGGACCAGGAGCTATGGATAGAGCGTCATAAAAAGGAATTTGCTAAATGCGTGGTAATGGGGGTCGGAGGAGCTTTTGACTATCTTAATGGTAATATTACCCGTCCGCCGGTATTTATCCAAAAGCTAGGGTTAGAATGGGCGTTTAGACTAGTCAGACAGCCCTGGAGATGGAGAAGGCAGCTGAGGTTGATAAGGTTTTTGTTGCTGTTAATCAAGAACAAAATTAATGTTTAAATATTATTTTAACGCTCCTTTTGTTATTGGTTCCCCATAAACAACTTTAATCTCCGAAGTTCCACTTGATTGTAAGTTTGAAGGTGGAAGACCGCTAGTAAGAGGTTTACCTTCATAATTTTCTGCCACAACATTTACCAATTTAGCCTTGGGAAATATTACCCCGTATACAATGTCTACTAAGCCAACTTTCATATTAATCATTGTATACAGATTTAATTTTATGTCAAACGTAAATAAATGATTCAGTTGTTCACTAATAAAGAATTATTTAGCCTGTGCCGCTGAAGACTGTCTGGTAGCTCGTTGAGCCTCTAATCTTTTTTCTCTCTCCGCTAAAGGATTAGCTTTAATATGAAGAACAGCGCCTAAAAAAGCGGCAACTTTTTCAGCTACCTCATTTCCTTTCCCAAAATACCTTTTGGCTCCCTCAGTTTGCATGGAGCTACTATAACCTCCATATGACATATGTCATTATGTTATCAAACAAATCGTACCTTGTCAAATCGGGCTGAAAGTGAGAGAATTGAAGCTGAATAATAATATGTCAATCAAACAGTCGATCTTGAAGGTTATCAAATACTTTGCCGTTTTTGCTTATCAACCTACGTCGAATGAGATTTATTCGTTTCTTGAGTACAAAATTAGCCGTTCCAGCTTCGAAAAAGAATTAAAGAAATTACCAAAATATACTCCACCCCAGTATAGTATAAAAAGAATTAAGAATTCGAAAAAAAAGTTAGAAAATTGGCGATTTAGAGCGTACATAAAGCTTATTTCCTTATTCCCACAAATCAAACTGGTTGGCTTATCTGGTTCTATCTCAATGATGAATGCTAGGGAAGAAGATGATATTGATCTGTTTATAATTACGGCAAAAAATAGATTATTTACAGGCAGGTTGGTTGCTTTGGCTTTAGCTCAATTACTTCGATTAAGACGCAACAGAAACTCGAAAACGCAATTTTTATCACAGCGGGGACCCCTACACCCCGAAAGTGAAAAAATTGCATTTTCCTCGTCTCACAAGGATAAAGTTTGTCTCAACCTATTTTTTGATGAACGTGATTTAAAAGTCCCTAAATTTAAGCAAACAGAGTTCGTTGGCCACGAAGTACTGCAGATGAAACCGATCATCGTCAAGGGTGATGTTTATAGGAAGTTTTTGGAGGGTAATAAGTGGGTGTTTAGACTGTTTCCGAACGCCAAAAATAATTCAGAATTCAGAATTCAGAATTCAGAATCAATTCATAATTTTAAATTCATAATTCTAAATTTCGGTCGGAAAATAGAATTAATTTTAAAAAAAATCCAATTAAACTCAATAAATAAACACCGTACAACGGAGATTATCACCTCCTCCCAGCTCTGGTTTCATCCGGATGATTTTGAAAGAAAGCTCAAATTGAAATAGTCATGACTTCTGGTATCATTTACAGACGTATGAGAAACAAAAGGACGCGAATTATTTCATATCTTTCCGTTATGGCTTTTATCCTAACAGCTTGTTTAAAACCTTTAGAGCCGCAGGAAGGGATGGTAGTACATTTTGAAGGTAATATAAATCAAGCAGATATTAGCGGACAAATTATTTCATGTCATGTAGATACGCAATTTAAATTAGATCGCGCAGTATATTTACCTCCTCCTGATGAAGGAAAATTTTGGTTGATACATAAAGGAAGCATACTAAACTTTGGAGATTGTAAAAAAGTAAGATTCCGTAATTATGTAGGTAATTTTAATTTAGTTTTAGATGCGTATGAGGTGAAAAATCTTAAGTTAGGTAAATCTAGTAAAGAAAAATAAAAAAACTCTACACCTCTTTCATATAACAAGTTCCTAGTCCGGCAGTTTCAAGTTGGTCCAAGATAGCATCGGCTCTTTTTTGATCAATTTTAAGGGCCTCTACTAACTGTTTTGAAGACATTTCGTCAAACTTATCCATCATTTCAAGAGCCTTGCTAAATAGGGGATCACGTTCCGTTTTGGCGTCTTTTGCTGCCTCGACTCTTTGAGTTGTCACAGTTGCAACTTTGACTCCTTCAATCGACTTTAATCGGCTATCAATCTCATCCAATTTTTTTAAAATTACTTTTACTGAATCTTCCATAGGTAGAATTATATCATAAATGTTTTACTAGATATATTAAAATCAAAACTCAAATTATTATTTATTTTGTGGTTTTTTGGTTAATTATTTTTACTTGCGGTTCTGGAAGCCAATTTCGAATACTTTTAGGGTCAAAATATTTTTTCTCGTTAGTCATAAGTGAAAGAGGTACAAAAATGGCGATCCTGATTTTTGGATCAAGGAAAATCATACCGCCCCCACCCATAGAAAGCGTTGATAATCCATCAACAGTATGATATTGAATTGGGGCTCCAACATCAGTTCTTCCCTTAAAATCTCTCCACGTACTTATACCAACATATTTAAGTCCAAAGCCAGCATGTAGAATTCTGATATCTGCAAAATCCTCATTTATTCCTGGTGATACATTTAGTCGCGACTGATCTCTAAACCTGGAAAAATATCTATCAACATCTTTTTGAGTCGGTCGCTGGTCTAAAACATATTTCAATTCTTTTCGTTTTAATCTAGTTAAAATTCGTTTATCTATCCAGTTGGTCAAACCTAACTGATGAAATCGTCTCACAGTTGAGGTAATTTCTTTTTCGGGGACGAGATCTTCGGTCATTTGATTTATTAGTTTAGTAAAAGAATCAATATTTAATCGAACTTTATCAAGACCGTATTTTTCAATTGACTCTCGAGCCAGTTTAGATTTACCGGTTACAATTAAATGATTGATAATTGCAGCGGCATATATTGATGGTTGATCTTTAATCGCCAATAAACCGGCTATTTCATCAGACCCAGCATTGTTTACTAAATCTAAATCATGTTTTGTGTGCAGATAGGTCCAATGAATTGGCTTTGGGATCCGACCTTGTCTAAGTTGTGTTTCAAGCTTTTCAGGATCCAACATATAACGTGGTCTGTCTAAAAAAGGTAATGTATGGGAACGACGAAAACTACGCAAAGTAACAATAGTGGATTCTATATTAGTCATTTTTTAATTTAGCCTCTGAATAAAATAATTAAAGACCAATCGGATTATTTATAATAAAGCTAAAACTTTATTCCAAAACATTTTAACGCCGTCAGGTGAAAGTTCGTTTTGGTTTTGATGAGCATTTGCAGGTGGCTGTATATATCTCGTCATTTTTGAAAATATCCCCGTTTCCAGGCACCAATAAATAAATTCCGCGGCTTTAAGTGGATCTTGAGGGATCCTGATTCCACGCCATGAAGAGGCTTTTACCAAAATTTCAGGGCTGACTTTCATCCGCATCAACAAATCATGGTCCTGATTATTCGGAATTAACTTGTGACGTTTAAGAAAATCTAGATTATCAAATTCTTGTCTGCCGACCGGCTCAGTGAATAAAAGCAGGGAAGCGCTTTCCGCTTTGCTATCGAGTAATGCTTTAAACGATTGTTCACTTGGCTTGGTGATCTCGATGGAAATAACATTTTTTTGATAAACATCTTCATAAATATTTATCACTTTTCGGTCTTCTTGGGCACCATAAATCCTGATATATTCATGTACCGCGACCTCACTAATAAATTTTTTTGTATAGGGGGCGTCTTTACAAATAATATGAAAAATAAAACGCGATGATCTTTTGTTGAGTTCTTTTGTCAGGGTAACAAAATAATCAGTCCCGACAGCCGCTCCGGAAATTGGAATTATGACTTTGATCGGGGTGGTAGAATCCTTATCAACTTGGGCCAACTTTTCTTCGTATTGTTCTTCGGTTAGTGGGATGCTTAAAACAGGACTAATCGGATAAGGATTAACAACCACAGGTATATCTGAATGGATTTTTTTGCCATATTCCAAAAGTTTCCTCTGAGTTCTTTCACTAGGTGCAAAAATTAGATCAGCTCCGGGAATGAACCAGATATGATGAGGAGAATCATCGGTTACTTGGACAACTAATACAACTTTAATCCTGGTATCTTTTTCCAATCGGGTTTTTATTTCGGAAAGCTGATGCGCCAAACCAAAATGAGTGGCAACGATGAGAACCTTTGATGGTGCGGTATAACTTTCGCTAATAATTGTCTTCATCTGCTCGTACAATAATTCTGTATGAGAGCGCAAGAGATATCTGTATATAAAAGTGGTTATATTCTCGACCCGACCCTTTTCCGCCCAGACGGTCAGACGGCGGATGAGGGGATTAAGGCTCATAAAACGGTGCAGGTATGTGATTGTGGTATCTTGAGAACCTAAAAGCAAGGGAGTGTTGGTCCCTTTTGGAAGTCCCTGATACAAAGCATCAGTGACCCGGAGATGTCCGAGACCTGCCGGTGCATACGCAAAACAAATAAGCAATGATTTATCTTCTAAGGGTGAAATTGGTTTATCCATTGCTATTTATTATAGAGGAAAGAAAATGACTTTATCAAATTATCAGTTAACTAGTTAACTGATACAGCTTGTAATATATTTTAAATTGTTTTCAGAAAGATGCGGTCCGAGGGGAAGATAGATGATCTTATGTTTTTTGCTCCAAACAGAATCGTTAAGCTCAAAGTTTAATAGCAAACCCCGACCCCGAATTTGTTTGAGAACTTTGCCTGCAATATTAATTGGTAAAACTAATGGATAGGCCATCATTTCCCCTTTATCAAAATCGAGATAAGGGATAGTCGCATAAATATTTTTTTCATAAAACTCAACCTGCCTTCTTTTTATTCGTCTTATCTTTTCAAAGTCTATAAACTGTTGTAAAAAATTAAAAACAAAAAATCCCCGAGCCGGTAAAATACTGTCACCGATCAGATCGTAACCGATCTTCATAAACAAATTAGCTTTTAAAGAAAGCCAATTGGATACATTAGACCTATTTGCCCAATGAGATAAACTCCAAAATATTTGCATCAGCGCCCATAAAAAGATTACTTTTGTTGCGTATCTCAACGATTGAAAAGGCGAGGGTTCGGTAAAATTTATATCATCTTTCTGAGCGTAAACAACACTTCCTTGCAGGGGAACGACCTTACGAAGAGAATCGATAATAAAATGGTTTGGTTTTATAAAACGGATTTTGTTTAGGTCAACTATTTTATGGACAGAATCTTCAATGAGGATAGTTTCAGGTTTTAATAATTTAACCCAATAATTTTGTCTAAAAAGTTGATTGCTTATGCCAACTGGGTGCAGTATAACAAGAACTTCCGGACTGTATTTATGGATAATCCTTATTAATTGTTTTGGGCTTGTAGTTAATCTGCTATTAACAGGGTAATAGGTGATCTTGTAACCATGATTTCTGATATTATCTTCGACATCTCCACAGAAAAACTCCGGAACTAAAACCGTTGACCCTTTTTTTATTTTCTTTTTGATCAAAATATCCCACAAGGCATCTTCCCATGAAAGATAAAATAGTCGCTTTATATTTTTTGGGATCTTATTTCTTTCGAATTTTAAATAATCCGCGAGATAAATTGGTTTAGGTGAAATCATATTTATAAAAAATACTAAATACTTAATACTAGATACTGAATACTAACGAAGTGGCGGGGAGTGATCGAAGATAAAAATTATTTTCATAATAGTATAAAAGTATACCAGATTATTCTTTCAGTATTCTTTCAGAAATAAAACGTATTTTTAGATCGGAAGGAGGATAAAATAATATGTGTGGACACTGTTGTGGAGGTGGTTGCGGATGTGGACATGATCATGAAGGTCATGAAGGCCACGAGCACAGTATGGAAGACAAAATGAAACATTTCGAAGAGCATCTAAAAGAGATGAGCAAAGAGGAGCTTTCCATGAAACAGGAAAAACTCGAAAAAAAACTAGCTCTTGTTACCAAACTGATTAAAGAGAAAAAGTAGGGTTGTTTTTTAGGCGTTTTGTTTGGCCTGTTTTTGTGTAGGGGTATAACATCCTAGAAATATCGACGCGAGAATTGCAAGTTGTCTTAAGCGAGGTTCTGATCCAAAAAGTCTATCTTGGTGAAAATATATATCGTAAAGATTTGGCTTTCGATCGGATATTTGTGTAATTTTGGTGTTTCGTGGATCGTGTAGGATATTTGTTCTATCTGTTATAGAAAAACCTTTTATTACATTAACTACTTCAGGCATACACGGATACTAACACTTATAAATTAGGAAAGCAAATATTACTGTCCCGAAGTGCGGGGAGCGTGGTACGATATTGGAACTTATTTAACTCTTTCAAATTCAGATTTATCAGGTTTTTTAGTTCCTTGAGGTTTGAAAATATGAAACTCTACTTGCGCACTTGGAAAGTAAATTCTTGAAGCTATTCGATCGGGTAACGGTGTAGCTGAATTTCTTGAAGGAAATGGTCCAACATATTCAGGTTGCTTGTTTTCAATAGCAGTATCTAATGAAGTTACTACTCGATACCAACCAATACCGATTGCTGGTAGATGTAGATTCTTTAATTTTCCTAACAAACCTTTTGATGCTTCGGTCATGTTCAGATTATACCAAATAATTCATAAAAATCAAACTATAGGTCATTTGCGGAGAGCATGTACAATATTGGAACTTTTATGTTTTAATGCCCCAACCATAGCATTTGGTATTAACCGAGCTTTCAGTATTTAGTCTTAATAGTCCACAAAGAGGTATTTATACTAATTTGACTCATATTTAAAAAATATGATAGAATCTCTTGAGTATTTATGAGTATAGAAGTATATATTAATACTTATGCAGAAAAAGAATAATATATTTCGAATTATTGCACTCCTAATTATCTTTATTTTCATAATAAAAGTATTGTTTGGGGGATTTGATATTTTTTTAAAAACTTCTAAGGAGAATATTTTTGAACTGCCACATATAAAAATTGAGCTTCCAAATAATTACATACCACTTAACAGAATGCTGAGTACTGGTAATGAGACTTTTATCTTGTTGGGAACTAAAAAAATAAAGGAAAATCTTTATAATACAAAAGTATTTTTAATTTCTTCTGAAGGAAAAATACTCGATGAATTTGAAGGGTCTAAGGGTATTGCTTATTTAGATAACATTGAAACTATTGGAATAGTTGCTTCAGATTTTTCTTCCCCGTATGTTGGGGGAGATATACAACTTGTACTTTCAATAAAAAATAGAAAGATTATTCAAGAAAGAGTTCTGGATAAAAAAATCAGTATTTTTGATTCGCCACATATCAAATCTGAGTCTGTTAGCTCAAATATATCGTTGGCTTATAAGTGTTATATAAGTATTGATATAGAAAATGGTGGTTGCAATTACGGTTTAACCACTATAAAAGTTGATGATAAAATAGGATATACTTCGAAGAAAATACAATACGGAAGTATTAAAATTGATAAAAATCACACCTTCCTATTATTAAAGAATATCACTAATAATTTATATGATCCTTTGATCCTTGGACCAAACTAAATCATATGCAAATATTATTTATTTAGGTTTTTTTGTTAGCTATTTAACATGAACTCCAATTAACCTCAATTTACCTGAACCTTTGTTTTAACGGGAACCGTAACAAAATTGTCAGTTACAAATAATAACTTTAGTTGTAATAGTAGCATAAAGTAAGCAAAGATAGGGTATATATGAAAAAATATATTTAAGTCATTCCCGTCCCCATTCGGGGACAGGCTCCGGCGGGAATCCAAGCTAAAATTTCCTGGATCCCCGTCTTTCCCAAAGGGAAGCCTTCGGCTCACGGGTATGACATCAAAGACCTAAATCACTTAATTGACAGGGGTACAGATGACAAAAAAAGAGCGGGTTATTCTACCGCTCTGTTTTTAACTGAAACCAACCGTTTTCTGTTACGTTTCTTCCGCCGTCGCTCTTTGAGCTTCGGCGGACGAAGGCGGAGAGCATGGTACGATGTTGGAACTTTTTACACTCAAATATAAATTTTATTTAAAAACAAATCCGCATTCTGGGCAAAGATAAAAGCTATCATATATATTTTCTCTTCTTATAAAATCAGTAGCGGCACTACACCTTGGACATGCTCTATCTGATGAGAATGAACTTACTGACCCCATTGCTCCTGTAGGACCTTGAAGATCTGACGATCCCATTGGCCCAGTCGAACCCATTGGCCCCGTTAAACCTGTTGGCCCTGATACACCTGTAATATAATTACTAGTTCCAATAGAATAACCCAAAGTTGAAACTGTTAATTTAACTTGATTTGCTGTTCTCACTTCATCACTAATGATGGCTTTTGATATGGGTATTTTAATTTCATTTTTAATAAATGACGCGATAGTTGAATATAATTTAATTTTTTTATTTGTTCCAGTTCTATTCCACTCGTTTAATAATAAAGGATTAATTTTTTGTTCCTTTTCTTCATTTTGTATTGTTGATATATCTTTCCAGTCGCCATCTCCAGAAACTATTATAATGTTATTATCTTTATTTAAATCTAATATAAGTTCCCATACGATTTCATCACCTATCGGATCCTTTCTTTTTCCGGGCGGATTACCTTTTAGTTTTCTTATATGAGCTTTTTGAAATATTTTATCTGTTATTTCTTTTTTTTCTGACAGTGAAATAATTTTTGAAAAATAATCTCTTGTGAATCTATCAACGGATTCTAAGTAATTAGTTTTTAAACTATTAAGTTCATTTTTATAATCACTATATAATTTTTTAATATTTTTAGTTGTGGTTTTATCAATTATAGATATAGAAAAAGAAGGATCTTGAGGTAAAAATAATTTTAATTTTGAAATAAAGCTATTACAGATTATTGGGATGTTTCTATAATATTCATCTTCTGTTATTTCAGGAATAATAACATTAATAGTTTTATTTTTTAATAATTCTATTAATTTTTCAATACTTTTTAATCCTTCTTTTGAAGCCTCGATAAAAGATAAATATATATTTGCATCAATGTATATAATCATAAGGTAATTATAATATTAATAAATTAAATTGACAATTGTGGAGAGCGTAATACTAATTATTATTTTTATTGTATTTTTTTATAAATTTATTAGTACCTTTTAATTTTTTCTTTAAAAATTTAACTGTTTTATAACTTTTTCTATAAGGGGAATAAAACCAAGAAAAAAAAATACAAATTAATTTATAAGAAATATATAAAGTAAGAATCAAAACAATTATAATATAAACAAAATTATTTTTAAAAAAATCATGAATTATGTTAGCAAGTAGATTCAAAAGAAATCCCCAAAATATAGTAATAATAATCAAAAATATCGTCCACCCATCTTCAAAATTTTCTTTATGTTCTCTCTCGGCTCTCTTTAATTTTCTTTTTAATTGATCTTTATTATCAATATCATTCTTCATATGTAAATATTATATTACTTCTAATATCTCTTGACAATACAATCTAAAATACTAAAATGAACTTGTTATAAATTTCACTTTTGTGAGATTTAGGAACACTTTCTTCAGAAAAAATGCTTCTTCATAAATGCTCTTCCTGAACCGGATTTCAGATATTTTTCGAAGTTAAAGGCTGTGTATTTGTTGGAAAAAGCGAAGTATGAGATTAGTTTAACTGGGAGTAATGGTTTGGTTACAGGAACACAACCTTTATTGTGCCTTTCTATTCTTTCTCTCAAATTATCTGTACAACCAGTATAAGGTTTATTATTTTTACAAATTAAAAGATAGACATAATACATAATTATTTACTTTATAAAAATTAATAATTATGTCAACCGTTTATAACCTACAAAGTTCCTTGATTAGACAATCACAAAACCATTATTAAATCGATGGATACTTTAAAATAACTCTCTCGTCCCGCGTAGCCTGCCTGGCGAAGTGGGATAACCTACAAAAATATATATTTAGATTGATATGGCGGACTTTGTCCGCCGTAGTCCGACGAAGTTATCCGCCTTCGCTCTTTGAGCTTCGGCGGACGAAGGCGGAGAGGGGGGGATTCGAACCCCCGGACCCCGTAAAGGGTCGACAGTTTAGTAAACTGTTACCATAAACCGCTCGGTCACCTCTCCAACGGAACAAATTATACTGATAAAGACGATCGTGTTCAATTGGAGGCGGACTATGTCCACAATGTTCTTTTCAAAATTTAGGATTTTTTTCCAGATATTCGTTTATCATTAATTTAATTGTTTTTCTTCCATAACCTCCTTTTAGATATTCTTCTCTATTTTTGGCATCAACTCTATTAAGAAATGCTTCGTAAAATATTAATCTATAAGGAGTAAATGGCTTAGTTGCTTGACTTATGCCAGAGTTGTGTTCTTTAAATCGTTTCTTTAAGTCAGAAGTGTAACCAATATAAAGAGAATTGTTTTTTAAACTTCGCAAAATGTAAACGTAATAAAACATTTATTTGAAGGCGGGACGTAAGAAATTTTTAACAAAAATTTCAACGTCCCAGCAGCGTAAGAAAATTTCAAATTCTTTGAAATTTTCTTACGCTGCGGAAAGGGCGGGATTTGAACCCGCGCGAGCATTGCTGCTCAAGGGGTTAGCAACCCCTCGCTTTGGACCACTCAGCCACCTTTCCTTTATGTATCTGTGCCACAGAGAGGAGTTGAACCTCTACCCCATTGCTGGGACACGGTTCTGAACCGTGCGCGTATGCCAATTCCGCCACTGCGGCAAACTAGAAAATTATATAATAACCTGATGAAAAAAACCGTCACTTGCATAGTTCCTTTTTTAAATGAAGAGGAAAGGATTTCTTCCGTTCTTTCAGAAATGGTAAAAGTCAGAAATATCAATCAAATAATAGCCATTGATGGTGGATCAAATGATAACGGATATATAAAAGTAAAAAAATTTTTACAGGTGAAATTAATTAAATTGGAAAAAAACATTGGAAAAACTGAAACTGTGAAAAAAGGGGTCGCTAAAAATCATTCTGACTACATTCTTCTTTTTGACGCAGATCTCACAAACGTGAATTATTTAGAAATAGAATTAGTGATTAACAAAATAATTAATGATGAAAAAATAGACATGATTATCTTTAATCGAAAAACTCCAAAATTGATAACAAAATTAAACAGGATGGAACTATTATTTTCTGGAGAACGCGTCCTAAAAAGATCAGATCTTATAGAAATTCTAAAAACTAATCCAACTGGTTTTCAACTTGAAACAGCGATAAATACATATATGATTAAAAATAAAAAAAATATTTATTGGGTGCAGTCTTCAAACATTAATTTTCCAAAGATCGATAAATTCGGAAAGATAAAAGGAGAATTAAATAACTTAAGAATGTTTTGGGAAGTATTTAAATACGGTCCATTAAGTTTCATGTTCCAACTACTTTTTTTTGCCCGTAAACAAATAATAATTTAACTGCTATTATTAAAGGTATGAAAAATAACAAGGTGGCCATTATCGGTGGAGGTAGAGTAGGAATGAGTGCGGCTTTTGCTATGCTTCTTAAGGGAAAAGTAAGAGAGTTGGTTTTATATGATCGAGATATTGAAAAGATGAAAGGTGAACAACTGGACTTTGAAGATGCTCTGTCATTTTTGGGATCTACCAAAGTCACTGTGGCCCAATCTTTTAAAGATTTTAAAGACATTGATATTATCGTTTTTACTGCCGGAGTATCCCAGAAACCTGGTGAATCCCGTCTCGACTTAGTTAAAAAAAATTTAGAGATTGTTAAGGAAATTTTACCCAAAGCAGTTGAACAAAGTCCAAATTCTGTGATCTTGATGGTAACCAATCCTGTTGATATTTTAACTTATGAAGCCAGTAAGATCTTGAATTTACCAAAAGGAAGGGTTTTTGGTACCGGTACCTGCCTTGATACTTCGCGTTTCAGATTTCATCTTTCCGAAGTCTTGAAGATAAATACCAAAAATATTCACGCATATATTTTAGGTGAACACGGCGATAGTTCATTTCCCGCCATTTCCAATTCCGATGTTGGCGGTCAGCAACTTCTCTCAATCCCCGGTATCAATGAAAAAATAATCGAGGAATGTTATTTAAAAGTAAAGAATTCCGCTGCTTCAATTATCCAAGCCAAAGGTGCCTCTTTTTACGCAATTGCCGTTGTCATATCTGAATTGGTCGAGGCTATTTTAGATGACAGTAAGCGGGTATATCCGGTATCAACCCCAATTGACGGACAGTATGGATTAAAAGAGGTTTCCTTGAGCGTTCCTTGTGTGATTGGAAGGGGAGGAGTCGAAGAAATAATGGAAATCACCCTTTCCGAAAAAGATAAAAATAATTTAATCAACTCCTCCGAAGTATTAAAAAAAATTATTGAATGAAAAATTACTGCACTATCTATCTCACCCGTCATGGGGAAACGGAATGGAATGTAAAAAGGATCGTCCAGGGACAGTCCGATATTCCATTGAATAAAAATGGAGAATTACAAGCGCAGCAATTGGGAGAGCAGTTTAAAAGTATGAGTTTTGAAGCGGTTTTTTCTTCTGACCTGATTCGCGCCAAAAGATCAGCGGAAATAATTGTTTTGGAGAAAAAACTAGCCGTCATCACGACAAAAGCTTTGAGAGAAAGATTATTTGGAAGATTTGAAGGGAAGCATATTGATGAGCTGAGGAAAGTTCTAGGAGAATTAATGACCATTTCAAAAGAAAAACAGAAGGAACTATTGCTTCAAGATGTGGAAAATGATGAAGATGTCGTCGCCCGCCTAATCCCGTTTGTCCGCGAAGTAGCAGTTGCCTATCCGGGTAAAAATATTTTGATGGTCACTCATGGTGGATTGATGCGGGCTTTTTTGAGTCACATTGATTTTAAGATTCCCGAATATTCGGATAGTCCGATGAAAAACGCTGGGTATCTTATAATTGAATCAGATGGGGTGGAGATTAAGATAAAAGAGGAGAGATTGTTTTAAGGAATTTTTAATTTAAAATTCTAAATTTGAAATCAATATCAAATGTTTAAAAAATTTAATTTTAAAAATTAATATTTGATTAAAAATTTCAAATTAAAAATTGAATCAATATGGAACAACATTATCCTTTAAGCAAATCAATTCTAGAAGAAATTACTAAAGCGCAAAATATTCTAATTAACGTTCATCGTAATCCTGATCTGGATTCGATTGGATCCGCCACAGCCATGTATCAAGCCTTAATTAAGATGGGGAAAAAGGTTGCTTTGGTTTGCCCCCATGAAATCCCGGAGAATTTTAAATTCTTGAAAGGGGCGGATTTGGTTCAGACGATTGATTTCAAAACATGGGCGGACACGGAGGTCCGCCCCTACGACCTTTTTCTGATTTTGGATTCCGGGTCTTACGATGTTGTTACTGGGAGCAAAGAAATTAGATTGCCTAATATCAAAAAAATCGTCATCGATCATCATAGAACTAATAATTTTACCGACGTTAATATTATTCTTTATGATGAACTGGCGGCCACCTGCGAAATTATCTATCAAATGTTTGTTGATTGGGGAATAGAGATCGATCCGAATATGGCGACATCATTATTTTCCGGAATTGCCGGTGATACCGTCTTCTTTAAATACGGTGAAAATACTAAACTATCGTTTAAAATAGCCATGAAACTACTGGATTTGGGTGCAGATAAGAACAAGTTAATTGAACAGGCTTTTGATAGTTTTGATTTCGATTTGGTCAAAACGATGGGGGAGTTTCTAGGAAAAATGGAGAAAGGGAACGGTTTTGTTTACTCGATCATGGATCACAAAACGTTTATTAAATTTGGAAAACATCGGGGAGCCCGCGAGACGGTAGCTAATTTATTTGCCCGTAGTATCAAAGGATTTGATTTTGGAATTATGGCAGTTGAGTATGAAATAGGAAAATTTGCGGTCAGTTTTCGTTCTAAGAAAAATACGGACGTATCTGTTATTGCTAAAAAATTCGGTGGCGGCGGTCATAAGAATGCCGCCGGAGCAACGATTTATGGAACTATTGATCAAGTAACTAGAAAGATCAAGGAAATCATTTAAGAGTGGCAGAAGATGTCGAATTAATTATCTTTTGTATACCGCTCCAATTATCCATTCCTTCGTTAGGAATTAAAATATATTGCTTATCATCGGAAATTGCGTTTTTTAAAACATTTTGATCTGTCAAAACGAACGAAGTAACCAAATATTCTTTTGATTTATCGGCTTGTCCAATAAATTTTTTTATAATATCCAAACCAATATCGGTTTTGACATCTTTTTTGAACTCATTCATTAACAGAATTATTTTTGAAATAAAACCCAGATTGATAACCTTGTCTTTAATGGCTTCAATCACTTGTTGTTGGCGGAGAGCCCGATTAAAATCGCCTCCGTCATCAGGCGAATGACGTGAACGGGCAAATTTTAATGCATTAGTTCCATCCATATGAGTTAGGCCTTTTTTAAATTCCAATTTTTCGTAGCGGCAGGGAAAGGCGAGCTCAGGTGTATCAGTGGCATTCTTGACAAATTCTTCGAGCTTCGGATTGTCTTTAAATTGTTGGTTTCGGTCATCTGGATTAAATCCGGGCGTGATAAATGGTTCGGCCTTTTTAAATAATTCCTCAGTATCTTTATCACAGAGATCTTTTTCTTTACCATCGATCGGATATTCGGGATCTGAAAACGATCTTTTAACATCAATATCAATTCCTCCCAGGATGTCAATAGCCTTGGTAAAACCGGCAAAATTCACACTGACATAGCCGTCGATCGGGAGACCGGTAATTTGAGAAACAACTGTTTTTACCGATGGGTTTTTTAGGTCGGGAAAGTCACTTGGAAAAAGCTCCAATTGATACGCAGCATTGATCTTGGTGTGAAAATCAGCTCCAGACTTTGTTGGAAGCTTTACCCAAAGGTCGCGGGGGATAGAGAATAGGGTAACCTTTTTCGTTTTTATATCAACGCGGACGACCATCATCGTGTCAGTGAGATATGTTCCATCATGAACTCCTCCCCCGTAGCCTAAGAGGAGAAAGTTATAGGCAGTTTGTTCAGGCTTGGGCTTTATTAATGATTCAGTCTTGGTTTTTCTAAAAATAAAATTATTTTTAGAAAAATAAAAAGCACCAAAGGCTAAAAGAATCCCGACGACGATAATTATAATTTTTTTCATAAGGGATTCGGTAATTATAGCGTATTACTATTTCTCCAAGCTTCGAATTATTTTCTCCACTTCTCTGTCATTGATTTCATGATGTGGTCCGCGGTGGGAGAGGAGGGCTCCGGAGAAAGTTTTGGGAATATGCATCAGTTCATGGATTAATGTTTTGATTTTTTCACGCTCGGATAATTTATCAAATCGTTTTGAAATGACTTCAATAATATAGTTTGGTTCCAGTCCGGCCACTTCATGGAAAAGTCGAGACATGCCCCATATCCGGGCATAGGCACGTGTTTTAGCGTCAAAACTTCGGATACACCAAATTTGATTTGGTTTAATATGGGTGAATTTTAGAGCCTTGATGAGAAGTCTAATTTCCCTCTTAATCTCCGGTGCCAGTTTATATTGCATTTGGTAATTATACAAGGTCCGTCCTTTTATAAGGACGGACCTTAGTTTAGCTTGATATCTGGCTATATTTTGATATAATATTATAGGATAAATATGAGAACTGAATCTTCGATTCACAAAAAACTTTTTAAAATCCCTCCTTTCCTCATTAAGGCGCCTCATTTAGTTGATTTAGAATTGATGAAAGATTTATCAACTTCTTTAGATATGCCTGATTCGGCTAAGGAATTTGATTCTATTTCCAATAGGCGATTATTAACAAGATCTCTTCAAGTAACAGCCGACTTGTTATCTTTTGGATCTTTAGTATTTATGGGTAAGGGTAATCCTTCAATGTATTTACTTCTTCAAGGGATGAGTTCAATATGTATGATGGGATCAGGGTATATTTCAACAGCCAATGCTGATGATTTGCATGCTGAACTACTTGCATTAAGAACAGAATTAGGAAAAATTAAGTTAGGTGGTGTAGGTAGCATGATAGGTGTGGATTTGGGCAAAGCTGCTGAGACAACTGAACTTGAAAGAATGTTGTATGCAACTCCTCCGCAAGTAATTATTAGATATTTAGCCAAAAGTGGGATTGCTCTATCCGCCTCGCCAGAGCAGTTAATTTCATCAGTGGCAATAATAGGTATAAATTTAGGTTTAATTTTAGCTCAAGATTTGTGGATAAGAAAAAAATTTGCTAAAAAAATAAATAATTATGAAATAGCTGAAAATGAGTTAATCGCAAATCCTAAAAGTAAGGATTTAAGAAGGCGGAAAAAAACAGCACAAAGAGAAAAATCACTAGGAACGATCCCAATTAATGGAGCGCGCGAATTTACACTATCGCTTGGAATTTTTATTGCTGCTTTTGGACATACTGAATTAAGCGGAATACTTGCGGTTTTGGCAAGTCAGTTTAGTACTGGATTTAGCAGTATTGCAGATATGAGAAGCAAAATGAGCACAGCAAGGAAAAAAATAGGCAACTTGAACGACGCAACAAAGGAGACTATGGAAATTATCAAAAGTTTCATATCAGATCAAGAAGACCTTAATAGACACATGAAAAAGCCCACAAATGAAAAATTACTTATTACTGGCGATATAACAGACAGGATTAAGGCGCTTAGTATAAAAAATAGTCTAGTTTTGAATATATTATTAGATCTAGAACACAGTAAAAAAAGAATAAAAGCGATCTTGGATACTGATAAACCGATATGTTTTGTTGGAGACGAGGGTAGCGGAAAAACATCGGCTATTGAAGCGATTGTCCATGGAACAGATAGACATGACGGTGATGTAGTTGAGATTAATAATGGAAAAGTAACTAATATCCACGATATTAGACAAAGTGGACTAAAAGAAAAATTCCACAGATGGGGGCCGGATCAGTATGAAACAACAAAAGGATCTTTATTAGAACTGACAGGAATGGATGCAGAACAAATCAGATTAATGATGAAAAAAGCAGAGTCTGAAAAACATTTACTATCAGATATTGTAAGTAAAATTGTCACTCAGGCATCTTTTTATTGGACGGATCTCGGTAAAGAAATGAAAGTCGGAGGGTTGTCAGAAGGACAAAGAAGATTTGCTATGATTTTGACAGATTTAATAAATGCTAAAAAAAATAATTATGATTTTTTAATAATTGATGAACCGTTTGCCACAATGACAAATTCTGATCGCGGCCTACAAGCTCTTCTGGTCTATTTTATAAACGATTTTCAAAAAAACGGCGGAAAAGTTATACTTACCATGCAAAATGCCACTACAATTCCCTTAGAATTAGGCGATCAAATAGTTGATTTTAACAAACAAACTGTTCGATATGATGCTTCTAATAAATCAAATAATCCGTTCTTTATAGATAAGCTATTTCTACCTCCGGGTGAATATGAGACCGTTCCAACCAATAAAATAGATGTAAAACGAATGACACAAGATCCAGAGTATGCAAAAAAAGCAATTAGTTCCATTTTTTTTAATAGCAAGTTCGAAGATCTTTTACGAGATTTACGAGAGAAATCTAATAATGAACTTATTTATTTAACAACTGAGGATAAAAAACGAGATTCTATATCAGATTATTTAAAAAATGTTTTAGAATCCTATGAATATGTTAGAAATATTTTTGAATATTCAAGGGAGGAGTTTATTTCAAAATTAAAAATAAATACAATCTCTAATATTTGTGACCATTTATTTAGCGGTTTCCAAATAGGCAATATAAAAGATGCAAGATTACGTGAATTGATAGATGCTTATCGATGATATTGCTCCACCCCAGGGTTAGAAAGTATAAAGAGGTATTTGATTTTCCAGTTTTTAAAGCAAAACTTGACAAAAAAGTTTAATTATCCTGTACAAATTTGTACAGGATTGATTCATTATTATGAATGATTTTGTGGTATTATTTTCATAATGAAGAAAATAATAGTCGGACTTCTTTTATCTGTTATTTTTATTTCTTTTAGTTCCGTTTCTGCCCAGGTTAATGATATTCAGCCCGATGCGGTTAATTTAAATGCAATTTATCCTTCAGAATCGGCTGGTGAGGCCAACAACAACATAACCGGAGAACATATTAAGTCATTTGATTCGAATATTATAATCAACAAAGACGGAACGATCGATGTTAAAGAATCAATCATTTACGATTTTTCAACTTTAAACAAACATGGGATTTATCGCGATATTCCGTTTATTAAAACTAATCAGGACGGAAAAAAATTTGAGCTTAAATTAGATAATGTTTCGGTTGCTGATGAAAACGGAAGATCGTATAAATTTGTCAAGTCCTGGATTGATGAAAAAATATTAAGACTGAAGATTGGGGATGCTGATCTGTATGTCACCGGAGAGCATCAATACATTATTTCCTACAAAGTTTTCGGTGCGTTAACTTATTACTCCGATCATGACGAACTATACTGGAATGTTACCGGCAATGAATGGAATGTTCCGATTGCATTCTCTCGGGCGCAGGTCACAATGCCCGGAGAAATTGAAAAAGAAAAAATAAATCTGAAATGTTTTGCCGGCGGGTATGGGTCAACCCAAAGTGATTGCCGGGCCGATAATGTAGAAGGCATGCCGGTTTTTGGCACTAATAATTATCTGATGAGTAATTCAGGATTATCGGTCGTTATCAGTTTCCCGAAAAATATTGTTGCCGTTCTTGAACCGAAAGAATTTGTCAGTTTTTGGGAAACTTGGGTCGGTAAATTACTCTCTCTACTTTTAGGATTACTTGCCCTAACATGGTACGTTGGTCTACCTTTTTTTATCATATATAAATGGTTTAAATCTGGCAGGGATCCAAAGGGAACGGTTGGAGTTACATCAGCTTGGTTTGATCCGCCAAAAACCCAGGATGGAAAGAGATTTTTAACTCCCGGTGAAGTGGGGACATTAGGGGATGAAACAGTTGATATGAAAGATATTTCGGCTTCGATCGTTGATCTGGCTCGTCGAGGATATTTAACCATTGATGAAAGAAAAAAAGGCGATTTTTATTTAATCAAAAATAAGGAAGCAGATAAGAGTTTATTAAATTATGAAGAAACAATTTTAACAAAGTTTTTCGGAATGAAAAACGAAATAAGAATAAAAAGTGAAAAACTGGCCACAGACGTTGAGCAAGTTAAAAACGAAATGTATGAGCAAGTTGTTGAAGATAAATTGTTTGATAAAAATCCACAAACTACACGGACGATATATTATGTCATTGCGGGAATAGCATTATTTACCGGTAATTTTTTCTTGGCAATCGTAGCTTTCCTTTTCGGTCGAGTGATGCCGAGAAAAACGGTCTACGGAGTTGAAGCAAAAAATGTTTCCTTTTCATTAAAAAATTTCTTAACCAGCCAGGAAAGACAGTTAACTTTTCAAGCCGATAAACAGATGATGTTTGAAAAGTTATTACCTTTTGCAGTCGCTTTTGGAGTTGAAAAGATCTGGGCAAAAAGATTTGAAAGTCTAAATATCACTCAGCCAAACTGGTATCGCAGTTATTCATCAACAAACTTTAGCAGTTATATGTTGGTCAATAGTCTGAACTCTTCGTTCAGGTCAATCAGCACAGCGGCAACTCCAACCCGTTCTTCAAGCGGATTTTCCTCAGGTTTTTCCGGAGGGGGATTTAGCGGGGGCGGTGGTGGAGGAGGCGGGGGAGGGAGCTGGTGAGAAAATGAAGAATTAAAAGTAAATAGTTAAGAATTTAGTTAAAAATTAAAAGTTTTTTAAATAATTATTAATTTTTAATTAAACTCTTCATTTTTCATTCTTAATTTTTAACTAGGTTTGGCTATGGTAAAATATAATCAGCTCCTGTAGTTTAACGGATAGAATAGAGGTTTGCGGAACCTCTGATAGCAGTTCAATTCTGCTCGGGAGCACCAAGGGGGTGTAGTTCAATGGTAGAATAGAGGTCTCCAAAACCTTTGATGAGGGTTCGATTCCTTCCACCCCTGCTGAATGAAAATCTATTTTCTCGGTACTAACGGTTGGTATTCGTCTCCGACGGGGGATACACCATGCATTCTTATCAACAGCAAAGACCGCTACGTTATCTTTGACGCCGGGAATGGAATATATAAAATCGATAAATATATTAAAGAAAATAAGCCAATTTCGCTTTTTCTAAGCCACTTTCATATTGATCACATTAGTGGACTTCATATGTTGGTTAAATTTAAATTTAAACAGGGGATTGATATCTATTTTGCCAGTGGCCGCAAAAAAGATTTTAATTTATTTGTAAATTCCCCATATACAATCGGAATTACCAACGATAAAAAAAATATTTATACCATGAAAAGCGAAATTAGACTTCACGAACTTGAGGAGGGGAATAATAATATAGGATTTACGGTTTTGATGAAAAAACTTTATCACGGTTTTGAAAATCATGGGTTTAGAGTTACATTAGAAGGAAAATCTGTCGTCTATTCAGGAGATACAAAAATAGTTCCTAATAGCTTATTACTTGCCAAAAATGCTGATTTGCTTATTCATGAATGTTCTAACATTGTTTCACCAAAAAAAGATGAATGGGGCCATACCGACCCGATTCAAACAGCCCAATTTGCAAAAGACGCGAACGTTAAGAAACTAGTTATGACCCATTTTGGTGCCCATCTTTATGACACTTTGGCAAAAAGAAAACAGGCCGAAGTAAAAGCCAGAAAAATCTTCCCAAATACAATTACCGCAACAGATGAATTGATACTAACAATTTAATTTTTAAAATAAAAAATTACTTCGCAGGAAAGTCGGGGATAGTGGGAGCATTGGAATCCACAGGCATAGTTGTTGGTGGTGTTTCACTGGCTGGTGGAGCTGGAGGCATCGGAGGAACAACGGGCTCAGCCATTGGTGGGACAGTTGGCTCGGCTTTTGCCTGTAAATCATCCATTACGGACTTAAGGGGATCAGGAGAATCGGCAGCTTGGTTATCGGTTACTTGGTTGGTTGGTTCAGCGACTGGTGTTTCGACTGGAGTAACAACGGGAGCTGGTGGAACTTCAGGTACTGGAGGGATCGGAGTATCGTTTACAGGGGAAGGAACGGCCGGTTGAGAAGAATCTGTAGGACCCGCCTTCGCCGAGGCTTCGTCGGGTGAAATAAATCCAAACGTTGTGTCAAACTCACTTTTGGTGAAGCCTTTTAAGACGGCTATCGAACCATCGTCTTTTTCAACCCTAGTAACCGGAGTTCCGGCAAAATTATTAGAAATCGCCAACATCTCCGTCAAAAAGTCCTTATTTGTTTCCAAATCCTTTTCTTCAAAGACAAGCTTATTGGTATTTAAATACTCTTTTTCTTGTTTGGAAAATGCGCAATCCTTAATTGTGTAAACAGTAATTTTCATAACTTATTTTTATTATGAAGAATAAAACATTGTTTGTCAATAGATGTATAAGATATAATATGAAGCAATATGATAGAAGGATTAGCTCAACGTGCTAAACATTTATTTCATCCAGAACAATCTCAGGATCCATTTAATAATAGACTACCAGTACCCCTCAACAGAAAAATGAAAAAAATGTTAGCTTCGTTTTATTATAATTTTCAGGCGGAAGACCTTCGTATAGACGAACGAATTGAAAAAATGTTTTTTTGGATTGTTGATCATGATCAAGAAAACATTGTAGATATGATGAGAAGCCTTACTAAGAATACCAACACGGATAATATAGTTAACTGGGCAAAGTGTCAAATGGTTTTGAGTTGCATGAATAAAGTTCAAAGACAACCGATAGATGAAAGTTTACCGAATAGTAATTTTCCAAAAGAGTTTTCTTTTTTAAATATCGCCGATACTTGGGGAGTGGCTGAAATAAAAACAGTCCGTTTAGATGAAAAGGGAGAGGGTAAAGAAGCCAACTTTATGATATTTGATGTCAATTTGGCCGATTCGTGGGCTTTAAAATTGAAAGAAATGACCGATACCGAGGGGATAGGAGTAAAAACAACGAGGAATTTAACTTCATTCACCCACTTTGTCTCGATTTTTATGGAAACATACTTTAAACATCGTTCGAGGATTGCCAAAGATGTTCCGATGAAGATTGCAATTCCGATAAGTCAAGATCAAATGGAAGCAATTCCAAAAATGTTTATAAATAGACTGAAAAAAAGGCCATTTCAAAGATATCATCCTTCAGAACCGGTAATAAGCCCAAGAACAAGACCCCTGGCATTAGCAAATCCAGCTGAAGATTGGGGCCAAAATATAGATACTTTGAATAAACTATTTTTAGTAGATGACCATGGTCAAGAAAAATTATTTAAAAATACAAAAAGGTTTAACTTTCGATTTCATGGTTGGACGGGAAGTGCCGAATCTTCTGTTCAGCCTGAAACATTAAAACAACTGGCTGAGTTAGGAAACAATGCCGTTGGTATCTATCCGTCCGGACTAGGAGTCAAACAATCATTAAAAGATAAAAGTGAATTAGGAGGTAAGAAAATAACTACTCCAAAAGATTATTCTGATGAAATTTTGACTTTGATGGATTTTCTTGGTGTTTGGAACAGCGAATTATTTTTGAACGGTCATTCGATGGGCGGAGTGGCCATGTATTATTTGGCTGACGAAATCGTTAAAAGAATGGAGGCGATGCATTTTAAGGATATCCCAAAAGTTCATATAATTGCAGAAAATCCAGCCTTAAAAGATACCTGCATCTTTTTAAAAAGAGGTTTCGATCAAGGAATACAAGGGGTTGGTAATTTTGCCCACGCTACCCCACTTTCTGAATGGCTACCTGGTGTAGTCAGATTAGTTACGAGGGAATATACCCGATTTTTAGCCCCTGAAGTAACAGCTCGGGGTGTTCGTTCATCCCATGTAAATAATTATTTGGTTCGTGGTGAAGATCATGAAGCGATTAAAAGGGAAGCGTTAGGTTTAAAAAGACAACCGGATTTACCGAGAGAAATGACAAAAAGAATAAATGAAGCTATAGAAAATAAATTACTGTCATTTATAGCGATTATTGGAGAAGAAGATAATATTACCTCGGCCAAGATTCAGAAGAAAAAGTTTAGGGAATACAAACTAATACATCCAGTAATAGATTTTTTGGAACCAGGGCATTCAGGACATTTCACCCATATGGAACCGCTTTTTACTCAAATTATGAGTTATCTATACAGAACATATTCAAAAGAAGGATTGCAAATTGATCAGGAAAGTATAATGGCCGGGTTAAGATCATATTTGACGGAAGAAGAAAATAAGAAAATTAAAATATTGGAGAGTTAGATCTTCTTCTTAAATGCATCGAGCTCCTTCAGCTTCCACATAAAAAGCGCAGCTTTATTTCTGGCATTGGCATCGACCACAAAGCGTAGAGCTTCTTCAAGAATGGCCCGGGGAACGGTTTTTGCAAGTTTCATATAGAGTCCTTTTCGTCTTTCATCTCCAAGTTTTTTGGCCAAATGAATGCCAAATGTTTGAAATTCTCGCGAAACATATTTGTCTTCAAGGGGATTAAATTTTTTTAGGATATCGCGGACGGATTGCATGATTATTTTTCTATTAATGGAATAAATTTCTCTTTGAGAATAGTCTTAAGGTCATAGAGACTGCGGCTTCGAAAATTCATCATCACCCGTCGGCTATTTTTTAGAAACTCAGCTACGAAACCAGCTGTTATCTCGGGGCTGACAGTTCTATAATCAACATATTTGACAAATTCTCCGCCAACTTCATGAAAGACCTTGAGATCAGAAACAAATATCGGAGTTTTTGTTAACGAAGCTTCCAATAAAGGCAATCCAAAATTTTCACTTTTGGAAAAAAAGAAAACGAGATCGGATATTTGATAAAGATCATGAACTTCTGTCCTAATCAAGGCTCTATTTAAAAAATCATTAAAAAATGTAACGTTATTTTGTATTCCAAGATCAACAATTTTCTTCTTTAAAGAATCGTAGTATCCAACAGTTGAGCGGTGTTGTGAAGGTTTACCGGTAATTACATAGGTAATATTTGGGTAAGTTTTTTTAAGGTGAAAAATAATATCTAGACAGTAGTCAATATTTTTTCTTTCTAGAATATTAACAGGGGATAGAATTATGGGAAACCGCTTGATAAGATCATATTTTTGAATAATTTCCCAGATCAAAGGATCGATTTCCAAAAATTTTTGAATATCAATTCCATTTGGGATAACAACGGTTTCTTCAATTTTAAGCTTCATCAGCTCTAAAAATGGCTCACGGAAGCTTTCAGAAATTAAAATGTACTTTAAGTTCTTAATAGGCGTTGTCAAAAGTTCTCTTTCAAATTTGGAATTTGTAATTTTATCTAAATCCTTAATTTTAAATTCATTAATATACGAATGATCATGTATCCAGCCAAAATATTTTTTCTTTGGGTGTTTTTTTACATAGTTCTTAAACGCATAAACGAAAGGTAAATTTCTGACGATCGTGATCATATTGTGAACAACGACTATCTCAATCTTTTCTAAAGCAACCTCTAATTTTCTTTCAATTTGGTTTGATAAATTATAAAAATCGTCGTCAATAATACCTTTATCAAGTATCTTTTCCTGAAGAAAAGGGTTAAAGCTGACGACGGATTGCAGCTCGGGTATCACAACAAGTTTTATTTTTGGATTCGTTTCTTCTCCGGAACCGGTAATCAAAGTAACGTCATAATTTAAGTAGGAAAGCATCTGAGCGTGTTCCTGAATCATACTTTCAACGCCACCAATATTGGGTGGATAGGCAAAATGTAAAAGGGCAATTTTTTTATTCATAGTGTTTATTATATAAGGTCCATTATATAAGGTCCGTCCTCATTTAGGACGGACCTTAATTATCTCTAAATAGGTTTTTTCGTAATTGTCAACCATCGTTTGAGTTGAAAAGTTTTCAACAACATGATCTCGACAGTCTTGAGGTTTGATTTGATTAATTTTGCTCAATGCATCTTTTAATCCCTCAATCCCTTTTTCCGGTGGGACAACAAAGCCGGTTTTTCCATCGACGATCAGTTCTGAAACGGCCCCACGATCAAATCCGATCACCGGAGTTCCACAACTCATCGCTTCTGCCATTACCAGACCAAAAGGTTCGTACCAATTGATGGTCATTAAAAATACTTTTGCCTTTTGCATCAAAGCAGCGATTTCCGGTTTGGTCAACACCAATTCCGAAGACAACGGTCCAACCCATTTAATTTTATCTGTCAAATGCGGTTTAACATCCTGATTATAAAACTCCATATCTTCAATATTACCCGACATCAAAAGTCGCGAGTTTGTTTCCTCAGCTAATTTTATCGCCCATCTTATTCCTTTTGGGTCCATAAATTTTCCGTCCGGATTTTTTGCTTTTGAAAGTCGTCCCAACCATAATAAATAATCATCTTTTTTTTCTTGATAAGAATAAATATTTGTATCGACTCCGTTATAAACAACTTTATACATTTTTGCTTTTTTGAAAAGTTTTTTATGGGCTTCGGAAATGGAAATATGGTAACACTCGGGGAATAAGCTTAGAGTCTCATCGTATTCCGGAAAAGCCTGGGCATGAATAGTTGAAACGATTGGAGTTTTGATATTTTTCGCAACCAGAAGATTGATAAATTCCGGATAAGTATGATTATGGATAATATCAAAATTTGGCCCAATTTCTTCGATTTTTTTAGCTAGTTTTACCAAGTAAGCAGTTTCGGCATAAAATGGATTTTCAAAAGCGGGCATTTCAATAAAACTTTTTTCGATGACGGGAATTATTTCAACGCCGGGAATATGGCTGTCAGCGGTTCCGAGTAGACTAACTTGGTGGCCTTTTTTTACCAGTCCGTTGGCTAATTCGTAAATGACTCGAGGGCGGGCAGCGGGAATTTCGGGAGTGACCTTTCTCTTAAGCAAGGAAACTAAAAGAATTTTCATCGTAACTTAATCATAACGGAGTTATTGTTTCTTGGCAACTATATTCTCAATTTTCTTTAATATAACGCTTTTTGAAACAACTGGTTTTTGAATACATTTATCATAAAGATTGTAAAATTTGGTAGCGATCTTATCCCAGCTGAATTTTTCGGTGACGGTTTTGTAAGCTCTCTCACCCATTCTTTCAGCTAATTTTTCATCTTGAAGGAGAAGATTGACTTTTTCAACGATCAGTTTTGGTGAACGAGGCCTGACCAAGAAACCGTTATAACCGTCTTTAACGAGCGTAGTTACTCCACCTTTACGGGAAACTACGACTGGGGTTTTATTAACCATCGCTTCAAGGATAACCAAACCCAAAGGTTCATTCCAGACTGATGGTGCGACGTAGACATCAGCCCGCAAATAAAAGTCATTGATAGTATCAAGTTTAGAAGAAAAATATCCAACCATATGGACGTTAGTTAGTTTATATTTTAAAATTAAACTTTCCAAATATTTACGCTCCGGTCCGTCCCCGGCAATAATAACTTCGGCTTTAATTTGTCTAGCCGCTTTGATCAGATATTCAACTCCCTTATGTTCGGTTAATCTTCCAGTAAATAAAACCATTTTGTCATATTGAAATTTCAACTTTTTATCAATCCAGGAAACGTCTCGATTAAAATCGACATTATTAGCAATTCCGGATGGAACAGTTTTTGTTTTTTTAGAAAGATCGTGACCAAACATGTCCAAATACCATTCACGGGTAAAATTACTGTTAGCTGTAATATATTTAGATCTTACTGAGGCATCGCGAACCTGCGATTTCCAACGGCCATCTTCTTTAAAATAATAAAGGTCACTTCCGTGAGTCATGATTAGGTAGGGGATTCTATAAAGATTTGAAAGTTGACGAGCAATGGGTGGAAGAAATGCTGTATGGAAGCAATGGATTACATCCGGTCTAAATCTTTCAATTGCTTTTGCACTCTTTAAAAGATAATAGTTATATGTTTGAATCATTTCTTGGGCGCTAAATTTAGAATATTTTTTTGCTTGGGGCAGCTCTGGATTACCCACAAACACTCCGGTGATAGGGGGTTTTAATCGAAAAACTTTGGCTTGTTTTAATATTCTTGAGTCAGGAGCGACGATCGCCGCTTGAAAATCATCGGGGTATTTTTCTTTTAAACTTAACACTAAACGACGAAGCCAATTGCCCGATCCGTTGCCCCAAAGTGGGAACATGTAGAGGTATAAAACTTTCATTTCGTCAATTATAGCATTTTAAAATCTAATTTAAATTGAGAAAATATTTTGGGAAAAATTTCGTTTTCCAAGAGCCTTTTTTCTTTAGGCAAAAAATTTTGTAAAGAATATTTTTCACCAGCCATTCGTTTATCTGGAGATCTATTATCAACTCCAATTCTGATCCGCCAAAAGTCCTTGGTTTTTAGATGTTGTTCAATTGAATCAAGACCGTTGTGTAGTTGAGGACCGGATGCAAACTGGATGTGGAATTTACCTAACGGGATGTCGAGGTCGTCGTGAGCAATTATTAAGTGACTAGTGGATAGTGAATAGTGGCTAGTTAATTTTTTAACAAAAACACCTGACACATTCATGAAACAATCAGTTTTGGCTATCTTTAATTCTTCATTTTTAATTTTTAATTTTTCATTTAAGTAATTCACAAACATCTGCCCGACGTTATGGCGGTTGTTTTGATATTTTTTTCCAGGATTGCCCAGGCCGACCATTAGGATCATAAAGAAATTATAATGTATTTTTGCTATTATAAAACTGTTAAGTATTAAACTGTTAAAACCTAAAAAAACTGTCAAACACTAAACTGTTAAACAAAAACTTGTTTTTATGTTTTAAATTTTAGTAGTTTTTTTAACCGTTTAAGTTTTAACTGTTTAAGGTTTAAACACTATGCCCAATTATATTCACGACTCAAGCAAAACCCACTGGCTTATCTCTAATCCCGCTCGCACTACTCGCACTGGTATGGACGGGAAGCCCTTTCGTTGCCCATTTTGTCTGGGAAATGAAGAAGATACTCCTCCTGAAATTTATCGGATAGGGGATGGAGAAGTAAATAAACCAGGTTGGCAAGTCCGTGTTTTTGCAAATTTATTTCCAATTACCGAAATCCATGAAGTCGTCGTTCATTCTCCGGATCACGAAAAAAACGTTGAAGATTTTTCGCTCGTTCAGGTGGAAAATATTTTAAAAACTTATATCAATCGTTTTAACTTTTTGAAGAGTAAAGGTAAAGTTTTTATTTTTCATAACTATGCTCTCATCAGTGGGGCTTCACTGGTGCATCCTCATTCACAGATCACCGTCGTTCCAAATGAAATCCCGACGGAAACGCTATCTGCTCAACCGATAGTCAATATAGTTGAACAAGTTGGGGAGTTTGTATCGTATTGTCCGGAGTATTCAGAATGGGCATACGAGGTGTGGATCACTCAAATTAAGAATGAAGAATTAAGAATTAAGAATTTTGAAAATATCGACGAAACTCAGGTAAAAAATTTGGCGAAAATATTACAATCATCAATCCAAAAATTGAAAAAAATTCACGACGGAAATTCTCATTATTCAAAAAAACCGTTTGGATATAATTATTATATTTCTCCAGGTGACTCTTGGTATCTTCGAATAATACCTCGTTTCATGGAACGGGCTGGGTTTGAGCTGTCGACGGGGATCATGGTTAATTCTGTTGAAGCAAAGAAGGCGAGTGAGGAGTTGAAAGCAGTTTAATGATTTCTACGATTTTTGATTCTGATATCATTTTATGATGAATGAAATTACGATACCTTCAAATAATCAAAGGGTTGAAAATAGACAAAAAGATGAATCAATATTTAATTTTTTGCATGGTGACAAACATAAGGTAACAAATACGCCGCTTTCTTCAACTCCTTTGCCGTCGGGAGTAGCCGATAAATTAATTCCAACTGCCAATCAAAATCAAAGAGCTGTATTTTTACCTGAAATAAATACTTTTTTTGAAAATTGTGGTATTCAAAGCCAATATGTTAATCCGATACGAATAGGAAAAGGTGCAAATCATACAGTTTTTTTATATAACCCGCCAAATGAATCTTCAATGGTAATTAAAATCCCAAACGAATCAGCCAGTTTAAGTGAAAATGAAATTGAGGAAAGACGGAGTATTGAAGTAATTAGAGGTGCATTTGGAAAATTTACACTGCCGACCGAAATCAGACTAGACAAGGTTAGTGGAAAGTATTGTGTTATTCAAAAAGCTGTAAAAGGAAAAATCATTAACAATGTGAATTTTAGGGAAAGTGGTATTCAAACACAGTTAGAAGAAATTGTTAGATTGAATCATATACTTTACCAGGAAAAAGGTATAAGTCTGGATTTTGTTGGCATGCCAGGATTTAAAAGTTGGATAAAAAAACAATTCAAAAAGTTAATATTGGGAAAAAGTGAAATAGACGTCTCAAATTTAATATTAAATGATGAAGATGGAAAATTATACATAATTGACTATGATCTATTGGAAGTTAAGGGAAATGTTCGCTTGAAGAAAAAAATCGTTTCTTCTATTGGCTTTTTTGTAAATAGGATTTTGATGAAACATTATTTTGATATCGATATTAAAAAACCGAAACGATGATATTTTTAGAAGTCTTAGCTTATAAAATAAAAGTAATTTGATAGAATTGAACATTTAATGGTAGTTTCTTTATTTCGTTGATGCACAAAAAAAGGGAGTAAGGAACTAATAAAGATTTATGACTCTTTTTTTGTTGCCGCCATAAAACCAAAAGCTCCTAAGGCGCCAAGCGCACTCAATAAACTAAATTTAGCAAACCTTCCAGATTTTTCCATCGCGTCTTGATTTCTCCAAACTTTGTGCATTTTTTCTAATTTCGCCCTCGATTTTGCGTCAGCAGCCGTCCTTAAATCGGGAGGTTTAGTTATCTCTCCCGTTTGAAAAGATTCAACTATCTTTTTTCCTGTCTCTTGGGAAAGCGTTCCGGCGTTTAATTCATCAAAATATTGTTTTATCGGTCCATCTTTATTGAATGCTTCTATGATTTCTTGACTAGAAGAGCTAAATTCTTCTGCTTTAACTTTTTCTTCTTGCCACTGTCTAAGCATTTCTTTATCAACTTTTACTTTTCTTCCATTTACTTCAATTTCTTGACCTAGTTTTTTTTCATTTGCTTTAATAAGCAAGTCCAATCGTGTTGCCTCGAGTGCAGCTTGATTCCTTACTTCAGATAACTGAACAGATCCAACTCCCAAACCATTCAAAAGCCCTACAATTTGTTTTGGATCAGTTATTATAATTCCTTGATCAGCAAAAGGTTTAAGTAGTCGAGCTCTTTTGTTAGCTGCTTTTTCATTATTTTCTTTCATTGTTGCGATTTCTGCTGCTGTTGCATCCGGTTCTGGTTTTTCTTCAGGTAGGACTCTGTTAAGAAGTAATTCAACATCTTTTGTTGTTAAAATCCCAGCGCTTGTAGCAGCTTCGAGTAACATTTTTTCAGCATCGTCTGGTAGAGTAGTCGGCTCTTTTCCTGTTTTCACCGATTCAAGATAAAGACTAATGATTTTTCCCTGACTTTCGGGCAAAGAACCTAGCTGCGGAGCTAATTTTTGCAATAAGTGTGCTTGTTCTAAATCTTGTAGACCAACTACTGTCGGTTTACCATCATTACCGCTGAGTGGATGAGGTACTTTATTATGCTCATCTATAACAACAGCATAAAAGGTTTTGCCATCAATGCTTTGTATACCAACAATAGTATTAACCCAACCGTTTGCATCAGTAATCGTTACTTGTTTATCAACACTGTTAAAACTAGCCACTTGACCGGCTTGCAATGCTCGTATTTGGCCAATATTAAACAAAACGCTGTTTTTTGGATCTTTTAAAATCATATCAATTTTACCTTTATCACCAGCTGCTTCCTCTATTAAGCGTTGTACTTCAGCGACAGCTTGGTTCACCATTACTTTACCTGTAGATTTTATTTCTTCCCATAGAGTTGGCTTTCTTTCTTCTTTTGATGGAGCTGCTTCGGCTGATGTTACTCCAACTACTTCAACTTGAGGATTCAAATTTTCAACAGCAATAGTAGTTTTTGCAGGCGCTGTTGCCGCTTGAGGTGCAACGGTTTCAACGACGGCTTCTAGCATATAGACATATATTACTTGAAATTGTTTGTTAATTCCAATATGATAACAATATATGGCAGTACAACCAGTTGCTACAGAATCTCCAGTAGATTTAAACGCTATTTTAAGTGCGCCGGATATAGCCAATATGCAACGGCTGCAAATTGATAAGACGAATCCAAAAAAAGTGGCAGTTATAGATCAAAAACCACCAGATCCAGGGATTGGTTTTAAAAAATCTGAATTTGTTCAATCAGAATCGACCGGAGTCGAATTTGGAAAACATTCTGAAAAAAAATACTCTCTAGAAAATGATACGGTGAGATTTAGTCCTGAGCTTCAAGCACAATTTAAAAGTTTTTTAACTACTCATGTAGAAAGTTTACTTCGAATATCAAATCCTCAAATATTAGATAATCCACAGCATATCCATGAAAAAAAACTTTTACAAGTTCTGACAAAGGATGGGCAATTAGACAAAAACGCACTTGAAAATTTTCTGAAAACTTCTGACGGTTGGGTAATTACTTCAATGTTAATTGAAAATCAAACAGCTTTAAAACTTTTTGCTGCAGGGCTTGAGGCTTCAATAGATCCTCAAGGCATAAGATCAGATAAAATTAATAGTCAGACAATTTATCTTCACGCAGATCAAAGCAATTTAAGTTATTGGATGAAAGAACGATTTGGGGGTTGGCTCGCAGAACAACATATTCCAGAATTTATGTCAAGAAATAGGCGTGCTTTAGCAATAGCAGGAGGTCTTGAAGCAGGTATGACTGCAGTGGGAGCTTTGCTAGGAAAAATTGGTGGCTATAAAATGTTATTTCATGACGGCTTAAAAATTGATCTTACTAGATGTGTCGAAACATTAAAAACTATCAAAGGTATTCGAGGTGAGTCTGAATATCTTCTTCAAGTTTTGGGAATAGATGTTAATAATATTAGAGTCAACGCAGCGGGTCAGGTTGAAAAAAATCCCGGACATGTAAGTCAAGGTCGTTTAGCAAAAGATATTCAAAACGAAATATTTCAAGGTCTTTTTGTACGAAGACAGTTTTTAGGAGCGCTTGGTGTGCCGCCAAACGCGATGGATGCTTTACCGGAACAATTTCTGTTTGATGGTTCTCCGTCTCTAACAGGTGCTTCTCCCGAACAAACAGGAGCTTGGTGGAGCAGGCGAATTCAAGAAAAACTCGGTGCATCAGTACTCGCTTCAACATCTGAATCAAAACGCTTAAAAGCATTCATGCGCGTCCGTAAAGAAGTAATGATGGAATACCTCACAGATCATTTGGCAAAAGTTGCAGATAATACCGATTCGACTACGGCGATTTCAAGATTTGAAGAAAAAAAGAAAAATAAAGGAGTAGGTGGGGCAGAATTAGCCGAAAGAAAAGTTGTGAGTGATAAAAAAATTGCTGAACTAGATAAAGAAAAAGCAAAATTGGCTGATCCTGAAAAAGCAGCTAAAGCTTATCAAGAAGCACAAAAAGCCGTTGAAGATGCTTTGGAAGCTTTTAAAAAAGATTATCCAACGAAAAAAATTGATTCGATTGATTTGTTAATTAAACAACTAGGAAAATCAAGAGACGATGTTCTTACAGTTGGAACAATTGCCTTTAAAGTAAAAGCGATTGCTGACGCAAAAGAAGTCGCATTGAATAATGCGCTTAATAACGCAATGGCCAATATTCCTCCTAAAGCTGATCAAACATATATCGCAGCAAGAGTATCTAGTATAGAAGAAGCAATCAATAAAACATATGATCCGCAATTAAAAATGCTCGAGGCAGAGGAAACTAAAATTACCGAAAAAATAACTAATTTAAAAGCAATTAAAATTCAATATGATAATGCGCAGAAAGATCTATTAGGAAAAAGTCAGGCTTTGTTAGGTTATTCAGGGAGAGTAAATTTATCAACAATTGAAGCAAATTATAAAATTGTTGGGACCGGTGGGCTTCCGAATAGTATTGGTATCCAAGATACTCAACTTGGGGTTTTAACAATTGACGAAATAATGGTTGAAATTAATAAAGTCAATACAAATAATGGTAGAGGTTGGGCAGAAACTGGAAATAAAGATCCTATAAATAGACAGTTGGTTATTGACGCAGTTGCCGAAGCAAAAGCACGTTTGAGAGAAGCGATCGATCCTGATAAAGTTATGAGAGATATCGAATTTAATCAAATTATTACTTGGGGTAATCCTCAAATAACCGATACTCAATTAAGGAATTTATCTCGTAGTCAATTATTAAACTTAATTCATTTGGCGCATGGAGCTCGTGCGGTCGATGGTTGGACCGCCGCACAAGATGTTGTAAATGGTCCAAGGCTTGATAGAGCAATTGCTGAAGCCAAAAATAGAATGATTCTTCGTTATAGTGGGACGGTGGAGGAAAGAATCAAAGATTTGACTAGTCAAGCAGAAAATGAAAAAGATAAGATGGAAAATATTTCGTTTAAAGATGATCTAGACGTTTTGGATGTCGTAAGTGACTTAATGAATCAACAGGGGAAAGTATTTTCAAAAGCATATGCGATTGCATCCAATCGTGAACAATATGCAAATAATCGAATGATAGCACCAACAGACCCAGCTTATTCACAAGCAGAAAAGGATATCGCCGCTCCACAAGGGTATTGGGAAATTATGGATGCCTTACTAGGATATAAAACAAAAGCTGACAGGAGTATTTTTGTACCTAAGATGTTAAGGGCTTTGCCTCCAGAGGCTCTAGCGAGAGAAATTTATAATCATTTACAAATAGCGGGAATCGTTATTCCAGCAGTTAATTTGGATAACATTGCTGGTGCATTAACTCTTTTAAATACCAGCATTCAAAACAGAAGATTTCAAGGACCAGATACTTTTAGAATGGTTGCGGATATTGTTAATAATTTGCGGGCTAAAGCCGACGCAATATAATTTTTAATCTATGAAAATAACCACACTGGATATTATTAAATTTTTACCACTGGAAAAAAAATTTCAATCAAATTTGATTGCAAAATTTGATTCTTTGACACCTGATCAAAAATTTGATATTGAACAAATGGTTTGGAACGCTTATGAAGCGGTCTACAAATTAAAGCTTGAAGAAAATACCAAGATAGCTTTTATGAATGTTGAAGACGGACAAGAAAAACTTGATGAAAATTTTTATGCTCGTATTAAAGATCAAACAGTGAAAGAAATTGAATCAGATTTTTTCAAAGACACTGCGCAAAATGACATAGATGATATTAGAGCAAAGCTAGAAAAAATAATGAAAAAAACACCCCAATAAATTAAAGCAGTTTACTTTTCTTCCTCAACCCCAAGCAATCGCAGAACAACCTCTTTTCTATATCTTCTATCACCTCGGGAATTAATTCTGATTGCCGGAAGTTTGCCTTTTTTCCCCCAGCGTTTTATTGTCAGAGGTGAAATTCTAAGAAGATCGGCGACTTCACGAATCGTCATCAAATCGGGCAGATCAGAGAGAGATACCTTTGGTGTAGTTTTGTTAGTGAGTGACATGGTTTGTATTATATCAAAAATTGTATAATAATATTGTGAAAGAATATTTTATTAAAAATTATCGGGTGTTTATATCGATTATCTTGTCTTTGATTATTGTTCTTTTTATAATCCCCATTTTTGCTACACCTGGCAAGATCCAAAATCTTGTTTCAAATATTAAATTTGATTCTAGTGGGTTATCAAAATTATTTAATTTAAACATTAAATTTCCGGAAAATAATGAATGGCAACCGCTTGTAAAATATAATGAGAATTTTAATTACACTCAAATTTCTCCTGCACCAACTCAACCAATTCCAACATCAGGAGCGGGTTTGATAAATCAAACCCCTACTTCGCCCGCCGTAACTTTAGTGAAGGCGGGCTCTACAAACATTCCAACCCAAATCCCCACTAACATTCCAAAACCAACCAAAGCTCCAAAGCCGACTAAAGTCCCAGACGAATTTCCTATAGATCCTTCGCTAGTCAGACCAGGAAAAACTACCGATGAAGTGTTTGCGATTGCTTCTCAAAAAACCTGTGTCCCTAAAGAAGTATTAAAGTCGATTGCCTATATTGAAAGTGGAGAATTTTTCTCGGTCGTTTCCCCAAAATATTTTCTACTTTATAATTCATATAATTGGTGGAACAGTCAGTTTTTAACCGATCCAAAACGGGCTTGTGGAGGATACGATTTTGATAATGGTAGTGGAGTGGTTGAAGCGGATAGTTTATTTGCCGGATATCAGTGTCATTCCGATGGAAGTTCGGGAGCGCAATCATATATTTTTGGCCCGATGCAGTTGTCTGGGTATGAGCAAACTAAACACGGACCGGCTGCGGCAAAACTATTGGGTGTCAGTAAAGTTGATCGCCGGGTGATCTTGGACGCGATCACTATGGTTGGAGTCATTACAAAAATTAACGTTCAGCCAACCAGCTGTACAAACTGGAGCGGGCACGATATTGTCAAGGCCGCCTGTGGATACTATGGCAGTTGTGGTATTGCCGACGGCACTTATTATTGCAACACTTTCTGTAAAAATTACAAAAGATTTGGAGGGAAGGGGAGTTGCGACGCAGCGTCGTTTGGGGATAACTGTTGGTATTAATTTTATCGGTATTGCTTATACAATCTCAAGATATCATTACAATAATTACCACCGCTGGAATTTTCAGTGATTAAACAGCTTCCGTGGTGTTTTTCTGCCACGGTGCGAATTTCATCGTCAGTCCAATCAGTACAGCTTTTTGGTGTTGTTGTTAAACGATTTTTGGTAATAGAAGCAAAAATTAAAGCGTTATCAAATAATACTCGCCTGTCTATATTGTTAGGAAGGGTTGAGATAGTGTTTTTACGGCTTACGTCCTGCTCCCACTGTGATATTTGAAATATTCCCATAATCCCTTGGTCATCTCCAGGAATGGGATTTTGGCATCTTGTCCCGGCATCAACGCTGTCAGATGGCACGATTCCTGTTGCGGTATGATATCCAAACCCTACACAGGGATTGCCGGTTCCGTTTATCCACCATCCATAAGTATTGTATATTTTTATAATTGTGGCACTGGTATTATAATCAAATCCCCAGCTTTCCTCTGTATTAAAAGCCATTAAAAGGGCTGGAGGAAAACACATCCGTCTACTTACCTCCTGAAAGATTCCTGCAAGATTGGTCCCCGGTCTGAGATCTAATGTGATTGGAGGTGGCGCCGGAGTTGCCGTCGGTTTTGGTATCTTGGTGGGTTTGGGAATTTTGGTTGGGTTGGGAATGCTCGTTGGGATTTGGATTGGAATGTTTGTAGAGCCCGCCTTCACTAAAGTTACGGCGGGCGAAGTAGGGGTTTGATTTATCAAACCCGCTCCTGATGTTGGAATTGGTTGAGTCGGTGCTGGAGAAATCTGTGTAAAGTCAACAGAACCATCAGAATTGCCAATTTGATTTGCAGTTAGGCTACTTTCACTCGTTCCGAACTTAAAAGACGGGAATTTGAAATTCGTAAAAAGATTTTTAACGTCTGTAAAATTAGCAAAAATTTTTACTATAACAAAGGCAATGAGTAGGGAGGAGAATATACGAATGCGATGATTTAACATTTTTAAAATTTCTAATTTCTAATTATTCTAATTGACCTAAATAATTACCAATGACCAATATTGGAAAATTGGGATTTATTTAGAAATTAGATCAATTAGGTTAATTAGGTCAATTTTCCTCTTGTTTTCCCTTTATTATTAATATACATTATATATAGAAATAATTTTCAATTTTTCAATGAAAAATAAAAAAGGAGAAATAGCTACTTTACTTACCTTAGGATTGGTTGTACTTGGTACCTTACTAACTCTCGGAAGCTCTTTATTTATCAATAACCAAAAAACTAATTTAGCATCTAATTCGAGGGCAGCAACTGTTTATCAATGCTGTAAAACTTATGGTGTAAATCTTTATGATTGTAGTGGAACAGGGAAAAGTAAAGTTTTAAATATTGGAAATAATTTTGAATCAGCATGTTCATTAAATATGGGTTCTCAGGATTGTAGCTCAATTTCTGGGGCCCCAACAACTCCTAATACTTTTAAATGTCTAGATTTAAGTGGTGGGGGTGGAGGAACTGCAAACTCGAGCGGAGGAAGTGGAACTTTATGCAGCGGTACTGGCTATACTTGTCGAACAAATGATTGTATAGCTGGTGAGATAGAAGTCACAACAAGACAATGCTCAGGAAGTAGGCCATGTTGCTATAAAGGAAGTGTCGTACCAACGGTACCAACTAATACTGGTAAATTAAACGGGCCATGCTATGCGACTGGTTCCAGATGTGATACAGGTCTGCAGTGCGTTGGGGCAAAATGTGTCGTAATCCCAAATTATACTGCCCCTCCTAATTCCGGATCACAAACAAATGGTGACGGAACTCTAATCGGTTCAATCGGCGGGTGCTGCTTTGGTTATAAACAAAATACCGCTGCCCATACCTGTGCATCTGGGCAAAAATATGTAAGACAGTATGCCTCTGCTAGTTATATGCAAACAGTTGCCGATAAACCTTGCACAACCGCAGCTTATAACAGCGCATATAATGCCGAATGGTTTGATTGTGCCAAAATTCCAAATTACACAGGGACGTTTAATGGAGATGGTTGTTATCCACCAACCGGATCAGAGGAGGCAACTGGTGGAAAAGGTCAACCATGTAAAGTTGTAAATTTTTCGACTGGTACAGGTAAATCCGTATATGGTTGCGACCCCGGATTTAAATGTTCAAATCCGGATTCATCCACAGGCGTTTGTATTGTGGATAATAATTTAGGGATAGTATCAAATTGTAACTGTGTTTTTGGTGAAAAAACAGGTTATTATGGTCCGGGTTTGTGTGGTCCAAATAAAACAAGAAAACCAAGTACAATAAATTGTTCACCAATTCCAGCACTGTTTTCTTGTGCACAATTAAATCATGATCAGTGCGTAGAAATTGCAGCCTCATGTTCTTGGGAAGGTACTATTTGTTCACCAAAAAGTGGTACACCAGCCGCGGGTGGAGGAACAACTGCTGGTGAAGGCGGAACGACTTATATTGCAAACAAATTATGTAAACCAACTGTTGCGAGTATTAAGGTGGGATCGGCCACAATAGAGGTAGCAAAACCAGACGAGGTTTTACATGGTTATTCTAAGGCATGCCACGTACAAATTCCTACTGACAATGACAATATTACGGTTTTTAGGGAATGTCCATCAACCAACTGTGTATACGCCTGTTTTAATGGTTCAACAGAAGTAAACTGTTTAAATGTAAATGATTATAAACCAGGTATTACAAGTTATTACATCATTAGAAATGATAGAGATAGTTCTGTAAACGTTGTGGTCAGTCAAACAAATAACCCAAATAATATATTTGATGAAAGTATTGGGCCACATGTGACAACGGCAGTTCAATATATGCCTTTTGGATATATGGGTGAAATTACGGTTAGTATAGATGAAGGTAACGGGTCGATTAAACAATTAGGAGTTTTCAAGCCTCTTGGAGGCGTGTTGATAATTATTAAATAATAATGCAAATAATCAATAATAAATATATAAAAATATTTTTAGTTTTTACTGTTGCTTATTTAATAAGTAGTTTTTCAATTGAAAATTTATTTTTAGCAAAATCACCAAAAATAAATCCGTATTTTGGACAAAATATGATGGCAAAGGCAACCGGATTATTAAATAAAACAAAAAATCTAGTGGCATTTCGTATAAATCTTCCTAACTTTTCAAATACTGGAGGTACAATAAATAACAATCAACCATCGGCTTTGACAAATCAAGAAAGTGCACTGACTTTGACAAAAAAAATTGATAACGCGTTACAAACACCTTTATCAAAAATAAGTCAGGGCGTATATGCAGGGGAAAGGGATGGAATTAGGGTCTATGAAATTAGGACTGGTGAAATAGATTATCTTGAATATACTTTCACAGTTAATGGTAAAGAAATTAAAATAAAAGTACCAAAAGATCAAAGCCCTCCAAGCCAACAAACCATGGAGGCTCTTTACAAATAATTATAGTTGCAAAACACACCAAATAAATTATATATTTAAACTATGTACATCGGACCGTTTTACTTCGACACAAAAGAAATTTTCTTAATTCTCGCTGCATTATTGTTAGGGGTCGCGATGTTTTTCGGATGGTCCTTATGGTGGTTTGATAAACGGGCTTTATTAACCTTAGTTGTTCTAATGCTTTTTACAAAAGGCTTATTGCCTTCAATTCATAATGAAGCATTCTTTATCCTGGCGATTATAACAATATTTATCTCTTTATATTTTCCGATTTTTCAAGTAGTATTATTTTATTTCATCAGTTTTCTGATGTTCAGACTATTAAAAGTAATATGAGAAAAATAAACTTCTTTTTAACTTTTTTGTTAGTCGTCGGGCTGTTTTTATTTTTGAAGGGGCGTGATGTTAAAGCGTTTGATTGTACGAATGTTTCATGTCAAACTGGCTTTCATTGTTCAGAGTTATGGTCTGGTGGTTATCCAAATGCAAATAGTGGGAAGTGTATTAGAAATGGTTCAAATCCAGTTGTTACTGGTTGTCATAATGACACGGAATGTCCAACAGGTTTTAGCTGTACAGATAAAGTAAACGTTGGCTATGGAGAGCTTAAAGGAACTTGCACAAATATTGACCCCATGGTTACAATCCCAAACGGTCAGATACCTCATGGGACTGTTTATCCAAATGCCCCTAGCGCAACGCCAACTTTATTGACCCAAGCCGCAACTTCGACTCCTCCACCCGCAGCCGGGCAAATTTTCTCCGACGTTCCTCCCTCTCATTACGCATTTACATACATCGAAACCCTCTATCGAGCTAATATCTCCACTGGATGTGGAGTTTCACCGTTAAGATTTTGTCCTGAAGAAAATATAACCAGGGCCCAAATTGCCGTATTTTTGTTGAAGGCAAAGCACGGATCAACATATACCCCTCCACCGGTTGGATCTACCACCAGTTTTGGTGATGTTCCCATCACTCACTGGGCTGCTGCCTGGATTAAAGAATTTGTTATCGAAGGAAACTCGGCAGGTTGTAGTGCGGGTAACTTTTGTCCTGATGATCCAGTGACCCGTGCCCAAGCCGCTGTCTTTTTACTCAGATCAAAGAATGGTAGTGATTATTCTCCTCCGGCAGTTGGATCTTCAAGCGGATTTACCGATGTACCAATCACTCATTTTGCCGCAGCCTTTATCAAAGAAATAGCCACCGAAGGAATCACAGCTGGATGTGGAGCTGGAATATTTTGTCCCGATTCACCCATAACCCGTGCTCAAGCGGCTGTCTTTATTGTAAGAATGTTTAATATTACCGCTGTTTCAACTAGCCCAACTCTGACTCCGCCAATTAATCCAAATTGTGTTTGTAGTACTGATGTGTGTTCAAGCGATTGTACTTTTGATAAATTCTCCGATGTCACTTATGCCAGTTCAATTAAATGTAGTCAGGATGCCAATGTTTTTGCCTCAACTCCGTCGACAGATGATAAAAACGGTTGGTGTCAAGCAACCCTAAGAACAAAAGGTGATGTTGATGGTCATGATGGAATAACTATGGCCGACTATTATTATTATCTAGCCGCAGTTGTTGGTGGGAAAATGCCAGTCTGGGCCGATGCTGACGTCGATGGGGATGGGCAAATTAGTACCCTAGATCGAGCAATTATTATGAAATCACTACAGACACCAATACAATGAAAAACGAATTAATTAAAATTATTACAATTTTTTTAATTGTTGGTGGTGTGGTTTTTTGGGGATTAAACTATATCTACTTTAGTAATAATGGACCAAAGTCAAAGGCAGCTGGAGAGACGATCAATCTCACATTTATTGATGCTACTGTTACAACATCAGCAAGTAGTCCGGATTTTACCGTTAAATTACATGCTAAACCCTCACAGAACGCTTATTTTAGAGGATATGATACAAAAATAAATTTTGATAAAACAAAGTTAGTCTTTAAATCAATAGACTATAATTTTGGTGCAGCGAGTAATGGGTTAGGTGATACTACAAATAATTTAACTGCAATCAATGCAGCTGAAGTGATCCATGTTGTTGGTGAATCTCAAGTCGCCGCCGGATCACTTCTAACTTTGGCTACAGGCGGTGACTTAGTCACTGTTACTTTTACCGCATTAGATCATACGACACCGGCTTCAGTCACTATTGGTGACACAGTTTTCTACTCAATAAATACAACCGATATGTCATTATTTTCCGGCTGGGCCTTTGATAAAGGGACCTTAAGTGTTAATGGTGTATCTACTCCAACGGCCACAATGACTCCCGAACCGACCGTGACACAGACACCAGGTTCATGCAGTCTAACAGCATGTAGCGCTTGCGCCAGTCATCCTGGATATTCATATACCTATAGCCCCGCTTGTACTAGTTCGTGTTCAATCGGATGTGATAATCTTTGGCCATTATGGGTTGGAGAGGATGCTACGGGATATGTAAATACTAATAATGACGACTATGTTAGAACCGCTGCATGCGTGACCGCTTGTGATACGGGAGGAACACCGATTCCGACCGCAACGAACACACCTACCGGTAATTCAACATTAAACTTAGCGTTTAAAATCCAAGGAATTATGTCAAAACCCGTAACGACGACAATGAATGTCAAAGTAAAGTTATTAAATGAGACAACTAAAGTCGAAACTCCTTTTCAAACAGTTCAATTAACATCAAATGATTTTGGCATTTGGACCGGTAGTGCTAGTTTTAACACTGTTCCGAATACCAGATATACTCTTTATGCAAAAGGTGAAAAGCAAGTGCAGAAAAAAATCTGCGATGTTTCACCAAATGAGACGGCCGGTGGTACTTATCGTTGTTCAACCGGAAATTTGACATTTGTATCGGGAAATAACACCTTTAATTTTAGCGGAATATTACTCTTATCAGGTGATCTACCGGAACAAGACGGTACAATTAATGCTTATGATACATCGCTTATCCGCAACAACTTGGGTAAAACTGACGCAGATACAATCTCAAAATGCGATCTTAATTTAGATGGAAGATGCGATTCTCAAGATTATTCGTTATTAATATCAACGTTATCAGTTAAAAATGATGAACAATAATGGAAAACTTTATAAAGAATCATAAAGCATTTTTTTATTTATTATTGATATTCTTTGCAATATTTTCCGGAACGGGTATCTTTATTACCTTGAACACAAGTTCTAAACAACCGACCGTTGTAAATAAAGAATTATCAAAAACAGTCACGGAATCCGTAGTTGTTTCTTCAGATCCTGCTACCGAAGGGGCCTTAAGTTTAACAACGATTAAAGATAAGGTTTTATCAACTGATAGAGAATTTGTGGTTGACATCATTGCTGATTCGAATGGAAAAAACATTACTGGATATGATTTAGCATTGAGCTACGATCCTATCGCCTTCGATTTTGTTAAGGCAACATCAAGTAGGACCGATTTTAAAGTCTATTCTTATAATCGAGGGAACTATCTCAGTTTCTTGGTGACCAAGCTACCACAAAGCGAAAAAACATCTGTTTTTGCTCAAACAAAAATTATTAGCGTAGTTTTTAAACCAAATAAAAAGGGAGCTTATAATTTCTCATTAAAATCGGAGATCAACAAGGATAAGACTGACCTGGTAACCGACAAAACCGAAATCCTAAATCCTATCTTAAGTGGTCTTGAAGTTAAGGTTCTCTAAAAAATGAATGAAAAAAATCGTAAAAAAAATATTCTTTATAGTTTTCTTTTTTCTTAGTGTTCCTTTATTATCAAATCCTATTCAGGCCGGTTTTTTTAGTTTTGATAAAAATACCGTAACTGTCGCCAATGGTGCGACTTTTGAGATAGCGGTGATTGTCAATCCTGGTAGCGATTCTCTTAATGGGGCAGAGACCTATATAAGCTATGATCCAAACTTGCTCAAAGTGAATAGTGTCAGTGCCGGGACACTGTTTCCGTTCTCTTACAATGATACGTCCGTTAGTGGTAAAATTTACGTTGTGGCTAATACAGACGCTCCAGGTTCATCAGTTTCATCAGCGGGAACAATCGCAACGATTACTTTTCAAGCATTAAAAGACGGTAGTGGAACATTATCTTATGATTGCGATACCTCTAAGATTCTGAAAGATGATATCAATGTAACCAATGTTGTAACTTGCTCTCAGAATACCGGTTCTGCTGTGACAATTGGCGGTGGACAGACAACTGCTCCTACCAATGCACCTGACCAACTGCCTCAGAGTGGAGTATTTGACAACGTTGCTAAAATTGCAGTTCCGGGGATGCTTTTATTATTTATTGGTGGTATATTTAGATTATTATTATGAACAACCCTCTTGCTAAAAAAATATTGGCCGTAGTTATCGGAATAGTTATTTTTTCGTTATTGGTTTTTGGGTATTTTGCCATTTTTGGCACTAGAGCTGCCGATTTTGAGCCTCGTGACGTGGTGGTTTCTAACATTGAAAAAAATTCTGTTAAAGCGACTTGGGCAACTGGAGTTGATTCTCAAGGCGTGGTCGAATATGGAACGACACCAACAGCCTTAAATTTTTTTGCACCAGAGATAACAAAAACAAAAACTCATAATATCGACCTAACCCTTCTCTCTCCAAATACAACCTACTATTTTGACATTAGAGTTGGGGACACGAAGTATGACAATGGAGGCGTTCCTTGGACTTTTACTACTAAAGGAGCTGAAGCTTCAGTAGTCGCCCCTACCGCAGCTCCAACTGAGTCAGTCGTAGCTCAACCAACGCCGATTCAAACACTCAAAATATCGGATGGAACCAATTGTGCAGAAACTGACTGCGCTAAAATAAAACTCAAATTTGGTAAAGGATGCTCTGTCCAGGACTACTTTAAATGTTTGAATAAGCCGACACCGACTCCTTAAATTCCCCCTGGCACAAGCAGATTAAACAAGAAGCTCACTGCTGGAGTTAGAATACTATCCAACATTGAACGACCTCCAAAAATAGGGAAGATCAATAATATCAAAAAGATCATTCCGTATCTTTGAAGAGAATACCATTCGCGGGCTTTTTCTTCCGATAGAATTCCACCAACGATTTTAAATCCATCCATTGGGTGAATGGGAAGTAGGTTAAAAACCCCCAAAATAATATTCATCCTAATCATTGGAATAAATATTACGGAACCTATAATAGTTAAGAAGTTTAGTTGTAAAACTATGAACAATCTAAGTAATAAAGAAAGTACTATAGCCAAGATAAAATTAGAACTTGGACCGGCAATTGATATCCATGCAGCGTCGCGGCGTGGGTTTTTTAAGTTGTATGGATCAAATTCAACTGGCTTGCCCCAGCCAAAGCCGAAAAATAACAAAAGGAGCATACCAATGTTGTCAATATGAACTAAAGGATTCAATTTTAGTCTGCCCTGAAGCCTTGGAGTTGGATCACCCAGATAGTCAGCCGCCCATGCATGAGAGAATTCATGAATAGTAATTGCAACCAGTAAAGATGAGAGGTAAATGACGAATAAAAGGGGATTGGAAAAAAGATAAGAGATCATAATTTATATCAAATATTAAAAATAAAAAATCAAAATGACAAAGTAAAATTCAAAAATATTTAAATTTTAATCTGTAATTTTTATATTTAATCTTTGATTTTTAATATAAAAACGTTTGAATAACCAGCCTTACTATGTTATCATAAATAGTCGTTTATTGACAGATTTAATAATAAATTATGATTTTTGGCTGTTATCACTGCGGAAAAGGATTGCTATACGGAAGGTCACATACTCACCACAGAGGTGTTGCCGGAGGTAGATGGAAGAAAAGAGCTCCAAAAACTCAAAGAATTTTCAAAGCTAATCTTGTTCGCCTAAGCATTATTGAAAAAGGAAAAACCATGAGAGTTAGGCTTTGCACCAAATGCTTGAAAAGAATTAGAAAAGATATGGCTGATGGAAAAAAACCATTTTTGACGCTTGCCAATGTTAAAAAAGAAATGAATGCCAAAAACAAAGAAACCAAAGCGGCTGAAGAAGCAAAAGTAGCCGTAAAAGTAAAAGCCAAATCAAAAACAAAAAAAATTCTGATCAAAAAGAACAAAAAATCATAACAATCTTAATTAACTTCGTTCTGTATCATTAGAAAGTATGCCTGAGTTAACCAGCGTTCGAAAAACTTTTTTTACTGATAGCGTCTTAGAATCAGTTTTATTAATGGAAAAAAAAGGCGATCGATTTCTGCAGCCAAACCTTAAAGCTATTAATGGAAAACACGGTTATAAAGCACTGAATAAAGGTTTAGGGTTTGAAGTATTACAGTTGAATCAATCCGATTTAATTGCAAAGATTGAACGAATAATATTAAGGACTAATCCGATAACACATGCAAATAGCACTCATTATCCTTGGATGTCACTAGGTTTTGGTCAAGAGAGGCAGAAATTAAATACTGTAAATGATGCCAAAGAAAGAAGAAGACAACATCTTGCAAATAAAAGAAAATTTGAAGAAGTTGGGATTATAACGGCAGATTATGTTGGGAGCGCGATGATAAATTCAGTGCTCGACAATAAAACTGGAATAGTAGTACCAATGTATGTAGAATTTTGGAAAAAAATTCCAGGAAAAGAACTTACCAGACGTGATGAAAGTGTAGATAGACTTTATCAAACCAAAGAGGGGAGAGATAAATTAGTAAACCTAGCCTTAAGTATAAAAAAACTTTCAGAAATAGGTTATCTTTGCGATGTAAATTATTTTGATCTTTTAAAAGGAGAATATACAGTTGCTAAAACCAAAAATGGGTTTCCCTTTCCCAGAAATTTTTTTATTACAAAAAGTAAAAATTCGGGGCAAACTGAATTAGTTGCCTTTGATTTTAATATGGGAGTTGATTTGACACTAATGCCCTGGTGGAAAACAGAATTTAAAAATGATTTATTTTTAAAAAATCAAGAAGGGAAATTTGTACCGTCTCCAACTGCTAAAGAAGATATGAAAAAGTCTGTCCGTTTATTGATAAGTGAAAAGATTAGTGAAGATGACTTAGAAAATAAAGATTATACCGATAGATTGTTGGATGAAAGCTATGTATTTTTAACTCAAATAGATAATTTATTTGGTCAATTGGAAGTAACAACTGCAATTCTTAATAAAATAAAAGAAATTGAGGGGAATACAATTTAAGTAAATCAATATTCGATCTTCACTAACTCATCCTCTTCCTCTCTATACAACTGTCTTTTTTGTTCCACTGATCTTTGGGTAAAAACAACCCCATTTAGATGGTCCATTTCATGTTGAACGATAATTGCTTCAAAGCCTGTGAACCATTTTAAATAATCTTTTCCGACTATATCCTGATATTTAAGGAAAACCCTATCGGCGCGTTTGACCGGGCCCCAAATACGGGGAATAGAGAGGCAGCCTTCCAATTTAACCTTCTTTTTTGACTTGGATTTTTTTGCAGGATCTTTTCTTTGTCGTTCAATCGTTTTTGAACCAATTTTAATTACTTTTGGATTTATAAATATTTTAATTTTTGATTTTTCGGTTGGTTTTATGATAAATATTGACAAATCAAGTCCAACTTGATTAGCCGCCAGTCCAACACCGGGTGGATCATCCTGAGCAACCAAAACTTTTTCCATATCAGAAACGATCTTTTTGATTTTATTATCGATCTTAACAACCGGTTTGGTAGGGGAGGAAAGGATATTATTTGGAACGGTGACTATTTTCAACATAGCAATATTATATAATAAAGTTATGAAGCTTTCACTTTGCATTGCTGTCTATAACGAGGAAAAGAACCTCCACTTTCCATTGGATTCGGCCATTGATTTGGTTGACGAAATAATCATCGTTGATGGTGGTTCGACCGATCGAACGATTGAAGTAGCTAAATCTTATGGAAAAAAAGTTAGAATCATCAACTCTGACAATCCTATTATGTTCCATAAAAACAAACAAAAGTCGATTGAAGCCGCGGCAGGCGAGTGGATCTTGCAATTGGACGCGGATGAGGAATTAACAAAGGAATTAAAGGCGGAAATACAAAATATTGTAGTGGACGACCCCCATGTCGTCCCGGTTGCATATAATATCCCCCGCAAAAACTGGTTTTTATCAGGTTTTTTAATGAAAGGCGGGCAATATCCAGACTATACGATCAGGCTTTATCGAAATGGCTCTGCCAGATTTCCATGTAAGGATGTCCACGAAAATGTTGAAATTAAAGGTGAAGTTGGTTATTTGAAAAATCCTCTTTTGCATTATGCTGACCCGGATTTTTCCCGTTATTTGATGCGCTGGGATAGATACACGACAGCTGAAGTTGAGCGGATGCCAAAAAGCACCAAGCTTAATTTTTTTAACTATTTTATATGGCGACCGAAGATTACTTTTCTGATGATGTACTTCCGCCACAAGGGCTTTATGGATGGATTTCCTGGGTTGGTGTTTAGTCTATTTTCTGCTATTAGATTTTGGGTTATTTATATTAAGTGGGCGACTAAGCACCGATCTTGAACTCGACCACCTCTCCGTCTTTCATTTCATAATCTTTTCCGGTTATTTGGACTAGTCCCAGCTCTCGTGCCTTTACCCAACCTCCACATTTAACAAAATCTTCATATTTAACAATGTCGGCTTTAATAAATTTTTTTTCAAAATCGGTGTGGATTGTTCCAGCAGCTTGAGGGGTCAGCCAACCTTTTTTTATTGTCCAAGCGCGTGCTTCGATAACTCCGGCTGTTAAAAATGAAATTAATCCAAGAATTTCGTAAGATTTTTTAATAAGACGATTAAGTCCTGTTTCCTTCAGTCCATACTGGCTAAGATATTCTTTCTGGTCGGATGGATCAAGGGCAACTATATCTGATTCAAGCTTAGCGCAAAAATATAAATAATTGTCACTGTTAATAATTTCTTTAATTTTTTTATCTGTTTCCTCTTTGCTTTGCAACTGCTGTTCAGAAATGTTAAAGACGTAAACAACCGGCTTTATTGTCAACAGATTCAATGGTTTTATAGCTGCCAATTCTTCTTCGATCAATATTTGTTCCCGAACAGGAATACCCTTATCCAATTGAATTTTTATTTTTTTTACGACTTCGTAGGCAGCAAAAGCCTCTTTTGGCGCAGAACTGCCCTTTGGCTCTTTTTGTTTGTTAACCGTTTCAAGATCAGCCAAAATTAATTCCGTCTCGATGGTTTTTATATCATCAACGGGATTGATTTTATCAGAAACATGGACGACGTTACCATCTTCAAAAAGTCGGACAACGTGGACGATCGCTTCCACTTCACGGATGTGAGACAAAAATTTATTTCCGAGTCCTTCGCCCTTCGAAGCTCCGCGGACGAGTCCGGCAATATCGTAAAATTCAATGGCGGCTGGGACAATTTTAGTGGTGCTAACGATTTTGGCTAGGGTGGCTAGTCTTTCATCTGGGACTTCTATAATTCCGACATTGGGCTCGATGGTGCAAAATGGATAATTGGCAACGTTGGCAACCTGTTTTTTGAGTAAGGCGTTGAAAAGGGTTGATTTTCCAACGTTTGGTAAACCGACGATACCTATTGATAGAACTCTGCCCATAATTGTTTTTTGTGTTTTCTTGTGGAATAACTAACGGTATAGAGCCTTCAACCGAAGCAATCGCTCCATCCGTGACAACGGTATCAACCAGTTGTCTAACTACATACTGTCTTTCTTTAAAATCCAATTCTTCAATTTCAGCCTTCATTGTATCACAGAACTGTCTCAAATCTGGAAGAATTATCGACTTTTGTGCAGGAGGAATGTTATTTCTTGATGCGGTTAATTTGCTCGTAATCTGGCTTTTCTTAAGCTTTATTTCCATAAGCTGTGATTGTAACTGTTCAAGACTAATAACCTTGGCTCCGTAGGCTTTAACGAATCGTTCTTCCTGTTCTTTTTGTTCGTCCAGTTCTTTTTTTAATTTTTCTACATCAATGTAGTCATCGTTATTTTGAATAGTTGCTATTCGTACATTCCACCGGCTATATTGTTTTTCAATTTGTTTGGGATCAGTGAGCAAATTATATATTTCGTTCCAAACCTTAGTATCAAGAATAGTGGCGCTTACTCCAGGAACAAAGCATTCTTTGGGTAGGGGAAAGCGATTCACGCGGTCGGTGCAACGATAGTACAAATGACTTTTTACTCCTTCACCGGCTCGGGTATTTCCGCAGGTACACTTGACGAGTGTTGATAATAAATATTCATATACTTTGTTTCTCATACAGAATTGAGAATTTGTTTTTAGTTGTTGTTGAGCCCTAATAAATATATTCTCATCAATAATTGCTGGCACTGAAATTGGGCACCATTCTTCCGGCGGTCTATTTTTCCGGCTCGTTTTTTTTATTTTTCTATACCCATCTTTTTTACGGGGATTAATAGATTCTACAGCAACTCTTTTGTTGAAGTAGGTTTTTCCAATGTACGTTTCATCCCGAAGTAATCTTGAAAGGGTACTGGTGGACCAATAACCTTTTTTATTTTTTCTAGGTAATATTTTCTGCTCAAATAATCTCAATATGACTTTACGAATTGTTATCTGATCATCAACGAACCACTTAAAAATCATTTTTACAATTTCCGCTTCTTCTTTGACAACTTCAAAAGATCCGGGGATAGTTTTTTTATCTCCTTTAATATATTTATATCCATAGGGAGCATTCCAACCAAATAAAATACCATTCTTTGCTTTGTATAACTTTCCTCTCCTAAATCTTTCGGCAATTTTTATTCTTTCATAATCATGAAAAAGTCCCATTACATTTTGGGCAAATCCGGACTCCGGAGTTTCGTTATTGATATCATGGAGCGATACTATCTTAATGCCAGCGTCTTCAATTTCTTTTTTTAAAATTAACTGATTGAGAAAGTCACGAGAAAGACGACCCAAATCATAGACATATAAAACTTGGAATAATTTGCTTTTAACAGCATCTCTTAATCTATCCAATTCCGGTCTGGCAAGGACACTTCCGGTCCAGCCTTCATCACCGAAGGAAAGGTTATCTCCGAGCATCAAACCATCCTTAGCAATGCGTTCTTTTATCTCTGAGACTTGTGACAGGATCGTTTCCTGCTTTTCCTGATTTCCCGTTGAAACGCGGGCGTATAAAGCGGCTATTTTCACGGCTTTACCCTCCTATCGTTCAAAAACTTTTCAAAGTCACTTTTCTTAACTCTGTACTCCTTGCCGAGCGTGTATGCCGGTAATTTTCCCTTGATCACCCAACGCCGAATTGTGAGTATGTGTACCCTCAAAATTGAGGCTATTTCCTTTAATAACATATATTTTTCCATATCTTTATATTTTATTATAAATAACAATAAATAACATAGCAAATGTTATTACATTTATTCTTTTTTTACAATTCCCTTTACGATTAAATCAATTTCAGCTTGTGGTAATAATCTAAATTTGTCTGTTGTCGTAATTGAATCAAATTTGAACTGGACGATATAAGACTTATTAACACAGTTGCCATCCTCAAGTTCAATAAACTGACTTTTTGACATTAAGATATTCTTTTTTGTTTCCCCGTTAATGAGATGTTCCCATTTATTAGACAAAATAATAAAATAATATTTATATCTTTCTGGTAATTCCGTTGGGTTCATACTTTTGTAACACCTCCTTTTTGATCTTTATTTTCTTCCTGCTTTAAAAAAAGAAGCAGTTTTCCCATTTTGAGTTCTAATTCATATGGCGTGGTTATCCGGGGAGCATAAGGCCGGCTGACTATTTCATGCAGATGGCTTATAAGGTTAAACATCTTGTCTTCCCCATACCTGGTAATCATTCGCTCGAGGGCGGCTCTTTCCGTCATATTGGCAAATAAGCGCTCGTAAGAAGGATTAACTTTTGCAAATAAAGAAAGAAATCCGTTTATACGGGGTTCTCTTTTTATTATTTCTTTATTAACCGTATTGTCTTTATCCTTATATGTCTTTCTGCTGCTTTTCTGTTGTATAGTCTGGTGTAATGTTTGCTGTTCATTATTTTGAAGCAGTTCCTTTATTTTGCCCATATTGACAATCTGAAGTATTGTTCTTCTGTTGTCCATCGTGATGATTGAAATTGATTGTTTTTTCTCTAGAACATTTATAAAGTTTTTTACCCAGGCTCTGCTTCTTTTCCATTTTCTTGCAAGAGTTACGACTGAAGTAAGGATCTGAGCGTATTGAATCGGGATAAGTTCATCTCTGTTCCATATTTCTTCTGTTTCGGTCCCGTATCGCGCCATAAATAAAAGGTCAATCCATGCTTCTGCGCGGGAATATTTTCTTCTTTCTGTCCAAAAAGGATCTTGTTGGAACTTCCGAAGTAGGGGAATAGCTCCGCCAAATTTATATTTTGCTTGATTTTGTTTGTTGTCGTTCTCCATTTTCATTTAATTTTTTTATAACTTTGTCAAAGATCATGTCATATACTCGGTTGAGTCTTTCCGGCTCATCTTTGCCGTTCCATTTATAGGAAACCTCTAAACTGGTACGGACTTTTCTTGCCATATTAGACTCCCGAATGTATTCTTGTTTTAAGCTGATTGATCGCTTCGACAAGGTCTAAACTAATAACCCTCAATTCTTTGTTCCAATGTTTTTGAATAGTGGTTTCGGCAATTTGGTTAGGATTTCCGAATACGAACGTAACTTTTCCGTTACTGTTATGGATAAGGTTTTGTAGTTGCAGTCCGGCCGCCTTTAGAACACAGGAAATGTAAAAATCTTGGGTGGAAAATGGTTTCATATTATTTTTTAATTACATAAAGATCAGGATTTTTTTGTTTAAGTTGATCGATGAGCATGTGTAATCCTTTGCCTTCTTTGGGTCTATAATTCCACAAAGGGCAACCGTTTTTTTCACAAAGAAGAATTTCTTTTGGTTGACAGCAGGTGCAATCCAAACATTTCATGAAAATTGATTGACGAAGATTTTTTATTTGTTGCTTGAGAACTAACTTTTTCGTTTTCATAGATTTTAATAATTTTTTATATTTTTATTTTTTACTTTAGACCATCTGATTAGAGCCTTTCAATAGGGGAAAGTAAGGTATTTATTGAGGGAGCTATTAGGGGAAGTATTGCGGGAGTTTATGAAAGGATTGTCAGCATAAGATATTCTTTTGTATTAATGCGAATTTGTTTTAGCTTTTTATTTTTAAAACTTTCTTTAAGTTTATTAATGGTTCGTCTGACGCCGGCATTTGTTTCCCATCGTTTCGGATTTGTTCTGTCTTTTATTCCACTGCCAATTTTATACATTTCCTCATATGATATTTTCTTTCCGTAATTTTGACATAAGTATTTGAAATATAAATATGTGTTCGAGCTGAGCCGATTAAAAGTAAAAATAATTTTGTTGTCGTTATAGATATAAGCTTTATATTCTTTTTCCACCAAGCGCCAATTTTTGGTAATTGTGATCGTATTCGTATTTTCGTCGGTTTCGTTTTCGTTTTTTTGTTTATTTATGTTTATGCTTTCCAAAAGCTCAATCTCCACATGGCAGTGATTAGCCGGCAAATAATAATCATCATAAACAGGTTCTTCATCAGGATAATCGTAGGAAACATTTTTCAAGAATTTCCGGTTATTGTCAAAATCATAATCAATACCGGTAATTTTAATAAATTCTTGCCGTTCTAATATAAAAAGAGTGCTCATAAATTTAATATTCAGATCAGGGCTATTGTCAAAAGAATAACGGATATCATCAATCGGATCGGCAATAAAGCTGCCCAAATCCCATTCGGTTAAAGAAAACTTATTTGAGTTCTTATTAATAGCTTTTTTTAAAATTATTTTTCGCATGATTTTTTCTTGTTGGATTGAACCAAAAGGTTTTCGCGCTTCTGTGTCATGGTAAAAACCGGCAAGATAATGCATTTTTTCCCAGTTAATAGAAACCGTATAGTCATGCAGGGACCAGCTAGGTTTGTGAAAGTCTATTTTATTTTCTTCGTCAATTGTAAATGCTCCAAACCTCACAAATTTATGAAGGGTTGACAATTTTGTAATTCCGCAATAGCTTTCCTGGGATTCGATAAATGTCCGGGCGCATTCCGAATCGATAAGAGCAATATTTATAATGCTTATTTTTTCAGGATACCCGCCATAGATTTGGCTTATTAAACCTATCTCATCTTCAATTCCTAAATCTCTCCATATGGTGGTAATTTTAATTTTCATGTTAATTTTAATCTCTAAATTCATTTTATCAGAGATTAGATACTCTTTAAAAGACGCCAAAGTTCAAGGTTTAATCCTCGGCTTATTTTTAATAACACTTTTAAGCTGGGATTGGTTTTACCTTCTTCGATTTCTGCCATGTATGAGCGGTCAATATTGGCTTCAAATGCTAAATTCTCTTGTGATTGATTTCTCTCCTTTCTTATTCTTGATATTTCCTTTCCTAACCTTCCGTAAATGTATTTATATTTCATATAAGCAGAAAGGTTAAAAGAAGATCAAATAAAACACAATAAAATCAAATTCAACCAGCCGCGAAACCTATTCAATCCAAATCCTGCCACGCCTTGACAACACCAACACAATAACCAAACTGTCAACCGGTAAGAAAACCAATCAAGAATGAAAAGGCTGTCAAAAAACAACTTTATGAACAAACAACCAAAATCGAAAGAGAAAGGTCAATAAAGAACCATAAATTCGAAATAATCTACATTTCTTACGCACACAAAATGAAGAAATTCTTTGAGAACTATAAAGGCAGTACCTTCCATCGGAAAAAGAATAAAGTCATTAAATTTTGACAGGGTTACTCTTGAGAAAATATAAAGTTTATAGAAGAAAATATCAGTCAGAATAATTGTTGCAAAAGTCAACCGTCAACAAGTTGCCCCTCGTAAAGTTGGGTAAACTCTCAACCGTTATCTGTCGGGGTGTAAAAGAAAGAATAACTAATAAGTCCAAATGTCCGTGTTTGGTTGGCTTGAACGGTGGGATCAAATGAACCCGAGCATCACCCACGTTCAATACCAGAAACAAATCATTCCGCTTGTTGCAAGCCCATCACTGCCGTGCCTTCTTACAATTGGTCAATAAAAAGAAAAACCACACTACATTGTCTTTTTCTTCTAATAGGCTATCGTCTGTGTGCTTGCTGTATGTTGCTCGCTCCCTCTGGTCGCTCGCACTATTTTTCCCGCTTATGGCGGGATTGTTCGGGCAAGTAGTGTCATCTTCGTTTCGTGTTTAGGCACCCCCTAAACACTACGCTTCGATGACTTTCTCGGTAAAAACGGTCAGTCGCAGTAAGAGGAAAATCTTATAAAGCCACAGTCGTAAAAAGATTTTTTACGACGTGTCTTTTTTATGCTCCTTTCCTCACATCGTAAAATACGTAATTTTACAACGTGTTTTACCTCGAAATAAACCCCCATTAGTCGAGTATCTCCGATACTCGACACTTGCCCTCACAATATAAGTGATTTTTTGACAAGCAAAAAATCACTTGCGGTTATCTGCGTTTCCACTAAGGAAAGAATTCCGTTCACGATTTTATAATCCGTTTGTCGAGCCTTCGTGAACGGTGTGGAAACGCAGCACCGCACTAACCAGCCACGATCAAAAAGCGATCAAAAACCAAACAAATTACGAAACAAAAAACAAGAGAAAAATACGTTCGGTTTTATAGTTGGCAGCCTTCTTAAAGTTCATTTGTTCTGTCCTTGATTCCAATTATAAGGGCAAAAAAGGTTTGTCAAAAGGTGGGTATTTAGCCTGTAGAAATATCCTCGTATTGAAAATTTTAATAAGCAAACCATTTCTCGGATATTTCTGACAGGCGTAAATATCCTCCCGCTTGTTAACGGGACTTTTGACAATCGGAAAATCTTTTAAATGGATACCTTAATTTTTCTTCAAAAAATAAAGACGATTTTCCTACCTTTTTTTAGCCCTTTACCCATTGTAACCGCTTTATCAGTTTCGGAGGTTGTCTATCTGCACGAAGTCACTTAATAAAAATCGAAGGACAGAACAAATTATCCATCGATTATCAGTTTTCTGTTTTTCAAATCGATTATGTTTAAGACTTTTTTAGCTGACTTGGTTGTGATTCCTGCAGTGATTTTTCTTGTTGTCAGATTTTCACACAAGAGAAAAGAACCGGAGTGGGTTGAACTGAATCGTTTCCGGGCCTACTTGAGATCACCGGAATTTATGAAGAGACGTGACAAGTTATTCGAAACATATCAGAAAGGAGGTGATAACCATGACTAAGCTACAAAAAACATTAAAAGAGATTGATGAAGTTTTATCCTCTCCTTCAACAGTTACACCTGAAGAAATTGCCAAATATCAGGAGGACCTCGATGAGTATTACGCCGAGAATTACAAATTTAACTCTGAATCATATGGACGGATTGAGATCAATAGTTGATGAAATAACCAAATTGCGACGTGAACTCGAGGAAGATATGGCTAAAAAGCCACAGACTCTCGAGGCTGCATGTAAGGATTTAATTAAAAGTTGTGAACGGCTTCAGGAAATAGCTGTCAAACCATATTTCCCAAAATCATGATTATTCACTTGAAGGATTCAACCAAGATTGTTTTTTCTCCCAAATCGGTATGGGAGATTGTTAAAGAACTACTTGCTTCCGAGGATGAGATCGATCGAGACAAGGAACACTTCTGGGTATTTCACCTTGATGTGCGAAACCGGATCAAGTTAATCGAGTTGGTTAGCTTAGGAACATTAAATTCCTCATTGGTTCACCCGCGGGAAGTGTTCGCCAGGGCAGTGGGCGAGAGATCAGCTCAGATTATTATTGCCCACAATCACCCGTCAGGTGAACACACGCCTTCGGAAGATGATCTGATCATTACTAAAAGACTGGTTAAGGCAGGCGAGATATTGGGGATAGAGTTGATAGATCATCTAGTAGTTACTGCCACAGGTTTTACCAGTTTTAAGAAAAAGGGCTTGATTTGATTATTAAAAATTTAATATTAATTTTATTGAAAGGAGGCTAAGAAAGTAACTTTATTTTTATAGCCGCTGGCGTGAAGAGCAATCTTTATACCGGCGGCTTTTTTTATAGTCCTTTAAATTTTAGGTATAAATTGGTATAATATAGGTCATAAATCTATGGTAGAAAGGGCTGTATCAACATCCATTTCAACACAAGCAGCTAATTTGGCTTTTGGTAAATATAATGCCTTATATGCTGCAACTAAACCAGATAATAGATCTCATGTACTTCAAGTAAATTCTATTGTTGATTTTGATCCTCAAGATCCAGAAACTTACGCAAATGGAATAAAAATGATCCGTGAAGGGATACCTCATGCCTTGGTGAGAATGGATATAGATTTTACTAACGCTTGTAATAATAATTGCCCTGACTGTTTCGCAAGGGGCCTTCGCGAAGGATACCCTGGTGAAATTCCATATTCGAGAGCCGAAAATTTGACTGCCGACTTAAAACATTTAGGTTGTGATTGTGTTCGTATGACTGGTGGTGGAGATCCCTTAAAACACCCTGATTTCACTGATTTAGTCGGTCTTCTAGGATCAAATTTTAGAACTCTTGTTGAAACAAATGGTGATTATCTTTGCAAACCTGGATACACAGAAGCAATTGCTCATAGTGCCCATAGAATTCGTTTTAGCGTCGACGCCGGCGATAATAAAACAAGATCTCTTACCCACAGACCTGAAGATAGTAGTCATACTTATGATCAACTTGTCAGAAATATTGACTTATTAAGAAAAAAGGCAGATAGTATTACAGATAGAGATAGCGGCCTACTTATTGGAGCAAGTTTTATTTATGGACCTCAAAATTACCGGTTAGTAGGTAAATTTCTTGAAGATATGGCAAATATTGGGGTAAATTGGGTTCAAGTTAAACCAGCTCTTATAAAAGGTAAACATATTGATGATCAAGAAATAGTAACAACAGTTCTTGAACAGATAGAACAAATAAGATCGCAACAACTCAAAGGTTTTATTTTACACTTACCAGATAGAGTATCTTTTGATCCTGGAAAAGAAATGGTAAAGTGTTGGACTACTCAACTTAGAGGATTTGTACTTGCTAATTCATTATTGTCAATCTGTAATCTTGTGCGAAATCTTGAAGTTCCTTTTGCGAAAATTGGCAACGTAGGTGATGAAGATCACCCTGTTCAAAATTTATTATTTTCTGATCAGGGTAGAAGTCAAATAAATACTGTACAACAAACTGCTCCAAAAGGCTGTAGATATTGCATCGATAAAGTCACAAATATAACGTTACAAAATATGGCAGATGTTCTCACAATTGACCCTGATGCTAAATTTCAAAGAGCACAAGTTACACAAGGTGAAAATAACATATTAGAAGGTGACGATTCGAATGTAATAAAAATAACGCTCAATCCAAAAGACCATCAAACTTTTTCCGAAGGAAGTATCACAGAGTTTTAATCAGATTTAAAAGTAAATATACTTAGTACGTTATTTTATACCTCTAGATTATAATGACGACATTTCTTGATTACAGGAAAACGTAACCAATCCTCTCAAAAAAATGACAATCTTATTTATTATTGAATTCAAAAGAAAACAATTTGACTCACAAAAATAAAAAAAATTAACTTACTCCGGCGACTTTTTTTATGGTCCTTTTTTAATTCAGTGTTTTGAGGATTTTTTCAATCTATTTTTTTGTCTGATTATTATTTTCATAGGTAATAAAAAAGCGACTTGCACAAGATAATACTTGAACAAATCGCATTGGTCGACTAACACTTCCAGTTTAACACATAAAAGTAGGTGCTAAGATCGTTAATTTTTACTATAATGCAGAATAGAAGAGCTTATTTATGTCAACGCTCTGAAATGAAAATCATATGAACAAAGTAAAAATAAAACATGATAATGAAACATATTTTGTAACACCGGCTGAGGACAATCCTCTAAAATCTAATAGTGATAGTTCAGATTATTTTATGTACCGAGTGCAAGATGAAGATGAAAAAATTGTTGGTTGCGTCATTTTTACATGGGTTAGAACAGCTCGTGTTGTTGCTTCTTCTCTTGTTTTTGGAAGCAAGTCAGAAGAAGAAACTACTTACTTGGCTTTGATCCCTCATCTCCCTTTTTTTCCGGATCTGGCTAAAAATCTATATCCTACTTGTTTTCGATATATCTTTAATACAATGATTGATGGTTTAGAAAACAACAAATCAGGATATAACATTAAAGTTGAAGGTGGGTTTATGAAGACAATGCAAAGAATTATTTTTGGTGGACAACCTACAGACGATCAAGTAAGAAGACAAATTTTACTAACACTAAATAACCATCGGTTTGAGAAACCAGGAGAATATTTACACACATATTTTTTAAAATTTTTTGTGCCTCTCGATGAAAAAAATATCACTAGAAACCTTCTTTTTTTGCATGAAGAAGGGTTAATTGATTGTAAAACTGTAAATAGTCAAGAGGGAATAGTTGTAAGTCATGCAAAAATTCTTAATCCAGGTATTAAATACATCGAAGATCAATCTGAATTTAGTGTAAAATTTTCCTCGGAGTTAATATATCAAAAATTCATGGGAGATAATATCAACGCTTCGACAACAGGGAGCAACAGTCCTGTGATTATCAAGAGTCAAAATATCAACATTGCCTTTGAGGAGATTGAAGCTGAAATCAAAACAACTGATGTTTTAAACAAGCAAGAGATTCTTGTGCTGTTAAATCAATTAAAGCAGGAAGTTACAGATAAAAATAATCCCGAAAAGGTCAAAGGGCTACTGGGAGAGATTAAAAAGAAAGGATCTTGGTTAAACGAAAAAATCCTTAGTCATCCTTTACTCGCACAAATAATAGCTCAGGCATTAGCAAAGGTTGTCGGTATAACATAATTTAAAGTACATAAGACTAAGTTAAAAATAACTACATTTTAACCAGTGGACAAATTATTTATTAACAGATGAAGAAGTTCAAGAAATAAAAAAATTATTGGCGAGTAATGTTACAAACTTAAATAATATTCTTTGATTTTATTGGCCATTAATTTTCTTCGTTCTTTTAAGAATATTTCATATTGTTCAAAATCCGCTTCCAAGATGGATTCTGGAATACAATTCTGCTTTAAATTTTCTTTAAATGATTTTTCATCTGTAATGGCCCCAATTTGCATCTGTCCATTATTTACCTGATTTAAGATGGTTTTTAAATAATCTTTTGGTGGTTCGTTACTGATTTTTATGTTTGTTTCAGACTGCATATAAACATAGTTGGCAATTTGGTTATAATCTCCTTTAGATAGTCCTTTTCTTTTCAAGAAATCTTTAGGAAACAAATGATGTATGTCTCCTCTATGGGTGATCAGATCAGCAACGGTTATTTCTCGTGATAAAAATCCTTTATCTCTCGCCTTAACTTGAGAAGCTAAAAAAACGTTGTAGTAAGGACTACTAGCTACTGATGAATCAAAATGTTGAACCAATCCAGCACTCCAGAAAGCCTCTGAAAGCTCGGCATCTTCAACTTCTTTGATATAGTCTTCAATATTTTTTTGAGTAATCATTTTTATGTCATAGTCAATCTGTGATTCAGGTGAGCCGGAATATCGACCGGTTAAAATAGATAAAATAAACCAACGTCTTACCATTCTTTCAATTTTCTCTGGGGGATAATTCTTTTTTCTTAATGCGAGATAGAGAGTATAAGCAAAATTTAATGAATTTTTAGAACGAATCATTTCCTTGTCTATAAATCCGGTAGATCGAATAATCATTAAAAATCGCTTAAAACTTGTCTCGTTCATAAAATCTAAAAGTGATTTTTTTAAGCGTGAAAAAGTATCGTCAATAATCCTTTCTTCATATGTTCGAGTCTCAAAATTACGACCAGACAAAAGCCCGACCAAATCTGCCAATTTACCTCTTCCAAACTCTGTTGTAAAAATTACTCTTAAGACGTCTTTATAGTCCGGATCGTACAAATCATCCTTTTCATTTTTTAGCCAATTCATATGGGCAAAATAGTCATTATTTACAAATTCTTTATCTACTTCATGTAATTGATTGTAAAATTCCGGCATAATGGCAAGATGACAAAAATAATCAATGCACTTACGAAGTTCTGATCCATTATAAGTCTCATTTGAAGCAATTTTACTCATGGCAAAATCAGCCTGACTTAAAACAACCCCTTCACTATTGATACGAACAAAAATTTCTGTCACCGTATCAATATCTAGGTCACCGCTTAATTCAATTACACCAATCTGGCGTTTGGTAATACCTCTCAACCTTTCAATTGTTTTTTCCATTTGCTCCTCGTTAACTTGAGGATTATGAGCACAATAATCGCGAATTAGTTTCAACAAACTTTGATCTCCTTGGATAATCGGGGCAATATCTGGTATCCAGGAAACATCTTTTTCAATGGCTGGATTAAAAACCTCGAATCTTTCATCAATCGGATGAAAAGCAATTTTAATTCTTTTTTTTCGATAGTCTTTATCAATTATCTGTTGGCCAAGGATAGCCGCGGTCATTGCCGTGACCCTTTGTTGTCCGTCAATAAGAATCTTTTTACCTTCAGAAACACTACCATCTTTAAGACGAACAGTTGGATTTCTCCATGAAATTAGATAGCCAATAGGAAAGCCTTGATAAAGAGAATCCATGAGATTTCGTACTTTGGTTGCATCCCAAACAAAAGGCCTTTGAATCTCCGGAATCGCAATCTCACCAGATTGGACCCAATTTAAAATAAAACTAATAAGATATTGATTTACAGAATATTTTTGCGATTGATTGTCATGCATAGATTGATTGAATAAAAATAATTATATCAAGTTTGTAAGGATAAAAATTAGCAAGAATGGTAAAATAAAGATTAATAAATGGTCAATACGTATTTAAATAAACTTCAAACAGAACTTATAACCGGTAATGCTATGGAACATAGCTACAGACCGGCCTTTAAAAGTCTTATTGAACAAATTGATATAACTATTCAAGCGGTAAATGAACCAACCAGATCAGCTCACGGAAGTCCTGATTTTATTTTTCTTAAAAAAGGCAACAAAAACTTTACTTTCGGATATGCGGAAACTAAAGATATCAACGTAAACCTTAACGACATAGAAAAAACAGAACAATTAAAAAGGTATTTAGGGTATCCCAGATTGATATTGACGAACTATATTGAATTCCGATTTTTTAGAAACGGAGAAAAATATCAAACAATAGAGATTGCCAAAAAAGAAAATACATTTTTAAGACCCCAAGAAAAAAGCTTCTTATTTCTTGAGAAAGAATTGAAGTCTTTTCTTGAAGGTAAACCGGAAAAAATCACAAGCGGAATAAGACTTGCCCAAATAATGGGAGGTAAAGCATTAAGGATCAGAGAAAATGTAAAGAGATATCTTGATACAAATAATGATAAAAGCGAAGAATTAAAAAGAATATATAAAATCATGAAAGAATTTCTTGTTCATGACTTAGAAGTAGAAAAATTTGCTGACATGTATGCTCAGACTTTGGTTTACGGACTTTTCGTAGCCAGGTATTATGATGAGACACCGGAAAACTTTACTCGTCAGGAAGCACGAGACCTTATCCCTGCGTCAAATCCTTTTTTGCAACAATTCTTTGATCATATAGTCGGACCAAAATTTGATACGAGACTTGCCTATATAGTCGATGAACTTTGTGAAATTTTTTCTATTGCGGACATTAGAGAAATTATAAGGAGACATTTTAATTTATTTGGCGAAGTAGACGATAAAGATCCTATAATTCATTTTTATGAAGACTTTCTAAAAGAGTATGATTCAGAATTTCGTAAAAGTATGGGTGCGTATTACACGCCAGTACCAGTAGTTCAATTCATGATTCGCGCAGTTGATGAAATGCTCAAAAAAGAATTCAATTTATTTGGGGGAATTGCAAATACTGATAAGATTCAACGAGAAATTTTAGTTCAGGGTAAAAAAGGGAAAGAATTGATTCACAAAGTACAAATACTTGATCCGGCAGTTGGTACAGCCACTTTTTTAAATGAAATTATTAAATATATTTATCAAAACTTTAAAGGACAAGAGGGTATATGGCTAAGTTATGTGGAGAAAGAGCTTCTTCCCAGACTATATGGCTTCGAACTAATGATGGCGCCTTATACAATCGCTCACTTGAAATTAGCAATGACATTAAAAGAAACAGGCATTAATCATTTTCATAATCGACTTGGTGTCTATCTTACTAATACTTTGGAAGAAGGTATAAAACATAAAGATGATCTTTTTAGCTTTGGGCTCTCTGAGGCAATAAGCGAAGAGTCAAAAGCAGCTGGAACAATAAAAAATAATCGGCCAATCATGGTGGTTATTGGAAACCCGCCTTATAGCGGTGAATCTAATAATAAAGGACTTTTTGAAAAAGAAATTGAAGTTTACAAAAAAGAACCTACAGGTGGAAAGCTAAAAGAGCGTAATCCAAAATGGATCAATGATGATTATGTAAAGTTTATCCGCTTTGCAGAGCAGATGATTGAAAAAAACGGAGAGGGAATCGTTGCGATGATTACCAACCATGGTTATATTGATAATCCCACTTTTCGAGGGATGCGATGGCATCTTATAAATACTTTTAACACGATTTATATCTTAGATCTTCATGGAAATAGTAAAAAGAAAGAAATCTCACCAGATGGAAGCAAAGATGAAAATGTCTTTGATATTCAACAGGGAGTATCGATCATTATTGCAGTCAAAAAAGGTAAAACAAATAAATTAGCTGAAGTATATAAAAGTAATATATGGGGGAAAAGAAAACAAAAATTCGCAGAATTAAATAAACTACTTATAAAAACTATCTTGTGGCGAAAAGTAAACTTAATCGAGCCATTTTATATGTTTATCAACACGGATATAAGCTTGCAAAAAGAATATCAAAAAGGAATAAAAATAAATGAATTATTTAATAAGTCTTGTCTAGCGTTTCAAACCCATAGAGACGATTTTGCAATTTGTGAATCAAAACAGGAAATGTCTTACAGATTATCTGTTTTCAGAGATCTTAATTTATCTGACACTGAGATACAGCAAATGTTCAATATCAAACCCAGCGGTAATTGGACAATTTCAGAAGCTCGGAAAAAAATTAGGAGTAATGAAGATGTTGATAAATTTTTAACAAGTTGTTCTTACAGGCCATTTGATAACAAATGGACTTATTTAGATGAATCAATAATTGATCGCCCGCGAACTTTGATTAAATCACAAATGCTGAATCATAATAATATTAGTATTGAGGTTAGTAAACAAATATCTAACCTTCCTTGGCAACATATTTTTATATCGGACAGACCAACAGAAAGCTGCCTAGTTTCAAACAAAACAAAAGAAGGTAATTATTCTTTTCCACTTTATCTTTATCCAGAACATGGAGAGATAAATATTGAACAAAATTCAAGGCGGCCAAATATAAATCAACAGTTTGTTAAACAACTTTTATTAAATGTTGATAAATATGAATGGATTGATGATCATGAAAATAAAAAAAATATTAGTCAGGTAAGCCCTCTTGATATTTTGGATTACATCTATGCTGTTTTGCACTCACCAAAATATAGAGAAACATATAAGGAATTATTAAAAATAGATTTTCCTCGCGTGCCACCGGCAAATAATAAAGAACAATTTTGGAAACTTGTTAAACTTGGTGAAAAGCTAAGGAAACTTCATTTGATGGAAGACTCCGATTTAAATACTTTTTCCACAACATTTCCTGTACGTGGTGATAATATTGTTGAGAAAATAAAATTTGACGGTGAGAAAATCTGGATAAACGAAACTCAGTATTTTGAAAAAGTATCAAAAGAGTCTTTGAGATTTTATATTGGCGGATACCAACCGGTCCAAAAATGGCTTAAGGATCGTAGGGGACACTCTTTAAATTATGAGGACATAATTCATTATCAAAAAATAATAAAGGCCTTAGAAAAAACTATAGATGTAATGAAAAAAATAGATGAAGTTTGGAGATAAGAACTAAAATCGATTTCCTAATCTTATACAATCTCATATAATCTTATATAGTCGGAATTGATGGATTATGGAATCATTAATTGATGAATTCTTGACTACTTGCATTTGTTTTCACTATTTAGTATACTTTCACTGTTTAGTGAAAATACCTATATGAGTGAAAATACGCTAGTTAATCAGCTTCCAGGTAGCCTTCCCGAGGGTTTAACCCTTGAGAGTCTTAACATGCTTCCAATGGGTAAATCCGGGCCGGATCTCCAGGGAATTCTGAAAACCCCAAATGGAGAGTTCAATATCGCTATTGAGGTTAAAAATACCGGTGGGACAGCCACTTTTAGAGAAGCTGCCCGCCAAGTCAAAGCATATGCCGCCCAAGGCGGAGCCGTACCTTTTGTTGCCGGACAATTTTTTGGCAAAGCAGCTCGACAGGTTGCTAAGGAAGAGGGTGTGGGGATAATGGACTTGGCCGGTAATTTTTACCTTAAGAAAGACGACGTGTATATTGAAAAAATTGTTGATAAAAATCCTTTTGTTCAAAAAATTCCTCTTAAAAATCTCTTTGCTCCTGTTTCCAGCCGGATCACCCGCGTTCTTCTTGCTCAACCGAAGGAAACTTGGCTGTTGGGTGAGTTGTCTCAAGAGGCCAAAGTTAGTTTGGGACAAACGCACAAAACCATTGACCGAATGATTGAAGAAGAATTAGTCGAGTGGAATCAGAAAAATAAGCTTGTCTTAAAGAGTCCCGACCGACTTCTTACGGCATGGAAAGATGCGTATTCATCATACAAGTCGGAGAAGTTTGCATTTTTTAGCTTTGAACAAAATACCACAACGCTTCTGACTTCTGTTTTAGAAAAGGCGGAAGATTTACCTTTTGCCTTGTCATTCTTCAGTGGAGCCGATCTGGTTGCGCCATTTATAAGAGGTGTTACCAAATTACAGTTTTATATAAGGCAACTAGGTGATTTAGATCGTTGGAAAAAGCTTTTAGATCTTAAAGAGGTTGTAGATGGAGCTAATGTTGAACTTTATATTCCTTATGATGAAGGCGTATTTTACAAGTTACAAAAAATTTCCACCTCTTTCGTAAAAGAAGTCCCGGTTGTATCTAATATTCAACTCTATATGGATTTGTTTAATAATCCGGCCCGTGGGGCAGAGCAAGCCGAACACCTACGGGAAATAAAGTTAGGTTTTTAACGTTCAACTATGACGCAAACAAAATATGATCGAACCAAAACCACGTTTGTCTCAAATATAGCCGACGTTTCATTGTCGTATCTGCTTGAACTCATGATCGCCCTTGGGTCGTATCGTGAAGGATTAGTGTTGGTTGGCGGTTGGGTTCCTTATCTTTTACTCAAACAATATCAACCGACCGGTGTAACTTTTCGGCATGTTGGCTCAAAAGATATTGATATTGCCGTCAATCCCAAACTAATTGACAAACAAGGCTATTCTTCAATTCTGGAAATAATTAAGGAGCGAGGTTATGAACCTAAACTGGATGTAAAAGGAAAACCAATCCAATACTCATTTGTGAAAAATGTAACAACAAGTAAAGGAAAAGAACAGATCCAAATTGATTTTCTGGGACCGGAATATGGCGGGACACAAAAAAGCAAACGCCACCAGCGTATTCAGGAAGATTTTCTCGTCAGAAAAGCCAGAGGGGCTGACGTGATGTTTGACCATGCGATTGACATTACTCTTAAGGGAAAGTTACCGGATGGCGCTGAAGGTAAAACCAATATTAAGATGGCGGACATTGTGGGGATCATGACGATGAAGGGGATTGTGATAGGTTCCCGCTACAGACAAAAAGATGCCTATGATATTCACAGTTTAGTGCTGTATTACAAATCCGGTCCTTATACGGTGGCCGAGGAAATCCGTCCTTTTCGGGAACATGGTTTGATAAAGGAAGCAATTGAAGCAATTCATGACAAGTTCCGTTCGCGAGAGGCGGAGGGACCAAATTGGGTGGCTGATTTCCAAGAGGCAGTCGGTGAACTTAGGGAACAGATAAAGACTCAAGCTTATCTCCAAGTTCAACGGTTTCTTACCGCTTTATACGAACCTCCTAAATCTCCCAAGAAAGAGGGAATAAAAATTCCTGATGATATTCCTGTTTTGGATATTGAACCAAACTTAGGTGGTACAGGTGGACCATCGGGTCATTTTGTTCATTTTCACGCTGTTAATACAGGTGAAAAAGTCGCTATCGATTGTCATTGGGGTATCAGGGGTTTTGATTATGAGTGGCGGTCTCCTGAAATATTCATGCTTCGCCCTGGCGATAAAAAGAAATTGGAGTATAAAATTTCCGATGAAAAAATATTCCATGAATTCACGCCTGAAACAAATATCTTTTTTGAGTATAAAACCAACAAAGGATTGAGTTTATTTTCTCGTCGTGAATTGCTACTGGAAAAAGTTCCTTCCGGCGAATTTTATAACGTTTCGAAAGTGAGTCAGTTTCATCCGGCTGAGGTTTTAGTCGATTCAAAGATACGAAGAATTAGTAGTCCATATACTCCACAAGGTAATTTTACAACGGAAGTTACAGTAGAAGTTGATGTGGACGGGCAGGTAAAATACGTTAAAATAGGAATGGCTCCAGGTTTACCAAATATATTAGGTTTATCATCAGGCAAACTTAAAGCCGCGTTTTCAGAACTGGTACAAAGAAAAGTGAGAAATATGCTGCAAGAAAATAGATTAAAGGATTATATTTTTTCAAGCGAAGATCTACTGGATAAATCTTTATCTGGTTTTAAGGCATATACTGCTTTGAGGGATTCGTTAGATAGATGAGGTGAGCTTTGAACGATCTTTTTCGCAGCTAAACATTAAAATTAACCACGAATTATAATTGGATCTGGGGTGGTTTTGAGTGTACAATCTCTCCGGCAGTATTTCTTTCAGTAATGATTCTTGCATATCTCGGGTGGGGGAGAGTTATTTTTATAAGGAACGGGAGGCTATTATTATGTGTTGAGTTCCACCTGTACCTATTGATAGCTTCATAGAAGAATATTATAACATACCCATATATCACCAAAATAATCCTTTTCTATCAATCTAAAACACTACTTTTGTAGGTTATAAGCGATTGACAGACTTTACAGCTTTTATTAATCTTTCTTTCAGCATGTTTGGACATTTTTTCTATATCAATTTAGGAAAAATTATTTTTCATCTGCGGGAAAAAAAAGGGTTGACGCAGGAACAGTTATGTCTTCTTTGTGATATCAATCGATCATATCTTTTTAAAATAGAAAAAGGTACGGCAAATCCTTCAATCAAAGTTCTAAACAAGATCTGTCGAGTTTTCAGGATAAAAATTTGCGACTTATTAAAAAGATCTCAACATCACTAATAAATCCTGTCCCAGCCATCCGATTCTGCTCTCCGAGGTCAGAATAGGCATGGCAAAATCAATTTTATTTAGAAAATACTAAATATAGAGAGAATTATTAAGTTGTGACAATCCAAAACATATGTTTTGTAGGTTATAACCGACTGAATTTAATCTGCTGTTCCAATATGATTTCTCCATGGTCCGTGGAAATTTTTATTATAAGCGGTTAGGCGAGAGTATTATATCTTGTCGAAAAAAGCTAAAACTATCTCAGTATCAAGTCGCAGACAAGTCAAAAGTTGATCGAAGTTACTTAGCTGAGGTTGAAGAGGGGAAAGCCAATCCATCAATAAAATTTCTTCATAGAATTTCAAAGACACTCAAAGTAAGAGTGAGCAGTTTAATAAAAGAGTTATAGTTTTTTAGACTTTTCTTCCGAACTTTTCTTTTGATAATTTGATAATTTTTTCTTTATTATCATTTTTCATGGCTGGAAGAGGTAGGGTGGTTACCGGGAAAGGAGCGCTGGTCATTCCATCAATTGATAATTTTAAAACGGCTTCATATTTTCCTAAGGAAACCAGATCATTTTCAGTGTAAATTTCTGCGTATTCACGGGTCAGGACGTAAGCATCACGTGCCCCAACGACGAATGACATCAAGGTTCCGACATTACCAAAAATGGCTCTGGTTATTTCTTCGTCGAGCTGTTCGATATATTGGTTAGCTAGAGTTAATGATAGGCGATATTTTCTTGCCTCTGACAAAATTTTGATAAATGATTGGGTGGCAAAATTTTGAAACTCATCTACGTATAGAAAAAAATCTTTCCGATCCTGTTCTTTTATGAAGGAGCGGTTCATGGCTGCCAACTGGATTTGGGTAATCAGCATGGCTCCGAGTAGGGCCGTATTATCTTCTCCAAGCTTTCCTTGAGATAAATTTAAAATCAATATTTTTCCTTCGTTCATAATTTGCTCCAGGTCGATAGAAGATTTGGTTTTTCCGATAATATTTCTAATCATTTTTGAAGTAACAAACTGGCCGACCTTATTTTGGATCGGGGAGATCGCCTCGGCTTTTAACCGGTCAGGCATCTTAGCATATTCCTTTTCCCAGAAATCCTTAAGGACCGGATCTTGAAGTTCACGGACGACCTTTTTTCGGTATTCGACGTTAGATAAAAGAGATAGGATGTCAACCAATGTAGCTCCCGGTGATTCAAGCAAAGTTAAAATAACATTTCGTAAAATATACTCCAATCTCGGACCCCAGCTATCTTTATAAAGTTTGTAAAAGATCGAGACAATCCCTGAGGCCACTAAATCTTTTTGTTGTTTGTTTTTTATTTCCAGGACGTTTAAAGAAAATGGTCTTTCCGTGTCGAAGGGTTCAAGATAAACAACGTCATTCATTCGTCTTTTAGGAATAAAGTCGAGAATTGTTTCAGATAGATCTCCATGGGGGTCAATTATTCCGACTCCCCGATCTTTTCGAATATCGTCTATAGCCATATTGGCAATCAAAGTTGACTTTCCGACACCAGTTTTACCGATAATGTAGACATGCTTACGGCGATCCTCGGTCTTTATTCCGAAAATCGTTTCTTTATTTTTGAATTCGGCTTTGGCAAAAAAATTAATATCTTTTTTTGCTTCATCTGTAGCTGAATCCGGAACGACAGGCAAATTCTCAGGAGGTTCACCAAGTAAAGTCTTACCCCAGGCCATGTTTTTAATTCCGGCTAATAAATAACCAGGCGGGTGCCAAATAGTTGCAAGCTCTTGTGCATTAAGTATCTGACTTTGATGCTCAAAGTAACCAATCTTTCTTGATTTTATCCGATCGATCAGGACTTCTTTGAAAAACACTCTTTTTTTGAAACCGTACTGATTACCTTCACCGAGTGAAAAACTTCCAAATGTTCCGGCCAGATTTGTCATATATGGATAAGGATCGATTTCGTTATTTGTAGATCCAACGACCAGTCGGATGGCAGCTTTACCTCCCTGGAAAGAAGCTTTTTTCATGATCAATAATTTTTGTGGGTTCTGTCCGTATTTATCTGCTGTTTCATCATAGGTCAGATGACGGGCGGCGGCAACAGCGGCGTCGGCCCAGGCAAAATATGCGGGAGTAATGGCAATTTGAACGGCGAATTTGAGATGAGCCGGTTGTTTTGACAGGAAGCCCAAAAGGGCGGACAGGGGATCGACATCTTTAAAATCAAAGTATGTTTTTGTCGGTAAATATGAATAAGAATTTAAAACAACCTCACCGACGGAAATCCTCTTGGATTTAAATACCAGATTCATCGGGTCGCTGGTTTTTTTGACGGTTGAAGTTGGGAATGATGAGGAGATAAGACTACTTATCAAAGTTTCTGATGTTGATGGGGTTGTGACATAAAAATATAGAGTTTGTGAAATCAAATATATTTCAAACGAATAGGTTTTTGGGTGAAGATACCATCTTTTCCAAACAGGAATATAAGAGGGGAGAAGCGAGGCAAAGATCTGGGTGCCTGATTCGATCGGCGTCTCGTCGTCTTTTGGATTACGGATTTGTAAATGTGATAAATTATTCATGTTTTTGACTTATTAACAGTATACGTAAGAATACGATCACAAGCAAGATAAAACCGGCGAATTCCAGATACTGTGGCCAGAAGATGATAGTGACTAGTGACTGGTGGTTAGTGATTAGTTTATTATCCAATTTCCATCCGTTTGCCCAGTTATTAACTAAAACATGTTTGAGAAGTTTACCATTTGAAATAGCAATCCAGCCAGGAGAATAAGATTGATATAAGATTAGATTGTTAAATTGTTTCATTGTTTCATTATTGAGTGAAACATAATATGTAAAATAATTAAATTTTTTAGAAGTAAATTCAATCCGGTTATTATCTATGAGACGGCCGTCTATAAGATAATTATTTTTTACAAACTTAGCATTCTTCAATTCTTCGTAAGGGAATAAATAAACAGAAACTTCCTTTAATAAATTTTCCGAAGGATAATTTTTATAAGATTTATTTTGAAAAACAAAAGAATATCCTAATCCATAATCGAATTTATGAGGCAAAATAAAATATTCAGTTTCGTTTCGAAGTTTTTCTTCGATCATCGATTGATTCTTTGTTTCGTCAGTGACGTAGAAAAATAAAGGAGGGCCGTTGATATTTTTACTTCGTATTTTGATTAAATAACCATATTTTTGCGGCAGTTCAGGAGCGGTCAGGGAAAATTCCGTCAAATTATTATTGAAACCACTAACATCGAACGATTTAACTAACAATTTTTCAAAATTAATTTTGATTTGTTCACTTTGATAAAAAGGACTGAGATTAAGTTTTAAATCGGTTACCCCTTGATTGTTTAAAAAACTAGCTTCTGACGTCAGTTGTAAATAGAGTTGATAATTATCAGGATTTAAAGGGATGTCGGAATTTACGGAAAACGATTGCGCTGTTTCTTCCAAGTTCCAGAGTTTGTCTTGTATTCTTGTTTGAGTAGTCAGATCAGCAAAAGGATAATAAAGGTCAGAATTATTCTCAGAAGTATAATTTCCATTCTCGAGGTAAGCACGGTCATCAGCTAATAGTTTTGCTTTCGGTCCAATATTTTTTAATCCGGAAGATAAGGTGGTAAAACTTTTTATTTTTTGGGGATGACTGACCTGAAAAAGAGCAATATTTTCTCCTCGAAAAACTAAAGAGATCTTTTGACTTTTTGACAAAAGACTTTCTATTCTATCGGTTGCCAAACTTTTATAACTTGAGATAAGCGGGATGAGAGAATAGTCCATTATTAAATAATCGATGTTATATTTATCTAAAACTTTTTCATATTGAGTGAGATTTTCGGCTTCAAGTGCCTGTTTTTGTTCCCAAAAATACGATTCGCTATTTGCGCTCCAGACGTCAAAGGTTCGGGAAACGATCGGTTGTTCGATCCCATACCATAAAAACCCAGAGCCGTTATATCCCCACTTATTGAAAAACCAGCCCCAGAAAGTGTAGTCGGGAAGCAGAGCGATCCGTTTATTTTTATCAGTAGTCTTAAAATAATCCATTATTTGTGAATAATCGTTGGGAATTTTTACTTTCATTTCAGTGGAAAAAAAGTAGCCTTGGAAAGAGGGGAGGGCATTGAGAAGAATCAAAAAGGCAAGTATAAAGTATTTAGTATTTAGTATAAAACTATCTTTGTCTCCCGACTTAGTCGGGACCAGTGCTTGGATTCCTTTAGCAACAAAAAAACTGTATACGAGCGAATAGGGAATAATAAATTTTGTGAATGGTGAGCGGAAGATCTGATTAATGATCGGGATCTGTCTGACCAGCTCATTGATCCAGGAAAATGGGGGAGTGGCTAAAAGCAAGGTGGATGCGCAAAGTAAAAAGATAAGTATGTGACTTACATTCTCTCTTTTTCTAATATGTCCTATTAGTCCCATCAGTCCTATTAATCCAAAAGTGTATGGTAGAACTCCAAGAACACCGTTAAAATGATCCTTCCACGGGGCAAAAAGGGGAGTGTTGTTTATCCCTTTCAGATCAAAATAAAATCCCTCGAGTTTAAAAAAGTTGCCAAGAGTTCCTTTTTCCAAGTTTTGATAGACAGTGTCTTCAGTGGCGATTTGATTGGCTTTAGCCTGGCTGATCCAGCTGCCATTAGTCTTTAGAAAGTAAACCTGAGGCAGTATCCAGAATGAGTTAATAATTAAGATAAGTAAAAAAGCCAGTAATATTTTCTTTATGTTTTTAAGATTGCCTAAAGCAATACACCCTAGAACTAACATGTAAACGATAAAAAGCTGTTGAGTATAAAAAGCTGGCGTTCCCAAAAGATTAATTAATAAAAAAAGCCAAAGTTCTTTTTTCCCCGTTCCTATTTGTCCTATTGGTCTAATAAGTCCCATAAACGCCCATATTCCCCATGGCAAAAATGCAAAGAAAGTTGAAAACGATTCAAATGGGAGGTAGAAAATTTGTAGAGTACCAAGGTTAAGCATATAAAAAAGTGCCCCCAAGAAAGCTATTGGTTGAGCTATTCCAATGAGTCCCATTAGCCCCATTGCTCCCATTCCTCCCAACAACAACATCAAAAAATGATAAAAATACCGGATCATATTTTGAGGTATGACAAAAGACATGATCCACAAAAATACCGCTCTTGGGAGATCGGCCGCGTGGGCCATTCCGGCTGTCAGGCCAAAGCTTTGGTACTCTTCCCAAACGCTGAAAAAAGCTCTTTTGACGGCGAGTCCGGGGTTAAGTTCCGTCTGCAAATTATCCCAACCGGATAGATATGTTCCAGGTTTATAATTTACCCAAAAAAGCACCCCGACGATAATCAACAACAGTAATTGATATTTATATTTATTAAAAAAGTTTTTCATTAAAAAAACATATTTATAATCGGTCTTAACGTATATTTAATATTTTTATTGTATTTTTTTAATGTCTTAAATTTAAAGTTGTTAAGTCGATAATAGAACGATAGTCTAAATAAATCTATAATCATTTGAATAACTGATTTAAAAGTAACAGTACTTTGTTTCTCCTTTACAATTGTGACCGGAACTTTGCATATTTGATATTTTTGTTTAATTAATTCTTTTATAATTTCGATATCAAAAGCAAATCCATTAATTCTTAAAGGCAATCTTTTTACAACGTTTTTTATAACTTCTTTTTTGAAAATCTTCAGCCCGACTTGGGTATCAATCTTTTCCGTTTTGACCAATAAATTTGTTAGCTTATTGAATATAAAGCTATAAATTTTTCTTATAAAAGGTACGTTTTCTGTAATACTCATCGGATGAGTTTTATCGCTAATAAATGCTTTTTGAGTTCGATATTTTTTGACGTTATTTATGATTGTTTCGAGAGACGAATAATCAATATCAAATCCAGCATCCAAATAACCAACATATGAATATTTTGTTTTATTTATCCCGTAGCGGACAGCATAACCTTTACCCTGATTATTTTTATATCCAAAAACTTTAAGGTTGGCATTTTGTTTGACCATTTTAGTCAAGATTTCATAGGATTCATCTATCTTGCCGTCAACTACGGTAATGATTTCATATTTTATTTTTTGTTTTTTCAAGAATTCATCCAATCGTCCGACGTTATCTTCGATAAATAACTCAGATTTGAATACCGGAATCACTAATGAAAGATCAATTTTTTTCTTACCCTTTTTTGCTAAAAATGTATCCGTATTTATATTTTTATTCTTGATATTTCCACCTTTAAAGAATTGAAAAATTTTATAAATAATATTTTCGGGCAGGCTGAAAATAATTCCAGCCTGAAAGATATTTATTAAAATATTAAATAAGTTAGTTTTATACCCGTATTCTAGGAGAGCCTTGGTTCTCACTTTTAAGGTCAATAAAAATGTCCCTTTGATATTTTTCAATGATGAATTATTTCCGTGTTTTCTATAAATCATTAAATAGTCCGGTAAATTAGCGAACTGAGTATAAGAAATCAGTCTAAAAAACATATCTAGGTCGTCAACAGGGGAAAACTTTTGGTCATATATCAGAGTTCCTTCAGGAATATTTTTTCTATTAATCATCAATGTAGGATTCTGAATTGTTTGGGTGATAATAAGATTCTTCTTAATATTTTCATTAGTTAATGGTACTTTGCGGATCGACGTCACGATATTTTTATCGTTTATTTCAAACATCTGACTTCCCAACACACCAATAGTCGGATTTTTCATCAAAAAATTCACTTGTTTTTCTAAACGTTTTGGCAGAGCAATATCATCGGCGTCCATTCGGGCAATAAACCGGCCTTTTGTCTTTTGAATAGCTTTGTTAATAGTTTTAGCAATCCCGAAGTTTTCTTTATTTTTAAATACTTTAATTCTTTTGTCTTTCTTAGCGAACTCAGATATCATTTTTAATGAATTATCAGTTGAACCATCGTCAACGATGATAAATTCAAAGTTTTTGTAAGTTTGTTTAAGGATGCTTTCGATTGCGGCCACAAGAAAATCTCCGGCATTATAGACCGGCATAACTATGGAAACCAGCGGATTTTGATTCTTTTGCTTTTTCATATTCTTCCCTCTAATTACCAAATATTGATAAGTATAGGGAAGAAGGTGTTATGGGGGTAATTAGATTTGATCGCTGGAGAGCGAGAGCGCGAAATGCGATCAAATCATGAGATAACCCATAAACACCTTCTGGAGGACCACGCAAAAAAACTTGCGGATTCATTATATCCTCCATTGGATTCAGGTTAGCGAATGTGAACGACGGTGATAGCGTGCCCTGCTTGTACTTCCTGGATGGGAAGAACTTCTGAAAGGATCTGATCGATCCATTCTTCAGGAACAACGCGAATAGCGCCTTCGTACACACCTGCACCACCAACGAACGAACCGTGGATCACGACAACCTCTTGGTTGACGTAATTTTGCTGAGTTCCACCTTCACGGTGAACAGCAACGGTCGTCGGCGCAATGATTGCAGCCCAACCAACAGGCAAATCCAACGTATAGTTGGTGCCTTGAGCGACTCCAGTCTCATTGTAGAATAGTGGCCGAGGGCAACTATTCAAGTCACGCACCTGCAAGCGAATGGGGGTACCATTCACGGTAGCGGATGGGCGATCAACGAGATTTGTAATCGCGATGGGCTGGCAAACGGCGGCGGCGGTGGGCGAAACGACTGGAGTCGCAGTGATGACGCGCGGCTCGTCAGTCGGGGGAGAGACCACAACAGTCTGAATAATGACCATCGCGGTTGGGGCAACGGGTGTCTGCGGTAAATTGCTAGCAGCACCTGCTTGGCACGCCATAGCGGCCATAACTAAAATAGAGAGGGCTAACAAAACTTTCTTCATGTTCGTGTCTCCTTTATACGGATTCATTTCTCACTTTTGGTGAGTTTATCAGCTTGTGACTGAAAGGCCATAAGAGTCTTTAGACTCAGCTGCCTAATTTTTAGCGAGCATCACTCGTCGTGCTGGCATCACCTCCTTTCTGGGGTGAATTTTTTAAGTTATCCGGCGATCGGAAATAATAGGCACAAGCCTACTAATATTAACAATAGTCCTATTGGACTTTTGTTAATTAACTTAAAACCGAAATACTCACAAACGAGGAACAATATAAAGCATACCCCTTGTATTACAACTCTGATTAGCATTTTCTCTTCGTTTTTCTTTCTCTCTTTTATCTACTTAGACTTTTTAGTCTGTAGACCAGGTAAGGCAGAATTGCCTTTGAGTTGTTCGCGGTTTGCCGGGAACTCCTGATTTTATTTTTCCTTTTTTCTCCTTTTCTTTTAGATTGAACTTGCACTCTGATACCAACAGTTAAGTTAGTGCCAAAGTGCAAGCCAATCTTTCCCTACTTTAAATAATCCTATTTGCATAGAATTATTTGTTTCGGAAAGAAAGGATAAAAGGGTTCGCCCATAGAATGCCCATAAATATAGTAACCTGATGCCGACTAAGTCGGCAATAGACATCCTTTCATCTTAGACAGACTCAAGCTAGTCGAGTCCGATTCGGACTTAAGATATCTATACCCATTTTTTTAAAGAGCGACGATTGGTCAGTCTTGTCAGCTATTGACAAGGTAACTTTCGTCACCTACATTCCCACTATTAAAAATAGCGGGGACTAGTTATAAAAGCTCCGCCCTTCGGCGGAGAAGCTAGTCCCCGCCGGGACGAAACAATCTTGAGCGGTAAAGCCCAAGGAGTAATTTCGATCTAATCGGAATTACTCTCTGGACCTTGGACAAACCCTCCTTCGTTCATGTTCGGCTCGTGGTCTACGTCCACGCAGCCGAAATATTCACTTCGGATGGGTTATAGATCCGTAAGCTAAATTTTCAATTTAGCAACGGCTCCATAAAAAAACCCAAGAATCAGAGGTCGCTAAGCGACCCCAGATTCCTGGGTATTTAGAAAATCTAGTACTCTCGTTAATTGTATGTCTCGTCCCTTAAACATAGGCTCATAGTATATCACAGAAGAAGCTAAAAAGCAACTATAGTGCTGACTATAGTAATCTAAACTATTTTATACACAATGAAATCACAAAGGCCGAGTACGAAAAACTACAAGATTAAAAATTGATCTAATTAATCTAATTTCTAATTGATCTAAATAATGACCAATAATTCAATTATTTCCAATTGGGATTTAGACATTGGGGATTGGTTAGGTCAATTAGAGCAATTAGAATAATTAGAAATTGACGAAGTTTAGTCTTTTTTCCTAAGATATATTCCCGCTCCAAGCAAGGCTAATTCACCTGAGAATAACAAGATTCCCATCTCCGGTCCGGCGGAAGGGACTTTTGGAGGAGTGGTTACCTGTTTTTCGATACAAAACTGAGATGAATCATCATCGGTGGTCGTATTTGACCAAGCTTGAGCACGGTTTACAAGACAGAATAGGCCTTGATTGGTTGGAAGATTAGCTTGAGAATTGATCTGCATTTTAAAATAATAAGTTTTTTGTTCATCTACGGCAAATGCTCCGGCATCCCAAGAGATTGTCCTGGTTGCGGCATCAAAATTGCCCGGTCCTTCGATTGGTGTTAAATAGGCAGGAACAAAATCTTTAGCGGTCATCCCACCAAAAGTGGTCGTTGAAGTATTTTTAATAGTAACTTTAAACATGACATAGTCACTTGGTTTATAGCGGGGATCAGAAACTGAAAGATTATCTACATAGTTTGATGTTCCCGGCATCAAAACCATCTTGTCAACTAATATTGAATAACTATCACAAGGTTGTCCGTACTGTCCGTATTGACCGACACAATCGGCTTTTACAGGAATAGACAATAGACTAGCACCAATAATTAAAGTGAGTAAAATAGCAAGAATTTTTTTCATTAACAGAATTATACTATAAGATTCGGGAAATGTCAACTATGGGATGAAATAAGTAAGATACTAATCTACGAATTAATGCTAATCTACAAATATCTAAAATTCGTTATTCGTTGATTAGGATATATTAGTAGATTAGGATAATATATAATATTCCGATGAAACTCAATGCCAAAGAACTTCGCGATGTTGATGAAAATGAAATTGCTGATAAATTAAAATTAATAAAACGCCGTCCAATGTATTTTATTTTGGAAAATATCTATGACACTTATAACATTGGGGGATTGTTCCGACTGGCCGACGCTTTAGCGATCGAAAAGATGTATATCTGTGGCGAATCGGAAATACCACCTAATTCTAAAATAAAAAAAGCATCGATAGGAACTTACAAGGTCGTGCCATGGGAATATAAGAAAACGGCAGGGGAGGCGATCAAAGAGTTAAAAGACAATGGAAAAATCGAGGAGGTTAAGATAATCGCAGTTGAGCAAGCAAAAAACTCAGTTCCTTACACAAAGGCCGATTACACAGGTCCAGTGGCCTTGATTTTAGGGAACGAAACGTACGGAGTGACTGAAGAAACCTTAAAGTTAGCTAATCAGATCGTTGAGATCCCGATGTGGGGGATCAATAAGTCTCTGAATGTTATTGTGTCGGCAGCGATCGTGTCATATTGGGTGGCCTGTTCAAATAAATCATAACTTCCTTCATTAATGTATACAGGTCATATATCAATGCTTATAAAGTCCCTATAATTATGCGTTACTAGGTCTATTAATTTGGTTTATTTTATAAATTAATAATTGATATAGAGCCTATTAACAACATTAAATTTATAATAATTAAAATGCGCTTGACAAATTAAAAAGTATCCTTTAATGTTAAATTATAGGATAAATTTAATTATAAGTTTTGATTAAAGACTGATCAAACTTTAATCATAAAATATTTAAAACAAAACTATGAGTACTTATCGACTAATAGGTTTTGAAGATGATATCTTTTCACAAAATATATGGAGCGGATAAAGAAAATTGAGTGCGACCTTATACGCCGCCGAGTCCAAAGAATTTTCCGAGGGCCCGGCGCGTTTTTTGTAGAAACAGTTAACGAGTTTACTGAATAAATGGTACCAGGCCGAGGAAACTGAAAGCGATGATGATAATAACACTTACTAAAAATTTCTTGGCAAAATCACGGCTGCCTTGAGCAAAAGCATAACCTGATTTTGAAAGTAAATTGACGGCATTGGCCAATATTAAAGTAATAACCCCGGTTTGGAAACTGATTGTCTTTCCGGCTAGTTCAGCGGTGTTAATAGTCACAGCATCTAAACCCGTTACCGCACCAAGAATAGTACTAATTATAAATCCGTTATTTCCAAAAATGATCAAAGCAAACTTAGTCGCAATTTTAATGAATAAAAATAATAGGGCAAACTTTAAAGCAGGCAAGAGTGAAAATATTTTATCTTTTTTTAAATTTTCTTTTGTTTCATTCAAATTCTCTAATTTTTTATCTTCACGTTTTAGAAAATAAAAACCTAAAATACAGGCCGTCACTGAAATCGAGAATATATATATAAAGTTCTTTGACAAAAATATCAAATTAACAGAAGCCAACAGGATAAAGTGCTGAAGAAAACTGGATAGATTGGCGAATATGGCCGCCGAAGTCAGGCGATTAGGATTTTTTGATTCAATACTTTTTTGGGCTAAAGATTGAGTGGTTGAAGTTGAGGAAATAAAACCTCCGGCGATACTGGTCAGTAACCAGCCTTTTTTTTGACCAATAGTTTTTTCCAAAAAATATCCGGCGATCTCAACACCGGTTACCAGGGCAACCACTTTCCAAACACTAAAGGGATTGATAAGCTCCAAATTTAAAAATTTATCAAAGTTGACTTGAAAACTTGAAAGAATACTTTTTAAAAAAGGGACATCTTTTAATAAATAAGGGGTGTTAGGTAAAAAGGGGAGGATAACGAGAGCAATGATGGCGTAGCTGATGAATGATTCAATTTCAAACTGCTTAATACCGGCGACGAACAATTTGATTTTTTGTTTAAGAGAAAGAATTAACATTAAAATAACCGTCATGGCAATGATCAGTTGAATGGGGAATATGTTTAATCCGACAAATATTCCGATTAAATAGCTCCAAAAAATGGCCAGCTCGGTCGTCAAGCCATTATCCTTCGTTGATAAACTGCCGAGAATATAATAGGCGATTAAAAGTAAACAAAATGTGACGGAAATTATCAAAAATAGGCTGAAATAGCTCTGAATTAAGAGGGCGGCCACGGTTCCGAGTGTTGCTATCAAAGCAAAGCTTCTTATTCCAAGGCTTCCAATTCCGCTTCTTTTAGTTTTGTCAGTTTGAAGTTCGTACGATTCCCGTTCAAATCCGATTGCCATTCCTAGAAGTAATGATAAGAATAGTTTTACGATCACAGATAAGTGCATTAGAGTATTATAGCAGAGTAAAGTGGGGTTTTTTAATAATAAAATGCATGTGCTACTAAATTTGCGTCTAATTTGATAGAATCACCCTTACCTTCAATATGACAGAATCAACCCTATTTCATAGGATTAAAGATAGTCCGCTTCCTGACCATTTTATCGCGGAAAACTTTTTACATGAAGTCATAAAACAAGGCAAGACTTTTGCAATTGCTGAAGGTAAATACACTGGGGGAGCCATAATAAACAAATGTACTATACCGGGTTCAACAAAAGCCTTTCGTATTGGGACGGTGGTTAATAATAGAAAACAAAAAGAAATATTATTATCAGAAATTTATAAAGGGAATGGAGAGGCCTCTAAAATTATTGATAAAATTGGAAAAGATTCACCTAAAATAGCTATGGAAATGGCTAAGTCTGTTAGAAAGCTAAGAAATGATAATATCGGAATAGCTACTACAGTAGAAAGAACTAATTTTGGAAATTTAATGCATATTGGATTCTCCTCTGAATCTGGCGTCATGGTCAGATCACATTTTCTAACAGACAAAGAATTAAAAAATAGTTCATATTTAGCAAATATAGTATTAATTGACGGATATCAATATTTAAAAGGTAGATTTGAAAATCAAATGAATGATAACAAAAGTATAATGAAAATATCTGAACCTAATTTAACAACGTCAGAACTCGAAGAATTAAATCAACTGCAAGAATTAAATCAATCCATATCAAATAGTTTAAGACAAAATATGCTTCATATTTCATCCATAGAATCATGCACAGGAGGAGCAGTGGCCGACTTTATGACAAATAATTATAATTATTACCAAGATCTATTTGATTCAAGTTGGGTCGTCTATGATGAAAAAGCAAAAGAAACTCTTGGTGTACCTTCTTCAACTATGGATTTTGGAATGGTATATTCCGAAAGGACAGCGGGGAAAATGGCCATTGCCTTAAAAGAAAAAACAAAATCGTATGTAATAATTTCTACAACCGGCGTAATGGAGATGGCTGACTTACGAGAATATCATGATGATTATCCCCCTGGAACAGTATATTACGCAATTATGATAGGAAATGAATTAAAAACTTTTACCTTAAATCTTAAATTACAAAGAAGAGACCTAATGAAAAAAGAAATTATTAAGTCAATACTAACTGAATTATCTAAACTCTTGATTGAAAATCCAAAAATCGAAGGTCGAAAACATACTATCCTTGAAGCTTCAGAATTCCATCACTGGTAGCAATTAATTTAAAATATCAAGGATATGTCCAGGGCTTTGGAAGAATGAGTTAGGGCACCAAGCGAGATGACGTCTGCGCTGACTTGATCATATTCCTTAATATTACTTTCATTAATACCTCCGGAAAGTTCAAAAATTATTTTTGAACTGACTTTTTGCCCACGAATTGCTTTAATAGTTTCCGAAGCGTTAGAAGGCTTAAAATTATCAAGCATAATAATAAATGGGGCAGTGATATTTATTTCCTGGTAATAATTTGCCAAGAAAAACGCTTCTTTTTCATTTTCCACCTCGATTTCAAAAGGTTTTTTAACTTGATTTATTTTTATGAAATCCAAAATATTTTTCAGGCTTTCCGTCCTCGAAGTCATCAATTTCTTAGCCCATAGATCAATATGGTTATCTTTGATAAGAATTTCATCAGAAAGAGAGAGTCGGTGGGTAAGACCGCCTCCAATAAAAACGGCTTTTTTATCCAAAAGTCCCCATATAGTCTTCCTGGTCGCAGCTAAGGGGGTCTTCAAATTATTCTTAATGATAAGGGAATTTGTCAGGGTAGCAATGCCCGACATCCGTTGTAAAATATTTAAAATCGTTCTTTCAAACTTTAGGATTTCCAAAGGGTTGCCGGTTATTTCGATCAACGAATCTTTTTCTTTAATTACGGTTCCATCATTAATTATTGCTCTTACTTTTAAATCGGTTTTATTTTGAATCAGAAAAACCACTTCCTCGATACCGGCAATAATTCCTTTTTGTTTAGAAACAACAACTGCTTTTGAAACTTTATAATCACCATTAATTATTTTTGATGTAACATCATTTTCGATAAGATCATTTTTGACTTGAAAGTCGAAAAGTTGCAGACAGGTTTCAGCGTAAAATTGATTTTTAACCGTCAAAAGAGGGCCTTTGTTGAAATATTGATTAATGATGCTATTCATATAATTAATTGTTAGGGCTTGATAAATCAAGCCCCTACAGAAAACATTCTCTCAATCGGCACTCTGGCTTTATCGGCAATTGCTTTTGGAACTTTCACCTCAAATTCCAGATTAATGAGCGAATTTAAGAGTTTGGGTAGTGTGATCATCTTCATAAACTGGCAGACCATATCGTCACGTAGGGGAGCGAAGTTTTTTTTGGGATTCTGTTTTTCCAAACGGTGAATAATACCGGTTTCAGTGGCGACGATAAAGTCGGATTTTTTTGACTCTTTAGCATATTTAAGCATCCCACCGGTTGATAAAATATGGGTTTTATCGGCAGGAATGTCTCCATTGGCAACAAAATGCATACAGTTGGAGACACACCCACATTCTGGATGAATAAGAAAGTCAGCCTCAGGTTTAGCTTTCATTTTGTTAAGAATATCTTCGGGGCGAACTCGGGCGTGAACATGGCATTCGCCTGGGTAGATGATCAGATCGCGGCCAGTTTTTTTTTGGACAAAAGCCCCCAAAAACATATCAGGAACAAAAAGAATTCGCATATTTTTGGGAATAGAGTTGACGACGGCAACGGCGTTGGTTGAAGTACAACAGTAGTCGGATTCAGCTTTGACTTCGGCCGTGGTGTTGACATAGCTGACGACAACCGCATCGGGATATTTAGCCTTCCAACGTCGCAACTCGTCAGCGTCAATTGAAGCAGCTAAGGAACAACCGGCACCTAAATCGGGGATAAGGACGGTTTTCTCCGGGGAAAAAATAGCGGCTGATTCCGCCATAAAATGAACGCCACAAAAAACAATCAGTTTTTCCGGTGATTTGGCAGCCAATTTTGACAGTTCAAGAGAGTCACCAACAAAGTCGGCAATGTCCTGAATTTCAGGAATTTGATAGTTATGGGCGATGATTAAAGCACCCCTTTTTTTCTTCCATTTTTTTATTTCCTCAACTAGCTTTTTATGTTCCATATTTTTGGCACGACTATTATATACTTCTTACTGAATGAAAAACAAGTTTGATTATATTATTATCGGCTCGGGAATTGCCGGATTAACGACAGCGCTAACTTTGGGTGATTTAGGTTCGGTTGCCATCTTTACCAAAAAAAATCCTTCCGATTCTTCGACCAATTTAGCTCAAGGTGGAATGGCGGCTATGATCGGGGAGGGCGACCAGGCAGATTGGCATGTTGAAGATACGATGAAGGCTGGAGACTTTCATAATAAAAAAAAAGCCGTCGCTCTTCTGGTAAAAAACAGTAAAGAAGCTCTTCTTTGGTTAAAGGAACAAGGGGTTTCGTTTGATATAAAGCCTTCTCTTGAAGCCGGCCACCGTCTGCCCAGAATTTTTCACACCACCGACTTTACCGGAGCCGATATCGAAAAAACTTTGCTTAAAAAAATTTCTGAAAATAAAAAAATAAGTATTTTTAAAAATTCTTTAGTGATAGATTTGATTGTAAAAGACAAAGTTTGTCAGGGAGCTTTTGTAGTAATTGGGAATAATAAAATTACCCCCATTTTTGCGAAAGCAATTATTTTAGCAACTGGCGGCTCAGGTCAGGTTTATGAGTGGACAACCAATCCTGAGGTTGCCACCGGTGATGGAATTGCAATGGCGGTAAGAGCGGGAGCGAAAGTTACAGATCTTGAGTTTGTTCAATTTCATCCGACCGCTTTTAAAAATAAAACCTCACCGTTGTTTTTATTATCAGAACGTTTAAGAGGGGAAGGGGCGAAATTGGTTGACAATAAGGGAGAACAGTTTGTTAGTGAATTACTTCCTCGAGATAAAGTGTCGAGAGCTGTTTTTGAAAAACAAAAAACCTCCGAAGTTTTTCTGACAATGGCCCATCTTGATAAAAAGGAAATTATTAAAAAACTTCCCAATATTTATAAGAGATTAAAAACCTATGGTTATGACCTGACAAAAGATAGCGTTCCAATAACCCCGGCGGCTCATTACCAGTGTGGGGGAGTCATCACTGACCTAGACGGAAGAACCTCGATAAAAAATTTATTTGCCGTCGGTGAAGTGGCAGCAACGGGCGTCCATGGAGCAAATCGATTAGCATCGAATTCATTATTAGAGGGAGTAGTGTTTGGGAGAAGAATTGGAAAGTTTATCACGTCATCCCCGCGGAGGCGGGGATCCAGTGCTTTTGGATTAATACAAAGAGGTAATTATAGTCTGGATTCCCTCCTTCGAGGGAATGACAGACAAATAACAAAACAAACGCTAAGTAACATTAAAACGGAAATTAAACAGACTATGTGGGAGAAGGTGGGGATTGTGAGAAAAAAAAATGAGCTATTGGAAGCACAAAAATCCTTAAAGAATATTAAAAATCAACTTAAAAAAATTGAGAACGAAAACGGGATATCAAGAGAGCTTCTTGAAGCTAAAAATTTAACTGAGGTGGCTACCGCGATTACAAAAGCAGCTTTATCGCGCTCTAAAAGTCTTGGTGCTCATTTTTTAGCTTAAATCTTTTTTTAGTTGTTCGAATTCTTTTTTATCAATCTCGCCCTTGGCATATCTTTCTTTCGCAATGCCAAGACTGCGGTCTCCTGACTCCTCAAATTCGCCGTGATGGTAACCATGAGATGACCTAAAAAGCTTAAAGATCAGCATTATAACCAGTCCCCAGAAAAGTACCTGAAAGACCAAGCCTAAAATATCAAATCCCGAATTCATCGAATAGTATCCGGGTCCGTACGACCAATAGCGCATCATATTTTTTAATAAAAACTGTTAATTAGTTAACGGGTTAAAGAGTTAACGCGTTAATTTTATAAAATAATATTTAGAAATTCTGAAAAAAGGCTGAAATGACAAAAATATTTCTACATGTTTTGTCATCCCCTTGAAGAAGGGGATCCATGATTTCTGGATTCCCGCCTCCGCGGGAATGACAATGTATTAAATTAATAACTTGGAACAATATTGTTCAGCATCTTGGTGTATTGATCAATAAAACTTTTTGAAGCGATGACCATTAAAATTATTGAGACAACGGTCAAAACAATCGAAATAATACCAATATTTCTTGTTTTACTGTCCTTTGAACGGATGTACTTTAAACCCCAGCCGAGTCCAAGGGGAGCGAGAAAAAAACTAACTAAGTAAATAAGGATTTGTTTGGGAATAGAAATTTCCGGGATTTTTTCCTTCAGTTCCTTGGCGCAGTTTGGGCAGAAGAACCAGTCAGCCTGGACTTTGAAATGACAAATTGGGCAGAGAAAAGTATTGTCCATATTGATTAGTATAACTGATATACTGTAAGTAATCTTTCGCGAAAGATTACTTAATGACAATTATTCTACTAACAAATGTTTCCGTTTATTTACTCTTAGGTTCTTCTTGTAGAAACTCATTAACAGTTTCTAACAAAGGGGGTGAAATACATAATGGATAAAAATAAAATTTTCGTCGGAAGCTTGCCTTGGTCGATAAACAATGATTCTTTAAAAGAATTATTTGCGAAATATGGTGAAGTGACTGAAGCAGTCGTCATCATGGATCGAGAAACCCAAAAATCAAAAGGATTCGGTTTCGTTACTTTTGCTACTCCAGAAAGTGCTCAAAAAGCCCTAGAAATGAGTGGACAAGAAGTTGATGGTCGCGCAATTGTTGTTAATATTGCTAAACCTAGAGAAGAGAGAAGATCGTTCTAATAAAAAAGAATTTTAAAAATCACTATCCACTCCTTAAAGCAGTGGGTAGTGATTGATAGTCGTTATTCATTTAAATAAATATGTCAAAAAAAATTGTTAAACAACCTCTTCGAAAAAGAATGCGTGGAGCAGTGAAAAAACTTAAAAGAAGATTAAAAGCTGCTTAATAATAATTAAAAAACTGCAGATATTTTTCATTAGCTATCCAACTATTTTTGATAAAAAGGAAGCTCCATTTTCTTTTATTTTTGCACTTTTAAAAATGGTTGCAAATTTTTCAGCAAAACTCAAAGCTGATTCAAATCTATTTTCTGGCTGATAAGATAAGGCTTTTTCGAATAACTTATTTAGTAAGTCTATATCCGGTTCACTAAGGTTATATTTTAAATTCCGTTTAGAAATTTTTTTAAAGACTTGCTTGTCTGGCTTTCCAGGATTAAAATAAATAACTTTTCCAGTTATCATATAATATGCAATTACTGCCAGGGAATATTCTTCTGTAGCCGTATTCCGCAGTCCATACCTCATTCTCTCTGGAGCAGAAAAATCTTCATCGTATTCTTTTCCACCCTCACTGACAGCGGTGCTTGAACCAAAATCAATTAACTTAATATGGGGTTTACGAAGAAATATGTTGCTTGGTTTTAAATCGCCATGATATAACTGATGACCGCTGCTTTTATCCATATAATCAACCACCCCAGAAACTTGGTTAATTATTTCAATTAACTCTGCAGTCTGTATTAGTTTTTTCGACTTTAAATGTTGTTCAAGGTTTTCTTCTTCTAAATATTCCATAATCATTAGTGGCATTTCACCATCAGGAGTATTAGTAACAATATAATCATAAACTCTCGGAATTCCTGAATGATTTATATTAGCCATTGTTTGAGCCTCCTTTTTTATAGATGAAGAAAATCTTTCTTTGTATCCTGGTTGAACTGTCTTTACTGCTACGAATCGTTTCATAAACTTATCCCAGGCTTTATAAACGGAACTCATACCACCATCATACGGTTTTCGCTCAACAATATATCGATTCCCAATTTTCCACGAATCCAATGAGTTTAAGGTCAATCTGCTATGCAATATAGGAGCCGCAAGAGAAGTTATTATGTTGGAAAAACTTCTTTCTTTATTAAATCTCATAATATGATCATATTCTATCAAAGTAATTGATATTTATCAATCTTATAGTATAATGAAGCTCTCGACATAAATATGACGGAAAAAAAACAAAGAAGTAAAAAAACATGGTATGCCCTGCGAACAGGTCTTGAAACAGGGTTTAATATGATGAAAGGTCCACTTGCTGTTATGGCGGTTAGTGCTCTTGGATTGAACGTTATTGATCTTCCTTTAAATTTACTAACAGAAATTCAAAATAATTATTTGCATGGAGCTGATTCGTTTTTGGCAGGATTTGGTGTAGGAATAGTCAAAAATGCTATTTCTATAGGTTTAGTATTAAAAAATCTTGAAGGTAAGACTAAGGGGGGGGACACATGCCTCTTTAACAACTGAAAGTGATGGCACAAAAGTAGCACAAATATCTTGTGTTGATGCTCGTAGATTTGAAATTTCGGGAGGCGCAATTCCTGGTTCATTTGCTGTCTTAGGGTCGGAACTGACTTCAATAATAATGGCGGGTGTTGCCGGTAAATTAACCGCAGATTCTAATACAATTGCAAATGCCATAGTTGGATATAATTTAGGAGCAAATGTTTTAACAGAAGGAAAGGCACTGCTTGATTTAATAGGCCAAATACATAAGGTAACTCGTCAAGCACATATTGAAAATCCAAAAGCAAGAGTTAAAATTATTATGAAAGATCACTGGAAAGGTTGTGGTGCCCAGGGATTTACAAGTATTACTTCCTACTTAGCGAAATTTAAACTACACAAATTAACTACCGCAGACATTTTAGGACTTCCAAATGAAATACTTGGTTATTTATTTGTTAATACTGTACTATCTCCAATAGTTGCAATTTTATCGGCAGGTCAAGTAAGTCTGAGTGCTTCTGTCATACATTCGCACATGGAATAACCAAGGCATTGCTAAATTTGGGTGACTGACGGGATTTGAACCCGCAACATTCGCCTCCACAGGGCGACGCTCTGCCAGTTGAGCTACAGCCACCAATACGTTCATTATAACAAATGTTGTTTCTCATTTAGAATTTTTCATTTATCATTGATTTTTCATTTGTTTATTTATCAATTGAAAAATGATAAATGTAATTTCATTGAAAAATGAGAAATGAAAATTGGAAAATAACTCTGCTATAATTAGTTGGTCCGCCCTGATAGTTTAGTGGTAAAACAAACCCTTGGTAAGGGTTAGACTGTGAGTTCGATTCTCACTCAGGGCTCACTCACATGCCCATAAAACCTCTTGAAACACCACCGGATCGATCGGCACTTTTTAAAGTGGCTTTTTTAGTTATTTTAGTTGCCACTGGTATTTTATTAGATAAAGTATTCATAAAAGGACCTCAAAGTGTTCCCAGTATTTTGGGTAAAACTCAGGAAATAAAATTACCCACTCAAAAACAAATAACCAAACAAATTCAACAAAATAGTTTTGTTAAAGATTCTATAAAAAAGGCCGAGGAAGTCGGGGGAGTTGTGTTGGGTGAGGCGACCAGCACGGTCAATAAACTGGCATCAGACGCCGGTTCTTACGTCTCCTCGGTCATCTATGACAATTCGATCGGTAAGATCGTTGATCAACTGGATAAGCTTCCAAAAGAACAACAGGATAAAATTAAACAGCAAATTTGTAAATGATTTCGTTGCATTTTTACATTTATTTTGTTATTCTTTTTACGCTAAATTAAATCTTAAAGATTAAATATTAAATGTTAAAGAAATATTAAATAGTTAAATATTAAACATTTTTTGTTTTTTTAACTTTTTAATCTTTAACAGTTTATTTAACCTTTAACCATTTAAGATTTAACTGTTTTATTATTATGGAAATCAAATACTTAGGTCACTCATCTTTCTTAATTAAAACAAAAACTGCTAAAATTGTTACTGATCCTTTTGACACTGCTTTAGTCGGTATGAAATTTCCTAAAACCGAGGCCGACGTTGTAACCGTTTCCCACCAACATAAAGACCATAATCAATTTAAAAACGTAACAGGAATTAACGGAACCGATCCTCTTATGATCGATATGCCTGGAGAATTTGAAAAGATGGGAGTCCGGATTTTTGGATTTCAATCTTTTCATGATAAAACCCAAGGAAGTGAGAGGGGAGAAAATATTCTTTATAAATTTGAAGCCGAAGGGATCTCTGTCCTTCACTGTGGTGATTTGGGCGTCATTCCGGAAGAAAGCTTTTTGGAAACGATTGGCGAGGTTGATATTCTCATGATCCCGGTCGGTGGATTTTTCACAATTGATTCTGACGAGGCGGTCCAATTGGTAAAAAAAATTGAACCAGCAATTGTTATCCCGATGCATTATAACTCGGATAAATTAGATCAGAAAAATTTTGGTAAATTAACCCCCGTCAGCGAATTTACAAAAAAATTTGGCTTGGATAACCCAATTCCGTTGCCAAAATTAGTCTATAAAAAGGAAGAGATAGAGCAGGAAATGAAGGTCGTTGTTCTTGAGATATAAAATTGATCTAATTAACCTAATTATTCTAATTGATCTAAACAATTCCCAATGACCAAATTGAAATTTGGACATTTTTTAGGTCAATTAGTAATTAGAAATTAGAAATTAAATTCATGGCTACTTCCGAAGGCTTAAAGACCCCTCCTCACGATCTGGACGCGGAAAAATCAGTCTTGGGAGCAGTGCTAATCGATTCGAGTTCAATCAATTTGGTGGCGGAATTTTTGAAGGCGGAACATTTTTATGGCCGTGAGCACCAACTGATCTATTCGGCGATGATCACTCTTTTTGAAAAACAACAGCCGATCGACGTCGTCACCATCCAAGATGAACTGAAAAAAACCGATTCACTAAAACAAATTGGCGGCAAAAATTATTTATCAGATCTGATCAATGCCGTGCCAACTTCTGCCTATATCGAACAGTACGGACGGATCGTCAAAAATCACTTTGTTAAAAGACGCTTGATCCAGATGTCTTCAAGATTAGTTGAGAAATCTTTTGATACCAAAGGCGATGTAAAAAAATTGCTCGATGACGCCGAAACCGAGATATTTTCTTTGTCCCAAGAACATCTTCACCGCGATTTTATTCAACTAAAGGAAGTATTGGCGGAAAGCTTCGAAAGATTGGAAGAGTTTGTTAAAAAAGGTTCCCATCTCCGGGGAGTTTCGACCGGATTCGTCGACCTTGATACGAAGCTTGCCGGAATGCAGGATTCAAACTTGTTGATATTGGCGGCTCGTCCTGGAATTGGAAAAACAACTTTAGCCCTAAATATGGCTCTTCAGGCAGCGACGAAAAATAAAACACCGGTGGGATTTTTCTCTCTAGAAATGAGTAAGGAAGAACTGGTTGACCGTTTATTGGTCGGTCAGGCTGATATCGACGCTTGGAGACTAAAAACCGGTCGTCTTTCCGATGATGATTACAAAAGGTTGACCGAGGCGATGGGGGAACTTTCCGAGGCGCCGATATTTATCGATGATACCCCGGGTTCTTCGATTTTAGAAATGAGAACAAAAGCCCGAAAACTCAAAATGGAAAAAGACATCAAACTTTTGATCGTCGATTACTTACAGTTGATCGACGCCGGTAAGCGTTTTGATTCCCGGGTAAATGAGGTTTCTTTCGTTTCCCAAAATTTGAAAAATTTGGCCCGTGAACTTAAAATTCCGGTGTTAGCGTTATCACAGTTATCACGAGCCGTTGAACAACGGGGGACTCGCAAGCCTCAACTATCGGATCTGCGCGAAAGTGGAAGTATCGAGCAGGATGCAGACGTGGTTATGTTCTTGTATCTGGAACAGGAGACAGAAGATATTTTGGATCAGAATAAAAAGATCGTTAAGCTCTACATTGCCAAACACCGAAACGGGGCGACCGGCGAGATGGACCTCATGTTCCGAGGAGATAGGGTAAAGTTTTATAGCATGGAGAAGTAATTATCTACCAATTCCACAGGCTTCTTGCATATTGATTTCAGAATAAACAGGTTGACTATTATGTTTAATTAGTTCATCAAATTTAAAAGATAATTCAAGGAATTTATCTAATCCACCAAATAATTTAATAGCTCGATCAAAAAAACCACTCACCGATACGGAACCAGGTTCCGATAATAGATTATCAGGTACTAAAAGTGGCAGCAAACTCAAATCGCTATTATTTCTTTGTGCTTCACCTAATCTCCTAAATTCGTTTTTAATATCTTCCGGAGCATTCCTGATATATATAGGGAGAGTTGTATCGGTATAACTAGCACCTGCTTCAATTATTGTGGCTAAATATTCACCTGACGATGTAAAAGTTTCATCATATCCCTTCTCTTCAGACTTCATAATAAATTTAAAAGTTCCGTCTCTTAAGTGAGTGACGCAGGCAATATCGGATATATTATGGTAACCAGGTTCAAAAAATTTTGAAAAAATATGTACAGTTTCATGAGGGAGATTTTCTTCACTATTTGTTAAAATGAAATTTGGATCAGTGTCCGTTGTGACGCAGGCTCCTGCTTTTTCATTTTCACAAATTATCTTCACAAATTCTAGATCAACTTCAATAGTATGACTGGCTAAAAACAAAACAAAGTCAACTCTTTTATTTTCTGGAATAGAAAGTGTTTTAGCTAAATCTAAATAATCTCTACAAATACTTGCTCTTATATCAAAAGAAACCGAGTCTTCTGGAATATCAGGCTGAACAGTTGATACACAAGGGCTACTTAAAACTGAAGGAGCGTCGATGGATGAAATTCTGCCAGCTGTATTCCATTCAAGATTAATATCATTTCCATAAAAAACGGGTGAAGCGCCATTATAATTACCAACAATCATTTCAATTGATTGAACTTGACTTGGTCTTGGATTAGTTTCAGGAGGCGTATTGCACGAACTTAAAGCAAATGATAGAGCAATAGTTGCCAGTCCAAGAGCAAAATAAATTTTTAAATTTTTTGCAGGTGACTCCTTATGTTTTTGTTTTTTTCTTTTTTCCATCTTTGAATTATACCAAATTATTATAGGATTAAATAGCCAAAATCTGAATTGAATATAATTTGATGCAGTGTATACTATAGGCAATGGGAATGCTAAATAGTGCTGTGGGTTTTTATAGATCTCGTAAACCCTCTAATCAGAAAGAATGCGGATGCGGTCATTCTTGCTCCGGAACTCTTGAAAATGCCTATAGAAATTTTAGATCAGCTAGCCAAGATCCACTTAGAGCTTTTTTTAATGCGATGGATGTTACAACTGCCCAATATAGAAGTAGTAAAGAAAAAAGTAAATTAAATGCCGATTTAATCGTTATTTTTGGTATTATTGCTGTTATATTGGGTTTATCAGTTAGTGAATGTCCACTTTCAAATGCTGCCGTTGTTTCGCACCAACAAGGAGGAGATCCCGTCGATATAACAGTAACTGGGTTTGCATCGAAAGCAAAACTAAGGAAGAAAGCTTTAGATATTGCGGCAAGAGGTGCTTTACCTGGTAGTACGACTTACTATAGTGCCAACGGCGTTAATCATGAAATAAAACACAAATAAAAACTTCTCTTGACAATTTTTTTTAATTCCTGTATCCTGGGGGGGAGGATAGCATGAAAGTAGGAGAGGGGGAAAATTAAGAATTAAAAATTAAGAGTTAAGAATTTAATATAAACGCATGGATAATCACACAAAGAAAGTTTTGCATCGGATGAAGATCGCCAAGGGGCATTTGGAAAAGGTGATTGATATGGTTGAGAAAGGCGAGTACTGCCTCAACATTATTCAACAATCTCAGGCCGTCCAATCGGCCCTTTCTAAAGTCGATGAGGTGATCTTGGAGAATCATCTAAGGACTTGTGTCAAAAAATCGATGATCAGTGGAAAAGATTTGGATAAAAAAGTGAATGAGGTGATAGAAGTATTTAAAAGAAAGTAATTATGGATAAAATAATTGTTTTTATTTTCGGGTTATTGTCAATAATATTTACCTATTGGTTCTTTTTTATGAAAAAATATGAATAAACAAACTTTTGCTATAAAAGGAATGCACTGCGCGTCGTGTGTTTATACCAATGAAAAAGCGCTAAAGGCGATTCCTGGTGTCACGGACGCAGTCGTTAATTTAGCCAATGGTAAGGCTACTTTGACCTCAGATACCCCGATTGAAACTAATAAGATCATTGACGCTGTTAAGTCAGCTGGCTACCAAGTAATGATCGAGAATAATGGATTGTTGGATGAAAAAATAAAAATAGAAAAAGCCAAAGAACTGAAAGATCTTCGGGTCAAGGTCACCGTCAGTTTATTTTTAGGAGGAATAATTCTTTGGGGAAGCTTTCCCGGAATTGTGAATTTTGCCCCGGCCCTTTTTAAAAATTATTATTTTCAGTTTGTTTTGGCAGCCATTGTTCAGTTTTGGGCAGGGAGAGAATTATATCGAGCCGCCATATCTTCGCTCAAACATAGGATCGCCAACATGGACACTTTGGTCGTGATCGGGACAACTGTGTCCTTCCTATATTCAATATTCGTAACCTTTTTTCCTAAATTTTTTATGGATCTGAAAATAGAAGCGATGCCTTATTATGATGTTTCATCGGTAATTATTGGCCTAATTTTATTAGGTCGGTTTTTAGAAGCTCAAGCGAAGGCGGGAACAGGGGATGCGATAAAAAAGTTAATTGGCCTTCAGGCGAAAACAGCCCGAGTAATACGAAATAAAAAAGAAATTGATATTTTAATTGACGAAGTTGTTGCTGGTGATTTAATAAGAGTTCGACCGGGGGAGAAAATTCCCGTTGACGGAATTATCGTTGAAGGAGAATCTGCAATCGATGAGTCGATGGTGACAGGGGAAAGTATGCCGACTTCAAAACACATAGGTGATACGGTGATCGGAGCAACAATGAATAAATCAGGTAGTTTTATTTACAAAGCAACTAAAGTCGGGGCCGAAACAATGCTTTCCCAAATAATAAAATTGGTTGAAGAAGCACAGGGTAGTAAAGCCCCAATTCAACGACTGGCTGATATTATTTCTTCATATTTTGTTCCTATTGTCATTATGTTGGCAATCGCCACATTTGTTGGCTGGTATGTCTTTGGTACGTCTGCTGTATTTATTCACGCAATGTTGAGAGCGATCGCAGTGCTAATCATTGCCTGTCCTTGCGCGATGGGACTGGCGACGCCAACGGCGATCATGGTTGGAACCGGGATCGGGGCTCAGCACGGAATCTTGATTAAAGATGCCGAAAGCTTAGAGACCGCCCATAAAGTTAATACGATTATTTTTGATAAAACTGGAACTTTGACAAATGGAAAACCGGAAGTAACTGACGTTATTATCGAAGCTCGACACCGAAATTTTTTATCACAGTGGGGACCCCTACACCCCAAAAGTGAAAAAAATTTGTTGTCTTCGCTTCTTGGTATTGCTGCCTCGGTTGAAAAAAATTCTGAACATCCGTTGGGCGAGGCGATTGTTAAAAAAGCCGAAGAGAAAAACCTTGCCCTGAGCGAAGTCGAAGGGTTCAAATCAATAACCGGCAAAGGCGTCGAAGGAACTGTTAACGGAAAAAAAGTCTATGTTGGTAGATTACTAAAATCTGATTCATTTACTGAAGGTGATAACTTAAAAAAACAAGGAAAAACCGTTGTCTATGTCTATATTGAAAACAAATTATCTGGGCTAATTGCCATCGCTGACACGATTAAGGAAAGTGCAAAAGAAGCTATCTTGACTTTGAATAAGTTAGGAATTGAGACTGTGATGATAACCGGAGACAATCAGGAAACTGCCAAGGCAATAGCAAAACAGGTTGGGATAAAACAAGAAAATGTTTTTGCTGAAGTTATGCCCGAAGACAAAGAGAAGAAGGTTAGAGAATTACAAGGTAGGGGTCGCATATATGCGACCCGTATAATTAATCAAGCCAATGTTGTTGCCTTTGTTGGGGACGGCATTAACGACGCACCTGCACTAGCAGCGGCTGATATTGGGATTGCTATGGGCACTGGAACCGATGTTGCCATCGAAGCAGCTGGTATTACCCTGGTTAATAAAAACTTGATGTCAGTAGTATCCGCAATCAAATTATCAAAACAAACAATGAAGACAATTAAGCTCAATTTATTTTGGGCATTCGCGTATAATGTCATTTTAATCCCGGTAGCCATGTTAGGCTGGATTAGCCCGATTTTAGCTTCAGGGGCCATGGCCTTTTCAAGCATTTCAGTGATTACAAATTCGCTTTTATTGAAAAAAGCAAAGATATAAAACTATGGTACGCGAAGGATGTTGTGGTGGTGGAAAACCAAAAGGCAAATAAAATTTCTAATTACTAATTGACCTAATTAACCTAAATAAATCCCAATTTCTAATTGGTTATTGGATATTTTTTAGATCAATTAGAATAATTAGGTTAATTAGATTAATTTAATATTATATGGCTAAACTTAACAAAAAAACTCTTTATATCAAAGGTATGCACTGTCCATCGTGCGAGATCTTGATCACTGATAAATTTAAGGAAATGGCTAACGTTGCCAACGTCAAGTCCGACTTCAAAAAACAAGAAGCGGAAGTTTATTTCACTGGTCATCTTGACCAAGAAGCAGTCAACAAAAAGATCCAATCATTTGGATATGAGATAGGGGAGAGAAAAAACGACGACGAAAATAAGGAACCGATGAGCAAAAAGATATTTGAAGCTCTCTTAATTGCCGTTGGTCTGGGACTTCTATATTTAATAGCCAAAGAAATTAACATTATTCCTAATTTTAATATTACCGGTAACCTGAATTTATTAACAGTTTTGTTTTTAGGTTTAGTTGCTTCTGTTTCGACTTGTATGGCAACCTCTGGGGCGTTATTTTTATCAACGATCAGTAATAAAACCAATAATTTAAAACAGGCAATTTATTTTAGTTTAGGTAGAATCATTTCGTACGGATTTTTTGGTTTTATTGCCGGTTTGGTTGGTAGTGTCATCATCACTAACTTTAAATTCGGATCAGGCCTGACATTGCTTGCGGCTATTTTTATGGTTCTTTTGGGGCTTGATATGTTAAAGATCCTTTCATTTGCTTCGATCATTCCTTTTGGAGTTTCCTCAAACGTTTTTAGAAAGTTAGAACACGGTTTAATAAAAGACCCTCATAAATCGGCCTTTTTTCTAGGTATGATTACGTATTTTTTACCTTGTGGATTTACTCAAGCAACTCAAGTTTATGCGCTTGGTTTAGCCTCACCATGGCAAAGTGCCCTTACTATGACTGTATTTGCCTTGGGAACGGCCCCAGCAATTATATTTATCGGTAGTTTGAGAGGGCTTTTGAAAAGTAATTTTTATCAATATTTTATGAAAATTGTGGCTGTTGGTGTTTTGATCTTAGGACTTTATTACGCAAGTAATTTTTTGGCGTTATATGGGATTGGTTTATCGACTAGATCAAATGAGTCTAATAAGACATATGAGTCAAATTTGATCAATGGTAAACAAATTATTAAAATGGATGTCGTCAATAGTGGTTATGTGCCCAATTACTTTACTGTTAAAAAAGGAATCCCGGTCCGTTGGGAAATTAATGGAAAAAGTGTTTTTGGTTGTCAAGGATATTTTGTTGTCCCGAGTCTTAACATTTCCAAAGCATTGCAGGAGGGCGAAAATATTTTTGAGTTTACACCAAAAGAATCGGGTTTCATCAACTTCTCCTGTGGAATGGGAATGTATCGGGGGAGAATCGAGGTCGCCGACTAGCCACAGCTGACTGAAGTTGGTCAAAGAAATCACGAAACAATTGTTGATCATCACTCCTATCAATGGTTGTGCGCTCATCTAGTTTAGTACTATTTTTTAACCTATTATTTAGTTGAAACTGAAGTTTTTTGTGGTTGGTGATTCCTTTATCAGCAAGGTATCTGCGACCTAAATTACTTTTTAACTGATCATATGTTGATTTTAGTAAATTTTGATATTCTTCAAAAGAAAAATCACCAACCGTAAAATCTTCCCAGGCTTTAATAAGCGGCTCAATTATTTTAACCGCCTTAACGTTATCAGCAAATAGTTCCGCGATTTGATATTGAGCATTAATCAAACTTTTACGTATACTAACATTAACATCTCCAAATTTGCCACTATATCCGATTACGCCAATATTTTTTTCGACAACAATTTTTTTACCGTCATCACTTACCAGTTTAATAACTGGGCCGCTCGTATATGAAACAGCCGTTACGAAATCTTTTTTAATTTTACCCTTAACGTTAATGCCGGAGGACATACCGCCGGTTTCGACCAGTTGGGAGGGTGGTCCATGAGGTTTTTTCGTCTTTTCATAAGTCCATCGAGCCAAACGATCGGTGGGGGCGGCTACGACCGCTTGATAAGATTGGCCTTCTCTAGTTCTTTTGATCGCTTTTTCAGTTTTAACTATCCATTCAACTATTTTTTCCAGATCTGGCCCAAAGTCGAATTGTTCAATAGCGTTATTATGATTTTTTGTCCATTCACGGTATTTTTCAAGTGTATTTTTAAATGGGCTTAAGCCGAGAGTTAGCGGGCTTATCTCGTCATGGGCTGGATTCGTGTCAGTGGGAGGTTTGTCAATCTTATATAAAGTGTACACAACATTAACACCTTCTTTTTGAGCGGTTAAAATGTCCCTGATTATATTCGCTGGAATCTTATGGGTTTCTCCATCAATCTTCAATTCCAAGGCTTTATATTCGGTTCTATCGATTAATCCGGTTCTAATTGATTCAAAGATAGGGAATTCATCAAACTCGTCCGAAAGAATGCCCGGTATATTAAGTTCTTGCGCCTCGTTTACTGAAGTAAAATTTGGCAATTTAATTTTTTGTAATTCGGATTCGCTTGACCGTAAAAATCCATTCGCTTGTTTCAAAAAATTCTCTGCGAATTGATCAAATACGTCAGACTGGTTATCTGCATCAAAAAAGTGGTGAGAATATTTCATGGATATTTCTGCTCCCTTATGTCCGGAAAAATCGATATCGATCAATGCCTTATTAGAATCAACCGTGTTCATGAGAAAAGGAGAATTTTTGTCTTGAGAAAATGGATGAGCCTTTGTGGTAAGACGAAAAATATAATCACCGTTTTCCGGTTTATTGAGCATGTTATTAATTAACGCTGGAGCATCGACACCGAAAGCTGAAAATTGTTCTTGGTGTTGGTAAAACTCCAAATATTCTTTTGAGTGATTATTCGGTCTGTATGAATCGGCCTTGAGTCGATATTTTAATTTAGGATCTGTGATTTCAACAACCTTATTTTCTGACTCTCGAATAGCGTTTTCGATATCAACGTCGGTACTTCCGGGTTTTAAGAACATTTTCAAAACTTTATTATCGTTAATTATGATTGTGATTTTGTCGCCTTCAGCACTTCCATTTCGTTTGTCACGAGGGATAGCCAAATATTCTTTAATTGCCGCAACCAGAGCGGCGCTCGGTCGTTTAGCATAAAAATTCATTTCTGGGTTATTTTTTTCCGTTTTAATTGACTGTAACCAGGCGGCAGATTCACTCATTAATTTCTTATCAAAAACGTGTTTTTTTAATCTCTCAGTTATTTTTTTATTTAGGCCAATCTGCTCTGGATGTTCAATATCCCTATTGAGTTGTTTTTGCCAAAATACTCTCATCAGAGCGGGACAGGAGGCAAAATATTTTTCCAAAAAAGGAACCCAACCAATCGACATATCCCTAACTTTTGCTAAAGCCATATATGATTCGACAATGAATTTACTTTTGTTTTTGCCTGGATACAAAAAATCAAGATATTCCAAAGCTTCTTGGAGGAGTTGATAAAATTTTTCATATTCTTGGTCTGGATTTTTTTGTTTTTCTCCGATTACACCTGTGACCTCTTTAATCAATGCGTTACGTCTACCGTTTATTTGTGCTGAAGCTCTTTCCAAGACCAATCTGTTTAGTTTGTTGGTTTTGGATAACTTGCCAAGTTTGGCTTCATACACCAATAAAACGTCAGGGCTGTTTATTTGGCTTATTTCTTGACAGATCTTATAAAAAACATCGACCGCTTCTATCCCGTATTTTTCAAATTCAGTGATTATTTTATTAACTTTGTTCTGTTTTGTTTCAAGAAAAAATGAATCATCTACATCCAAACTGGCACCTTTGATTTTTTGAGCAGAAATTTCGACCAACCTACAAGCAATTGAGTCCTCAACCAATTTAATCGCGTTTCCGTGACTGAATTCATTTTTTTTAGAGATTGAGACAACGGTGCCGATATCCACCGATTGTTCATTCAACGCCTTTTCAATTGTTATATCAGGTTTATCACCAACGATATTTTCTTTCCGTCTTACGTATTGATCAACTTGTTTATGTAGCTTTTGATCAATGACGGATGTAAGGTCATCATAATCGGTCGAGAAGTGATTTGCGGCCTTTTTTGCCAATTTAAAAGAATGATGAAGTATTTCTGCCTGTTCAAATGTCATTTTTCCGGTTTTTCCATTTGTCCGCAAACCTTCAGACATTCTTGTATCTTCAAGCGCCATAATATTTTTTGTTAGTTAATAAGATAATTTTTGAAATAACAAATCCAAGAATGGTCCCAGCAACCACATCCAAAAAATAGTGACAGCCCAGATAAATTCTTGAATAGCTTATCAGGACAGCAATTATATAATAAAACCAACGGCGTTTTTTATCAAAATAAGCGAGAATAGTTGCGGCGGCAAAAGCGGTTGCGGCATGAGCGGAGGGGAAGGAGAAATCTCGAGGACAGGAAAAAGTATTTAGTATAAAGTATTTAGTATCTAGTATTGGTCGAGGGCGCATAAAAATATTTTTTAATAATATATCAGCAAGGAAGAAAGTTAATAAAAAAGACATTGAAAATAAAAAAACGAACTTCAAATCTTTTCTACTGATCCCGGGATTTTTCTTTTCTTCAAAAAAGACCAATAATAAAACAATTAATGCCCAAATTATTACGAAGACTCCTTTTAAAGAAAAAAAAGAAAAAAAATAGTTAAAAAATGAATTATTGGGAAATAAAGTTGATAATAAATTAGTTAATAAAAAATCTAAATTTACGACATATGACATTCCTTATTATATAATAAGGTCGGACCCTAGAATAGGGTCCGACCTTAAATAATGATCAAATACATCATCTTCGATTTCGACGGAACAATTGCCGATACACTTCCTTTCAGTTTTAAAAAATTCTTAGAGATCGCTAGGTTGCTGCAAATAGACGATCTTAGCGATCAGGAAATAATTAAAGAAATAAGAACAAAAAGCTATCAGGAGCTGTTAAAGGGTAGCTTCAAAAGAGCCTGGCTCAAAATTCCCTTTGTTGTTAATATGATAAAAAATATGCAGGTGGAACTTGAAAAAGAAATGGAAAATATTAAATTTTTCCCGGGAGTGGAAAAGTTTCTTTTTGACCTAAAAAAAGAAGGTTTTAAGTTGGCGATAATTTCTTCAAATAGGGTGGAGAATATTAATAAATTTATAAAATTTAATGAACTTGAAATTTTTGACTTTGTTCATGGTAAGACAGATCTTTTTGGAAAGTCCGGGTATTTAGGAAAATTTTTAACGGATTTTAAATTGGAAAAATCAGACGTGATCTATGTGGGTGACGAAATCCGTGATGTTGAAGCCTGTAAAAAAGTCGGTATTGAAATGATCGGTGTTTCCTGGGGCCTGCACACAATCGGTGCTTTGAAAGAAGCCGGTGTTGATTATATCGTCAAAAAACCAGATGAAATTTTTAAAATAATTAAATCCTAGCCTGTCACTGCCAACCGACACATAACCTCGGAGGTTATGTTAGATTGGCAGAATTTGTTAGTTGTATATAAAAATATTATTCTTTCCTTGAATGATTTTCTCTTCTTTTTTCATACTTTTAATGGGGTACATGTAGGAAACGACATTAAAATTTACAATTTTTAATTTACAATTTTCAATGGTTTTTTCAAGAAACCAGGGAGAGATATATAAATAAAAAGTTAACGAGTTAACGGGTTCACGGGTTAATGAGTTAAAGTTCATTTTGAAAATATCATCACGGATAATTGTTATATTATCTTTGTTCGGGTGAAATAGTCGGCGGAGGTGCAGAACAAGAATTAATACGGGATTTATTTCGACAGCCACAAATTTTGTATTTAATTTTAGTATGAAAGATTGCTGGGCTGCCTTAAAAATAACGATTCCATCGCCGGCTCCAAGATCAATAATAGTTTGATTATCTTTTAAACTTAAAGCTTTAACAATTAGCGGGATGTCGACCGGTTGAGAGGGGAAATAGGGGATTGGGGAGAGGGATTTGGAGGAGAAAAGGAAAATTATTGTAATGAGAATTACTACTAAAATATAAATTAACATTAATTAATTTCTAATTTTTAATTATTCTAATTGACCTAAAAAAATTCCAAATCCCAATTTGATCATTGGTGATTATTTAGATCAATTAGAAATTAGGTTAATTAGGTCAATTTAGTTCTTTTCTCTTGACTAATTCTATCAGTTGTTGTTAATATTAGGACGGTTAAAAAATTTATTTTTAGTTCCATATGATTCAACTTGTCATCGGTAGTCAATGGGGCGACGAGGGAAAAGGTAAAATAGTTGATATGATGGCGGCAAAAGCCGATTTTGTTGTCCGCTTTCATGGCGGAAATAATGCCGGTCACACGGTTGTCATTGATGGAAAAAAATTCCCCTTTCATTTGATCCCTTCAGGAATCTTACAAAAAAAACCGATTGTTATTATTGCCGATGGCGTTGTTATTGATCCCGATGTTTTGATGGAAGAGATGGATATCTTTGAAAAGATGGGGATAAATTTAAAAAAGAAATTGATGATCTCCCCCCGATGTCATTTGATCATGCCATATCATAAAGAACTTGATCAGGCCTATGAAAATGCCCGTGGTAAGAATAAATTGGGGACGACAAAAAGAGGGATCGGTCCAACTTATGCTGATAAAGTAAGCTACAACGGAATTAGAATTTATGAACTATTAAACTGGTCACTGTTTGTAGAGAAATTTAAATTTCAAGCAGCTATAAAAAATAAAATCTTAGTTGCGTTTGGTGTTGCTCCAATAAAAGTGGAAACTTATTTGCCAACCTTCAAAAAATTGGCCGAAAGAATCCGTCCAATGGTTGGGGATACTTTTGCCACTCTTCAAAAAGCAGCAAAACAAAAAAAATACATACTTTTGGAAGGGGCCCACGGAGTCATGCTCGACAACAGTTTTGGGCTTTATCCTTTTGTGACAGCATCAAATGTTATCGAGGGTGGAGTTAATATTGGATCAGGGGTTTCTTCAAAAAAAATTGATGAAGTTTGGGGAATTGTTAAGGCCTATACCTCAAGAGTCGGTGGAGGACCGCTCCCAACTGAATTATTTGATAAAGTTGCTGATGGAATTCGAGAAAGAGGATATGAGTATGGGACGACAACCGGACGTGCACGACGAGTTGGTTGGTTGGATTTACCTGCGGTAAAATTCGCTTGTGAACTATCATCGATTAATAGAATAGCAATCACTAAAATTGATATTTTATCAGGGCTCTCTCAAATAAAAGTTTGTATTGGTTATAAACTAAACGGTAAGAGAATAGAATTTAGTCAATGTGGATATTTGGAGCTGGAAAAATTAACGCCGGTTTACAAAAGTTTTCCCGGCTGGAAAGAAGATATATCTAAAATAAAATCTTTCAAGAAACTACCGATAAATTGCCAAAAGTACGTTAAGTTTGTGGAAAAATATTTAGAAGTAAAGATTAAAATCGTATCAGTAAGCCCTGAACGTAAAGCAAGTATATTTATATAAATTTCTAATTAACCTAATTGATCTAATTACTAAAAAATTCCAATGACCAAATACCAAGAAACAAACAAATCTCAATATTCAATTACCAATTAACCAAATGGTGTTTGATTATTGATGATTGGTTATTGTTTGGAATACTTGGAATTTGGTTATTGGTTATTATTTAGGTCAATTAGTAATTAGAAGTTAGTAATTTTTTTAACTTATGAATATCCGCAAATCAATCGGTTTGACATTCGATGACGTTTTATTAGTTCCCCAGAAGACCGACTTAGTTTCAAGAGGAGAGGTTGATCTGACGACTCAATTAACAAAGAAAATAAAATTAAAAATTCCGGTAATTTCCGCCAACATGGATACGGTGACGGAAACTGAGATGGCAATTGCTCTAGCGCGTGAAGGAGGAATTGGGATCATCCACCGATTTGCGACCATAGAACGAGAAGCAGAGATGGTAAAAAACGTCAAAAAAGAAAAATTATTAGTTGGGGCGGCTGTTGGAATCAAGGATGACTATATCGAGAGAGCAGGGGCACTGGTCAAAGCCGGAGTTGATGTCATTGTTATTGATATTGCCCATGGCCACTCGGTTTTTTTGATAAAGGTTTTAAAAGATTTAAAGAAAAAATTTCCTAGAGTTGACGTAATAGCTGGAAATGTTGCTACAGCTGAAGCTACCGAAGAGTTGATAAAAAATGGCGCGTCGGCGATCAAAGTTGGGATTGGTCCTGGCGCTTTATGTATTACCAGAATTGTTGCTGGAGCCGGAGTGCCTCAACTAACGGCAATTTCTGAATGTGCGGCCGTTGCCAGTAAATATGGTGTTCCAATTATTGCTGATGGAGGAATCAGAAATTCCGGAGATATGGTGAAGGCGTTGGCAGTGGGCGCTTCAACTGTAATGATCGGAACATTATTTGCCGGATGCGATGAATCACCAGCATTGACTTTTTTTAAAAACAATCGAAAATTTAAATTGACCCGAGGAATGGCGTCGCTCATGGCCAACCACGATCGACAAAAAAATGATGTAAAAGTAAAAAAAGACTTGAAAGAATATGCAGCTGAGGGGGTCGAAGCGGTTGTCCCTTATCGAGGAAAGGTTTCTGAATTCATAAATCAATTGCTTGGAGGAGTCCGCTCAGGAATTTCTTATTGCGGGGCTCGAAATATCATCGAAACATGGAAAAAGGCTGAGTTTATCCAGATCACCCAAAGTTCGTTGATCGAATCAAAGCCGCATGATGTGGAGCAAATTTAAGTGGAACGTAATAAATCTTCGATTTAAACGTTCCAACAACGTTGAAATTTTTAAGTAATAAAAATTTCTTACGTTGTGGGTGAGGAGGGAGTCGAACCCTCATGGAAGTGAATCCACTAGTTTTTGAGACTAGCCTGTATGCCATTCCAGCACTCACCCGATTATTTTCAAATATTATAACATTTTCCTCTTGCTTTTTTCCCCAAATTGAATATAATATTATTCTCAGATACATATGAAAAACTCTGAGATTTTTTTTGCCAAAAAACAAAAGACATTAATCCCCATCGACGGGGATTTTTTTTTGAAAGACGTCGTTTCTCTAGATCAGTTTGATAGAAAGTCAGTAGAAAAAGTTTTTGCCACCGCAGCCAAAATTAAAAAAACTTCTACTAAAAAATTATTGACAGTTCTTTCGGGAAAAGTGGTTGGCTTAATGTTCTTTGAACCATCAACAAGGACTTTTAGCTCCAATTCAGCCGCCGTTAAAAGGTTGGGAGGCCAAACCATCGAATATCAAAATCCGCTGCAAACTTCTTCGGTTGTCAAAGGTGAAACAATTGAAGATACAACCAAGATGATGGAACAGTACACCGATGCTATTGTCATGCGTCACCCCATAGCGGGAACTTTAAGAAAAGTTGCGGAAGTATCCGATATTCCCGTTATTAATGCCGGAGACGGGATTGGAGAACATCCTACTCAGGCCCTCCTTGACATGTTTACGGTTTTTGAAAAACATAAACACCTGGATAACATAAAGGGTTTGATGGTTGGAGATCTTCTTAACGGGCGGACTGTTCATTCAATAATTAAATGTCTTTCTATTTTTCCCAACAACACTCTTTATTTACTTTCCCCAAAGCAGTTGCGGTTAAGTGATAAAGATTTGGAGGAAGCGAAAAAAAGAAAAATAAAATTGATAGAAATTAAATCTTTTGACGAAATTCCGGCCGATTGCCATTTTTGGTATTGGACCCGGGTGCAAAAAGAACGGTTTACTGATAAGAATGAATATGAAAAACTAAAACTAAGTTTTATACTGACCAAAAAATTAGTTGATGAAAAAGCCGGAAAAAATACTTTGATTATGCATCCGTTGCCAAGAGTCGGGGAGATTGAACTGGCGGTTGACTCAGACCCCCGGGCTGTTTATTTGAATACTGAAGCAAAAAATGGCATGTTTGTAAGAATGGCGTTGTTAAAACTAATTCTAAGAAAGTAAAAGCTCGATACCGATCCCGCCTAAGGCGGGATAATATCTTCGCTTTTTAAATATTATTATGAAAGGAAAACTAATCTTAAAAGATGGGGAAATTTTTGAGGGCCAAAGCTTTGGCTACGAACAACCCCGATCGGGCGAGTTGGTTTTTTCAACCGGGATGGTTGGTTATCCGGAATCACTCACAGATCCTTCCTATGAAGGTCAGATTCTTGTGTCAACTTATCCAATCATTGGCTCTTATGGAGTTCCTGACAGAGATCAATGGGAGTCCGATCGCATTCATGTCTCCGGTTTGATCGTTTCCCAATATATTGATACTCCTTCCCACTTTCAAAGCAAAATGACCTTGGGGGAATGGTTAAAAAAAGAAAAAATTCCAGGCTTGGTGATTTCCGATACCCGATATTTAACTCAAAAATTAAGGGATGGAGGAGCACAGTTGGCAAAAATATTATTTGAGAAAGACATTAATTTTATCGATCCAAATTTAAAGAATCTGGTTGATGCTGTTTCAATTAAAAAACCTTTAATTGAAGGAAAAGGGAAAAAGACGATCGTTTTAATCGATTGCGGTGTTAAAAGAAACATTATTCGAAGTTTGTTAGACCGCGGGGTTAGAGTTATCACTGTTCCCTGGAACTTTGACATTTTTTCGTTAGAAGAGGAAGTTGACGGAGTTCTTATTTCAAATGGTCCCGGTGATCCAAAAATGGCTGATGTGACAATTGAAACGATAAAGAAAGTTATGGCAAAAAAAATTCCTTTGCTTGGGATTTGTTTGGGAAACCAGATATTAGCTCTGGCTGCAGGTGGGGACACTTACAAAATGAAATTCGGTCATCGCGGACAAAATCAACCTTGTGTAATGGCCGGGTCTAAGCGCTGTTATTTAACAACGCAAAATCACGGATTTGCGATTAGGAAAATCCCAACGGGATTTAAACCTTGGTTTGTAAATGCTAATGACGACACAAATGAGGGAATTATTCATGAGAAATTACCATTTATGTCAGTTCAGTTCCATCCGGAGGCTTGTCCCGGACCAACTGATACAAGTTGGATATTTGATTATTTTTTGAAAAAAATATGAAAAAAATATTAATATTAGGATCAGGAGCCCTTAAAATCGGCCAGGCCGGTGAGTTTGACTATTCAGGTAGTCAGGCCATTAAAGCCTTCAAAGAGGAAGGAATCAAGACAATTTTAATTAATCCCAACATTGCTACAATCCAAACATCAAAAGAATTAGCGGATAAAGTTTACTTTTTACCGGTATCAACCGAGTTTGTCGAGAGAGTGATTGAAAAAGAAAAACCTGACGCGATTGTTCTTTCTTTTGGCGGTCAGACAGCCTTAAATTGCGGAATTGAACTATATAAAAAAGGGATATTAAAGAAATATAATGTTCAAGTTTTAGGAACACCTGTCTCGGCAATTGATCTAACCGAAGACCGGGAGAAATTTGCCAACCATCTTCATAAAATTAATGTTGCAACGCCCATAAGCCATGCGGCAGCGACGGTTGAAACCGGTTTGAAAAAGGCTAATGAAATCGGTTATCCTGTCATGATCCGGGCCGGTTTCTCACTTGGAGGTCAAAAATCCGGAGTTGTTTATAATGAAAAAGAATTTGTAACCACCGCTCAAGCGGCTTTGTCATTTTCTCCTCAGATATTGGTTGAAAAATATCTTCATCATTACAAAGAAATTGAATATGAAGTCGTCCGCGATATCCACGATAACTGCGTAACAGTTTGCAACATGGAAAACTTTGATCCTTTAGGCGTTCATACAGGTGAATCGATCGTTGTTGCCCCAAGCCAGACCCTAACGAATTTCGAATATCACTATTTGAGGGAACTTTCGATAAAGATTGTCAAAAGCTTGGGGATAGTAGGCGAATGCAATGTTCAATTTGCTTTGAACCCAAAGCCAAAAAATAAAATAGAATACTATGTCATCGAAGTAAACGCCCGATTGTCCCGTTCTTCAGCTCTGGCTTCTAAAGCCACCGGCTATCCGCTGGCATACGTTGCAGCAAAACTAATACTGGGTAAAAGCTTGATGGAGATAAAAAATCAAGTGACCCAAGTTACCCAATCATTCTTTGAGCCGGCGCTTGACTATATCGTTGTAAAGATTCCCCGCTGGGATATGGATAAGTTTAAAGGAACTTCAGAAAAGATCGGCTCTTCTATGAAGTCGGTCGGGGAAATCATGGCCATCGGCCGGACATTCGAAGAAGCAATCCAAAAGGGTGTCAGGATGCTTGATATTGGTGTGCAAGGAGTGACTGACAATAATTTTAATTTGACCCCTGAGGAAGTTTTAGCCAATATTAAACAGGCAAATTCTAAAAGAATATTTTTTATTACCAAAGCACTAAAATTAGCGGTTTCTGTTCAAAAAATTTATGAATTATCAGGTATCGATCCGTGGTTTTTGCATCGTTTAAAGGCGATTGTCGAGGCGGAAAGAGAATTAATTAAGGTAGGGACAGGTCTAGACCTGTCCGTACAACAATTATTACATTTAAAACAATTGGGCTTTTCAGATAAGAAGATTGCGCAAATCCTTGGGAAAAAAGAATTAGAGATAAGGGAATTAAGAAAAAAATTAAAAATTACACCTTCAGTTTTCCAAATTGATACCCTAGCCGGAGAGTTTCCAGCAAAAACGAATTATTTATACACAACCTACAACGGAAATCATAATGATGTTTTGCCGATCGGGGATAAAGGCGTAATGGTTTTGGGCTCAGGACCGTATCGAATTGGCAGTTCAGTAGAATTTGATTGGACCTGTGTTAACAGCTCACTTTTTTTGAAAAAGTACGGAAAAAAATCGATTATTATTAACTGCAATCCGGAAACTGTCTCTACTGACTATGACATTTCTGACAGGCTTTATTTTGAAGAAATCAGCTTTGAACGGGTGGCTGATATTTATGAGTTTGAACATTCATCTTCAGTCGTTGTTTCGGTTGGGGGACAAACTCCAAATAATATAGCTAAAAAAATTAATCAGTATGGAATAAAAATACTGGGAACAACTGCCGTAGATATTGACAGGGCAGAGGATCGGAAAAAATTTTCCCAGCTACTTGATGATTTGGAAATAAAGCAACCGGTCTGGAATAGTTTTACCGATATGGATGCGGCCTTAAAATTTGCAGCTGACGTTGGTTACCCGATATTGGTAAGGCCATCTTATGTTTTATCCGGGGCGGCGATGAATCTTTGTTACAATCCGATCGAATTAAAACATTTTATAGAAAAAGCCACCAATATCAACAAAAAATACCCAGTGACCATTTCCAAGTATATGACCAATGCTCGGGAAATTGAATTTGATGGAGTAGCTGAAAAAGGCAGTGTAAAAGTCTTTGCCATTTCCAATCACATTGAGCATGCCGGTGTTCATTCGGGCGATGCCACAATTGTCTATCCGGCCGAGCGGGTTCGCTACTTCAGTGGTGAGAGAATGATAGAAATTGCCAAACAGTTATCTCAATCTTTAAATATTTCAGGACCTTTTAATATCCAGTTTATGGTTAAAGACAACGAAGTTTATGTGATAGAAATGAATTTAAGAGCGTCACGGACATTTCCGTTTATATCAAAGGTAACTGGAGTTAATTTTGCCGAAGTGATCGTTGACAGTTTTTTTGGTAAAGCTAAAGATTACAAAATTAAATACCCGAACTATGTGGCCGTCAAAGCACCACAATTTTCTTTCGCCAGGATGGAAGGGGCTGATCCGGCTCTGGGAGTTGAGATGGGGTCAACTGGGGAAGTAGCCTGTTTTGGAGATACGGCTGAAGAGGCATATTTAAAATCCTTGCTTTCAACCGGATTATCTTTGAAAAATAAATCGGTTCTGGTTACAATCGGGGGAGCGGAATTTAAGCTTCGTTTTGCCGAATCGATCTGGCGGTTAAAAAATCTTGGCTTTAAACTTTACGCGACAAAAAAAACCCATCTGTTTTTAAAAACCAAAGGTGTTCGAACAAAATTAGTCCATAAACTTTATGATAAACAAAGTCCGACCGTTATCGACTTAATTGAAAAACGCCAAGTGTCTTTAGTTATTAATTTGAGTGAAGATTATAATAACGAGGGCTCGTTTAAACGGGTGATCACCGACGGGTATTTAATAAGACGCGCGGCAATAGATAATAATATACCTCTATTTACCGATCTCAATTCCGCCAGATTTTTTGTTAATGCTTTGGATAGATATAAAATAAAAGATTTGAAGATTAAGAGTTGGGATGAGTATTTGTAGAGAAAAACTAATCCAGGAATTTTTTCTTCATCATTCTTCAGATTGATTTAACAACGTAATTAACTTGACAATAATCCCATAGTTTTATAAAATTAAAGACCTATGTCTCATGCTGAAAAATTTATTGCCGAAAGTAGAATTTTTCGAAGTCCGTTATTTCAAGCCAACTGGCTTAAATTTGTAAGTGGACGCGAAAGAGCCTACGATCTATTAAAAATATTTTCTGAAAAATTTAAACTTACTAAGCCAGACGGCTCTTCAAAGTATGAAGTAAAACAAGCGAATGGATTAACTTTTTTTACTGATCCAGAAAAACCCAAACTTGAAGATGGAGAAATGGCTGTATATCCTTTTTTTGACGAAGGAATTCAATTATCAAAAATAGTGTCTGGTGTTGTAGCGGAGCGAGGGAAAAAATTTGATGTTACAATTGATCCGTTTTGCGGTGGTGGACACTCAGGGGTTCCAATGCTTGGAAATGACTTAACAGAAAGAGTTATCTTAAACGACTTAAATCCTAGGGCAACAAATCTTGCAAGAGCAAATGCGGAATTGAATGGACTAGGCGAAAGAGCTACGATTTTAGAACGAGATATCGTAAAAGACGGTTTATCAGATTCGGATTCTCCAGGTAATACTTTATTTATAGCTAATCCACCTTTTGCGTTAAGGGCAAAAGGAGCCAGTATGGAAAAAATGAGAGATGGAGGTCCTAATGGTCTTACATTGACAATGTCTTTTGCGTCACAAGCTGTCGAAAAAGCACAACCTGGAGATGTAATTGTTGGCGTTGCTTATTCTAGGATTGGTGAAGATGGTAAGATTGAGCTTACAGAAGAATTAAAAAAGTTAATAGAGGATCATGGAGGAGATTTGGAAGTTTCTTTAATTGAAGGAGAAAGTTTGTGGAGAGGATTTAATGGTAAAAAAGAACAACCTAATCCAATGCCTATTAATGAGGATACATTTGCCTTAAAAGCGGATCCCGCAAAATTAGACGAAGTAGCGGCTTATAAAACTGCTGCACAATTTCATAATAAAGAAGGGTATACTCAATTAGGTTACTTCTCTTATATAATTAGAAAATAAAATCCCTTGATAATTAAAATTATTTTTTATATCATTTCATCTAATGAAATCCTCATTAGATCCTTCGATAAAATACATTAAAACAGATATTCTTGTCATTGGAGCCGGGGGAGCGGGACTGAGAGCTGCGATTGAAGCCAAAAAAAGTGGACTCGACGTTTTTTTATTGGGTAAAGAAGTTTTAGGATGTGCTCATACCGGCATGGCAATGGGAGGGATGAATGCGGCAATGGTGGCTCCGGCTACTCCCGAATTTCATGCTCAAATAACAATTGAAGGCGGTTACTTCATTAACAACTATAAAATGGTTAAGGTTTTTGGTGAAGAAATGCCGGCCCGTGTTCATGACCTTGAAAGTTACGGTGTTATTTTTGACCGACTCGATAGCGGTCAATTTTATACTTGGGCAGGTCCAAAACAAAAATTTCCCCTTAATGTTTGTGTTGGTGATTATACAGGGCGCGAAATGATGCAAGGAATGGTTGATGAAGCTCGAAAGTTAAAAATAAAATATACGGATGAATTTTTTGTCAGTAAATTGCTGGTTGTTAAAGGTCGGGTTGTAGGTGCAGTTGGAATAAATATCCGCAATGCGCAAACGGTTGTTTTCCAGACAAAATCGGTGATCTTGGCTTCAGGTGGGGCCGGACGAATGTATAAAGTGACGACTAACGCTATGTCAAACACCGGGGACGGTTACGCGATCGCCCTTGACGCTGGTGCAGAACTTATAGATATGGAGATGGTCCAGTTTCATCCAACCGGCATGGCTAACACCCCTTCAAGTCTTGGGGTATTGGTGACTGAGAAAACTAGGGCTCATGGGGGGATTCTTCGTAATATAAAAGGAGAAAGATTTATGAGTAAATATTATCCGGTTGAAATGGAACTGGCCAAACGTGACGAAGTCAGTCGTTCAATCTTTCAGGAAGTGGCCGCAGGGCTTGGAACAAAAAACGGAGCCGTTTATCTCCATGTCGATCATTGGACCAAAGATAAAATTTTGGAAATTATTCCCGATGTTTATGAACAGTATAAAAATACCGGAGTTGATATTTCAAAGGAACCGATGGAAATTTATCCGTCAATGCATCATATGATGGGTGGAGTAAATGTTGATGAGTGGTGTCAATCTTCTGTCCCGGGATTGTTTGCCGCCGGAGAAGTAACAAGAAATGTCCACGGAGCCAATCGATTAGGTGGAAATTCAATCGCTGAAGGTCAGGTCTTTGGTCGTAGAGCCGGAATTGCCGCTGCTAAATATTCTAAAAAAATACAGTACGTTTCATTGCCGAAAGAACAAATAGAGAAAGAACAAACAAGGATTTTTTCATTTGTAAATAGAAAAACAGGTGTAATTCCTCATGTTGTTGAAGATAAATTAAAACAAGTAATGTGGGATAAGGTGGGAATTTTCAGAGACGAAAAAAGATTATTGCAGGCAAAAAAAGCCATAGCCGAATTGAAAATAGAATCAAAAAAAATGAAAACGAGAACAACGCTCAAAGAAAGAAATCGTGATCTGCAGGATTGTTTGGAAATAGAAAATATGTTGGTAACAGCCGAAACTGTAGTTGTTGCAGCAATCTTACGTAAAGAAAGTCGTGGAGCCCATAGCCGTCTTGATTATCCTGAAACGAAAAAAGAATGGGAAAAAAATATTTCGGTCAAAAAAACCGGTGAAAAATTAATTACAGAAATTGTTGACGTTGTCCGATAACCTATGAAAATTAATTTTTTGATTTATCGATATAATTCTAAAAAGAAAAGTAAATTGAAATACGATTCTTTTGATGTCCCGTACAACAAGGGGATGACGGTTCTTGATGTCGTCACTTATATATATAAACATCTTGATTCAACATTGGCTTTTCGATATGAATGTCGTCAGGGAATCTGCGGAACCTGTGGAGTAATGTTAAATAAAAAACCGGTTCTTTCTTGTTCGACTCAAATCGATTCTTCATTAAAAACTCAAATGATTGAACCTTTAGCTAATTTTCCTGTAGAAAAAGATTTGATTGTTAATCTTGAACCAATATTAAAAAAATATGAAAAAATAAAACCGTATTTGGATAAAATTCATAAAGTAATTATTACTAAGAAAAAATCTAACGAGTCAAAAGCTTTTAGAAAATGTATTGAATGTGGTTGTTGCATCGCCGGGGCACCAGAGATCACTCAGTCAGCTAAAGGCTGTATGGACCCGATGTCGTTGGTTAAAGTTGCACGATATGTCACCGATCCTCGTGATGGACTTGACCGGAAAAAAATTGCAAAAGAAAATGGAGTAGATCAATATTCAGAAGAATTAGGAAAAAAACTGACATTAATTTGCCCAAGGGGAATACCCATCGACGATGCTATTAGACTGTTGAAGAAATAAATTAATGTCATCCCCGCGAAGGCGGGGATCCAGTCTAAATATACTTTATGAAAAAGCTAATTAAGAACTGCAAGATTGTTACTTCAGAGAGAATAATTGAAGGGGATATTCTAATTGAAAATGGAAAAATAAAAGAAATCACTAGTCATTCTGGGGAGCGAAGCGACTCCAGAATCAGATTCTGGACAAGCCAGAATGACGTTGAGATTATCGACGCCAAAGGAAAATATATTTTACCTGGGCTGATTGAAGTACATGGGCATATGAGAGAGCCGGGACTGACTCACAAAGAAGATGTTGGCACCGGTACTCAAGCAGCTCTTGCTGGTGGAGTGACGACGATTATTGATATGCCAAACACTAAGCCTTCTACCGTTACCGTTGATCTATTACAAGAGAAAATCCATAAGATTTATCCAAATAGATCATACACAGATTATGCTTTTTTTATGGGAGCCGCCTCGGATCAACTTGATGAATTAAAGAAAGTAAATCCAAAAGATATCGCCGGTGTTAAAGTTTTTACTGCAGGGCACGAGACAACACCAACGACGATTCCTGATGATCTGACATTAGGAAGAGTTATTGAGATCTTGGCCAAAAGAAATATTTTATTGGCTGTCCATGCAGAAGATCAATACTTAATAAATGAATATAATAGTAAATTTAAAAAAACAGGCAGAACGGATGCGGTTTTATGGTCGGAGATTCGAGGAACTGAGGTTGTTGCAAGAGCGGCAAAAAGAGTAATTGCCCTTGCATCAAAGTATCCAAAATTTAAACTCTACTTACTCCATCTATCAACTCCAGAGGAATATGATTTATTGGAAACTGCCAAAAAACAAGGCATGAATATTTATGGGGAGCTGGTTGGATACCAATTAGTTTTCAACACAGATGACTACAAAAAATATGGAAATAAAATAAAAGTTTCTCCGGCGATTCGTAGCCCAAAAGATCAACAACAACTTTGGCAACTGTTCCGCAATGGTCAAGTTGACGTTCTCTGTTCCGAACATACACCTCATGAATGGGAGACAAAAAATCAGCCGGATATGTGGAAAGCTCAAGCAGGGACACCTGGAATTCAAGAAACTTTGCCTGCTCTTATTACCGGTTGGATAAAAAGATTTGGAGAGAAAACCATTGAAGAAGGATTGATGAAAATTGTCAAATATACGAGCGAAAATCCGGCAAAAATATTTGACTTTAAAGGTAAAGGTGGAATCAAAGTTGGTAATGATGCCGATCTGGTTTTTCTTGACCCGTCATCGGTTTGGGAAGTTAAAAAATCAGATTTGTTTTCAAAATGCGGTTGGTCGGCGTATGAAGGGATGAAATTGAATGGTCGACCAGAGAAAGTTTTTTTACGAGGAGAATTAGTTTATAATGATGGAAAAATAATCGGTCAGGCAAAAGGTAAATGGATTAATCATTAATAATTATTTTTATATGAACAATAAAATTCTTTACGGTCCTCAGACAAAAGCTTCTTTGGAAAATTTTCCTTTTGATTACCACAGAGTTCTTAAGGAGTTTGTTTACGCGATGGTGATGGTAAAGAAAGCGGCGGCTGTTGCCAATCTTAAAGCAGGAAAAGTTGATAAAAAAATATCCGAGAAAATGGTTGTTGCCTGCAACGAAATATTAAAAGGTAAATATGATGATCAGTTTGTAGTTTCCGCCCATCATGGAGGAGCGGGGACTTCGGTCAATATGAATGTCAATGAAGTGATCGCGACTCTCGCCGGCGCTCATCCCAATGATCATGTCAATTCAAGTCAATCGACTAATGATGTAAATCCTTCAGCACTAAAGATTGCCTCAATTAAATTAACAGAAAAACTTTTGAAAAGTTTACTTTATTTAATTAAAGTGATGGATGAAAAATCTAAAGAATATAAAGACGTAAGGAAATTAGGGAGGACTCATATCCAAGACGCGGTCCCAACAACACTCGGAGCTGAGTTTGGCTCATATCGTGATATTTTAAAACGGGATAAAAATAGGATAGAAGGTGCCTTAACTTATTTTTATGAACTTAATATGGGTGGGACGGCAATTGGAAATAAAATTAATGCCCCCGAAATTTATATAAAGGAATTTTATAAAGAGATTAGAAAGGTAACCGGAATCAATGAATTAAAACCACTGGAAAATTTGATGTCTGGAACATCGAGTGATACTGATTTTTGTTTTTTAAGTTCGGCTATCAATATTCTTTGTTTAGATATTTCCAAGATGTCAATCGATTTTCGCTTTATGGCCAGTGGTCCAAAAGGAGGAATAGGGGAGATCTCTTTTAAAGAATTGCAACCTGGCTCCTCAATCATGCCGGGTAAAGTAAATCCGGTAATTGCCGAGGCGATGAATCAGACTTATTATATTGTTTCTGGGAAAAACCTAAGCATTCACCACGCGGCCGAAGCCAGTCATTTGGAGCTGGGAGTGATGCTTCCAGTCATTGCCGACTCATTAATCACGGTCTTAAAATTGGTTGATAAAGCCTTGGTCTTATTCGCCGATAAAGGAATTGACAATATTATTGTCAATAAAGATAGGTGTCTTGAGCATTTGGAAAAATCCACCGCTTATTCAACTTTATTAACCCCTCGTCTTGGTTATGATGCTGTATCCAAAGTCGTCAAAGAATCTGTTAAAACGGGAAAAACGATGAGAGAAATAATTTTAGAAAAAAAATTATTAACTGAGGAAGAGTTAGAAAAATTATTAATTTTAAAATAATTATGGACAATGTTGTTGATATCTTGAAAAAGGTTGGGGCCGTTATCACCGATTCTCATTTCGTTTATACTTCCGGAAAACATGGAAGCGTTTATGTTAATAAAGATGCCGTTTATCCTCACACTGCAGAGACTTCGCGAATAGGGGAACTATTTGCAGAAAAATATAAAGACATGGATATTGACGTTGTTGCTGCTCCAGCTCTAGGAGGTATTATTCTATCCCAATGGGTTGCATTTCATTTATCAAAACTTAAGGGAAAAGAAATTTTGGGAGTTTATACCGAAAAAACTCCTGATAAGCAGATGATCTTTACTCGAGGTTACGATAAATTGGTTAAAGGCAAAAATGTTTTGGTGATCGAAGATCTGACAACGACCGGTGGTTCGGTAAGAAAAGTCGTTGATACGGTTAAAGCCACTGGGGGTAATGTTGTGGCAGTTTGTGTTATGGTCAACCGTGATCCGGAAAAAGTCACCTCAGAAGTCGTTGGGGGGGCATTTAGCGCCTTGGGAGTTTTGAAAGCTTCAGCATTTGATGAGGCCGTTTGTCCTTTATGCAAGGAAAATGTTCCAATTAACACCGACGTTGGACATGGAAAAAAATATTTAGAAAATAAAAATAAATAATATGACTTTTCAAGAAAAACTGGACAAGATTGTTAAGAAAAATAAGTCACTTGTTTGTGTGGGGTTGGATACTGACATTAACAAGATTTCTTCGGGGAAAAAATCATATCCTATTTCAAATCCTACTGAACAGTATTTATCACAGCTTTCGTTCAATAAGACCATCATCGAAGCCACAGCCGACCTGGTTTGTTCTTACAAGTTGAACACAGCCTTCTATGAGTCTATAGGACATGAAGGTGTAAACGCCTTAAAGGACACTTGTGATTATTTAGTGAAGAAATATCCGGAAATTCCGATTATCATTGATGCAAAAAGAGCTGATATTGGCAACACAAACAAAGGTTATGTTCAATTTGTTTTTACATACCTGGGAGCTGATGCCGTGACCGTTCATCCATACTTAGGGGAAGAGGCTATAAGACCATTTCTGGAACAGAAAGATAAGGGAATTATCATATTATGTAGAACTTCTAATAAAGGTGCTGGCGAGTTCCAGGATTTACAGGTTTCCGGCAAACCTTTGTATAAAATCGTCGCTGAAAATGTTGCTAACAAATGGAATGTGAACAAAAACTGCATGTTGGTTGTTGGGGCCACCTATTCTGATGAACTTAAAGAAGTCAGAAAGATAGTGGGGGATATGACTTTACTTGTTCCTGGGATTGGAGCTCAGGGAGGCGATCTTGAAGCGACTCTTAAGGCGGGATTGAATTCTAAAAGACAAGGACTGATAATAAATTCTTCCCGTGGGATTATCTTCGCCGAAAATCCAAGAGACGAGGCGATGAAATTGAGGAACGAAATAAATAAATTTTTATGATTTTCGACAAAGTAGTTATTCAGTCGAATAAAGATGGAAAGAAAATTGACGTCACTCCACTCCTTCTTGATCCAGATAATTTTTTTGGTGATCATGAAGTAGACCACCTCGTTAAATTTAAGGATATATATAAAAACATTATTGGCAAGTATCATGGGCAGTTCGGTCCATGGAACTTAAGATCGTTGGAAAAAAATAAGATCTTCGTTCTGGAAAATTATTACGATAACGCCAAGTATTTGATGGATAAAGTGAATAAAATTGCCCAAAAAATCGTTTTTAACTCAGTTTTTTACCATGATACTGGGATCGCCAATGAATATTTTGCTTTGGCCAAAGAAGGCTATGAACTTTTAAGGAAGCATGAGGATCAGTTTAAGATCGATGACAAAAACTTGCCAGCTATAAGTCTGGAAAGGGCTGGATTAATAACAACCCGCTTAGCACTTGGGAAAAGCCAAAATGCCAAACTAAAAAACGAAATCAGAGTTGTTACTAAAAGGACTCACTTGATAGGGGAACCGACGACAAATTTATCTGTGACGGTTTTGTGGAGGGACCGAGAACAATTAAAACTGATTAATAACAAACCAATATTAATTAGTGACTTCGTCAATCCAGCCTCAGGAGCATCAAGTGCCGCCTTTATTTTAGCCGCTGAAAAACTAAAAATTAAACCAAGTAAGATCTTCCATCGTTCGGTCAGCCTTACCCAAGCGGGCACGTTGCTAATGAAAAAAGCACTGGCTGAAAAGGGGATAGAATCGGTCTTCTATAGTGTTGGTGTTGCCTCGGAACTCAGCCCGAACTACTATCTTGTCGGAAACCGTGCCGTCGCCGATGCCGGGCATATTTTACGTCATTTTTTACCAAATAATTAAACAGTTAAACGGTTAAAAAAACTTTTAAAACCTAAACTGTTAAATGGTTTTTCTGACATTTGAAATTATTTTTGAAAGAATCATTCCGATTTGCTTTGCCTCATCCCAGAGTTTAATAATTTCTTCTTCTAAATAATCATCAGTTTTGTTTAACATTCTAAGCCAATACTGTGTTTCTATTGCCTCTTTTTTAGCAATTGCTATTTTGTTAATAAAATCTTTTTTACTAGACGATCCGTTTGCTTCAAAATAATTAGCCCCGATACTTGTTGCCGATCTAATTAATTGGCTAACAATATTTTTATTAGTGATATTAATTCTAACTTTCTTTATCAAATCGATAATATTTTCTGAAAATTTTTCTACTCTTCCTTCCAATTGATATTTCATAAGTTTAAAAGTTTAATGTTTAATAGTTTTTTTAGGTTCTAACAGTTTAATACTTAACCGTTTATATAATTTAGTCAACCGCTTATAACCTACAAAAGTACAGAATTAGGGTGTGGAAGCGGGATAATTTTGATGATAGACATAACAATTGTATTTCGTATTTTTTTTTGCTACTATTTTCCAATGTTTACTCCTTCAAAAAAAATCCTAGAGAACTATGCGAAAGTAATGATTGATTTCGCCCTAGGGAAGGGGAAAGGGGTCAAGAAAGGTCAAGTGGTTTATCTTCAGTACGATAGTGAGGCACTCCCGCTGGCCCTGGCTGTTTATAAAAGAATTTTAGAGAAAGGCGCTCATCCAATGGTCAAAGGGATCGAAGAAAGTTTTCAAAAAGCGATGTATGAGACGGCCTCAGACGACCAATTAAAATTTTTTCCCAAAGAATATACGCAGTCGTTGGTCAACACGATCGACCACAGAATTTATTTAATTGCTCCGACCGATCCTTTCTTGCTCAAAAACATTGACCCAAAGAAAGTAATGGTCAGTAATAGCGGTGATAAACGACTGCTTCGAAAATGGCTTTTTGAAAAAGAAGACCAAGGTAAATTAACTTGGACACTATGTCTGTACGGAACTGAAGGAATGGCTAAAGAATCGCATCTCTCTCTTAAAGATTTTTGGCAAGAGATAATCAATGCTTGTTTTTTGGAGGCAAAAGATCCAATAAAAGTTTGGGAAAAAACATTCGCTGAAATTAATGTTTTAAAGAAAAAGTTAAATGACCTACCGGTTGATACCTATCACATGGTTTCCGAAAAAACCGATCTATATATAAAACTGGGAAAGAATAGACGTTGGCAGGGTGGGGGAGGGGCCAATATTCCGTCGTTTGAGATCTTTACCTCTCCTGATTGGCGCGGGGTCAATGGTAAAATATTTTTTAACTTTCCGCTTTACCGCTATGGAAATATTATTGAGAACATTCAATTGGAATTTAAAAACGGAATTGTTATCAAGGCGACGGCCGACAAAAATGAAAAATTACTTAAAGAAATGATTTCTCAAAAAAATGCCAATAAAATCGGTGAATTTTCTTTGACTGATAAAAGATTTTCCAAAATATCGAAGTTCATGGCCAATACTTTGTATGATGAAAATTTTGGTGGAGATTTTGGTAACTCTCATCTAGCTGTTGGAACTTCCTATCACGATTGTTTTAGCGGTGATGTTAAGAAGATGAAGTCCAAAGACTGGGAAAAACTAGGTTTTAACGAATCGGTCGAACACTGTGACATCATCAATACTAACGAAAAGACCGTTGAGGCAATCTTGAAAGACGGATCAAAAAAAGTCATTTACAAAAATGGAAAATTTGTGATATAACAGGAGTATGCGACTTTTGAATATTTTAAAAGAGAACGATATTATAAAAGTTTCTCCAGAAGATCATCTCTCTAAAGTTTTATCTAAGTTGTCAACCTCGCACGACGCGGCCTTTGTTTTTGATAAGGATGATAAATATATTGGCATCGTCAGTCCCTATTTTACGATGATCAAATCCTCGTTACCTGCCAATACTAAAGTTGAGCATTGCTTGACCCACACAGCCAAAATCTATCTTAACTATCCGCTTTCTAAAGTTTGCGAACTGTTTATCCAATCAAAGATCCACTATCTGCCGGTTTTTGACGAAAAATCCAACAAATTTTTGGGGATTATTTCAGCGCGAAGAATTTTGTCATACTTTAAAGATCTGTTAATATTTAAGGTTAGTGTCGACACGATTATTAGAAAAAGATGGCAGGGGCTGGTGACGGTTTTTGAGGATGACACGATTACCCAGGCAATTCATCTTTTTAAAACAAATAAAATTTCCAAATTGATTGTCCTGAACCACGATAAAAAGTTGAAGGGTGTTTTGAGTTATTATGATCTGATCAAGCTAATGATCAGTCCAAAATATTCCAGTCATCATGGTGAACGAGGCAAGGAGAACATTAGTTTTTACAACTATCGAGTTAAAAATTTTGCCAAAAGTTACGTATTAACCTTATCAAAGGAAAAACTGATAATAGAAATAATCAATCTGATCGTTAATAAAAAAATTGGCAGCGTCATTATCGTTGATAAAGACAGACGACCATTGGGAATAGTGACAACACGGGATATTCTCCGATTTTATATAGATAATCAAAAATATGCATTTATAAAGTCACTGAATCCATTTAAAAAAATGTTTAAGAAATAGATCTCAATGAAAAAAATATTTGTTACATTAGCCATAATTTTGTTGGCATTTTTTTTTCGCTTCAATAATTTAAACTGGGACAGCAATCTTCATCTTCATCCGGATGAACGCTTCTTGACTATGGTCGGGGTTGCTATGAAAATTCCTACCTCGATTAATCAGTATTTTAACCAAACAATATCATTAATGAATCCCGAAAATGTAGGTTATAAGTTTTTTGTATATGGTCGTTTTCCTCTGATTTTAACTAAGTATTTGGCAGGAATTTACAAGATGGACAATTATAACGACTTTACTATTTTAGGCCGTGGTCTGTCAGCTCTTTTTGATCTGCTGACCATTTTCTTCATAATCAAGACAGTCAAATTATTAGAAAATAAATATAAAATATTACCATCAACAAAATATTGGGCTGGATTTTTTTATGCAATTGCCGTTCTTCCAATCCAACTTTCTCACTTTTTTGCCGTTGATACTTTTTTAAATTTTTTTATTTTAGGGTCGTTTTATTTTTCATTACGGTATTCAATCACGGGTAGGAAGACCCCGTACCTACGAGATTTGATATTATCTGCCATATTTTTTGGCCTAGCATTGGCATGTAAGGTAACGGCATTATTTATTCTTCCGCTGAATCTATTTTTCTTAGTAAAGACTGTCTTCGAGAAAAGACTGTCTTTAACAAAGACAGTCTTTAATCTGTTTTTGTATTTTATTTTAGCCTATTTTACTCTTCGTTTAGCTGATCCATATCTATTTCAGAACCCTAATATTTTTGATCCCACCATCAGTAAATTGTTTATTGAAAATATCAGATCATTGCAGAATATGACGGTTAAGAATATAGTCAACTGGTTCCCACCGATGGTTCAATGGCTAAATAAAAATAGTGTTCAGCACAGCTTGGTTAATAATATTGTGTTTGGATTGGGTATTCCATTTGCAATTTTAACAATAATTGGAATATTTAAGATTGTCTTGTCATTCTCGTACATTCGACAAGCTCAGTATAAACTCCGGCGGGAATCCATCCCCGTATTTATTATATTGTTTTGGACCTTAGGATTTTTTGCCTATCAAAGCATTCAGGTTACTCCAACACTGAGATACTTCATTATCATTTATCCTTTCTTAGCCATTTTGGCGGCCGTTGGTATTGATTATCTGATTCATTTTAAAATTAAAATAAAAGGAAAAAACTTAGTATATTCAAAAGCATATAGTTATCTTTTTATATTCATTTCAGTATTGATATTATTGATCTGGCCATTAATGTTCTCGTCAATATATTCAAACAAAAATTCCCGGGTAGAAGCGTCTGAGTGGATTTACAAAAATCTACCCTCACACAGTTTAATCTTGGGTGAGTCTTGGGATGATTCTTTGCCAATGGGTGTCGTAAATAATTATGGAAAGGAATTTATAAGTGATCAGTTACCGGTATTTGATCCTGATAGCCCTGAAAAATGGCAAAAAATGAACGACATACTGATGAGAGCCGACTATTATATTTTATCCTCAAATCGGGGGTGGGGGAGCATAATGACGGTTCCAAAAAAATACCCTAAAATGAGTCAGTTCTACCGACTTCTTTTAAACGATGAATTGCAATATAAAAAAATAAACGAATTTACTTCTTATCCAAAAATAAAATTTCAAATTTTAAATTTCAAATTTCAAATTGATTTTCCAGATCAATGGAGCGACGAAGGCTTTACTGTTTACGATCATCCTCAAGTTTTAATATTCAAAAATGAAGGACATTCAAGCAAAACATTTTAATTCAGATAAAAATCAATATATTTCTGATAAGTTATTTAACCCTCCTTTACACGTTCAAGATGAACTTGATCGGATAATAAGTTTTATAAAAAAAAATTCAAAAAAAAGAAAGGTTGTTGATTTTGGTTCCGGTAATGGACGATTAACGATTCCGCTCTTAAAAAACGGATTTTTTGTTACTTCCGTTGATATAAGCAATAAATCTTTATTAAATTTGTATCACAACGCACAAAAAGTTAAAAGACAAAAAAAACTTAAGACAGTCTTAACTTTACCTAAAAATACGGATATTATTTGTGGAACCGATATTCTTCACCACGTAAATTTAAAAAATTATTTTCCTCTTTTTTATCAATCATTAAACAGAAATGGTTTCATTATTTTTTCCGAACCCAACATTTTAAATATTGGTTGGTCATTTTTTATTAGTTTGTTTTTAGATTGGAAAATTGAAAAAGGAATTATACAAATTAATTATTTTAATTTAATTAAACAATTAAAATTAGCTAGATTTAAGAATGTAAAAATTATTGGTCTGTTTCTATTCCCTCCTATGATTTTTAATAGATTATCAATCATAAGAAAGTTAAATCTATATTTAGGCAACCTCCCAATCCTTAGATTATTTGCCTTCCGTTATATTATTACCGCCAGTAAATGAAAATAAAAAACAAAATTATTGAAATCATTATATTCTTAAATATTTCTTTAATACTTTTAGTCGACTTACTGCATTTAATTATAAAAGACGATTATTTAGGGAAAATTGGAGGGGGTTTGTGGATATTTTCGTATATTTTAGTGTTTGGTTATTCGTTTTATTCATTATTCAAGATAATAAAAATATCTTTTAAAATTAAATCTTTTGTATCTTTGCTTTCTTTATTTTTTATTATCTTTATAGTTTTACTTAACACCGTTAATCCAAAAAATATAAGCAACGAAACAACTCAGGAAACCGCCTGTGGTATTAATCATATTTTAATATTGCCTGATATGGGTTTTTGGAAAACTTGTCTTTTTGGATACCCAGCTAGACAATATTACCTATCGTCTTTACCTTCAATAATAATTGGTAGAAGTTTATTTAGTTTGAATTTTGGAGGAAGTCTGTATTTTCTAGTTGGGTTACCAATTTTTACATACGGAATTTGGCAATTAACTTCCCATAAAAAAATATACGATTACATAATCGGAACACTTTTAGTAAGTTTTTTTCATATCTATTCATTTAATTTTTTTATGTTTAATTATGAACAGAGTATCTTTCCTTTTTCTTTGACTTTGATTATTGCCGGTTTATTTATGTCTTATTTTAATAAAAAGAACAAAGTAACAATATTATTAATTTGGTTGGTTTCAGAGTATTTAATTTATTCATATTCCCCAAGCATAGCTGTTTATGGTTTGTGTATATTAATATTAATTTACTTTTTGATTACAGTTAAATCTAAATTTTTATATTTTATTATAGTAACCTCGTCTTTATGCAGCCTCTATCTTTCTTTAAAAAACAGATATGATTTGGTTATTTTAGACACCGCAACAAGGGTTTACTCCATTTTATTAAAAGATTTAAGTGATGCTCTAACTCATTTAATAATTCAAAATAAAGGTATCCCTCTCACTAGTTCAATTTTTTACTTTATTTTTATATTTTTTCTGTTTGGATCTTTATTTTATGTTTTTGGGTGGCAAAATTTTATAGTTGCTTTTTGGATGGTAGGAGTATTTGTTTTTTCAGTTCTCAGTAAAGGCTATTCTTATTATGGTATTGATTATCGATTGAATCGAATATTGATAATATTTCCCGTGTTATTTATTCTAATTTTAGAAATTATAAAAAAATTTATAAATGAGAATATTAAATTAGAAGTAAAGAATCATTTTTTAATACCGTTTTTATTTCTATTTATATTTATTACTGGATATGTTTATCATTCAAATTATTTGCAGCAGAAAGAAATTTCAAGATATTACCAGTTGGTAAGGTGGTTGTCAAAGCAATCTTTTGTTGCAAAAAAATCGATTCTTTTAGTTGAGACAGTTGAATATGGTTCACTTAATGACAGCTTGTTATATTTTCTTCCTAATACGGAAGGTCATGCATTATTTGATGATTGCGTAAATTATAAAGAAACAAAAAAAGATTTATATTTATTAACAACAAATGTTAAAGAAAACGATTGTAATAAATATTTCAGTAAAATGAATTTCATCAATCAGTTCCAATTTGAAAAGAACACTCTAAGTCTTTATAAAGTAGACAATTAATTTACTTCTTTAATACGAAAAATATTGCTGAAGATTTATTAGGGTTTTTTTCATCAATAATAGTTTTCTTTATATATTTAGTTTTAACTTTATTAAAGAATGGAATATTAAATAAAATCCATTTATTAAATAGTTTGTAACTAATTAAAGACCCGATAGAGAGGTAGTGAAGCATATCAAGATATTGTGCGCTCTTTTTATAAAGATACCCATCGACAGCATGTATTTTAAATCCGACTTTTTTAAATGAATCTTGCCATTTTCTATTTGAAAATAAATTGAAGTGAACTTGAGTTTTTCTCATATATTCTAAATATTTCTTTCCGAAGATTTTTGAACCAAAAAGATTATTTTCCCACTGATCGGCCATGACTGAAGTTATAAAATATCCACCTGGCTTTAGAACTCTATAAATTTCTGTTAAGGAAAAATCTATATTTGGAATGTGTTCCAAAACGCAGTTAGAAACTACTGTCTGAAAATAATTATTAGGGTAGGGAATAGTATTTCCACCATAAAGGCTAATTTTTTTGTAAACTTTTTTTCTGATTGCCTCTTCGATTCGTTTGTTATTTTTTAAATCCAACCCAACATTAATTTTATTTTTTCCAAAAACCAATCCCGCAAAAAATCCTTCCCCACAGCCAAAGTCAAGAATCCTACCTTTTATTAAGGTATTATATTTTTGGAATAACATTGCCTCTTGCCCGCGAATGATCGACATAAACATCGGCCGATTTTCCAAATATTTTTTTACAAAATAGTCAATTTTTTTCATAAATTAAATTCTCATAGAATTTATAAACTTTTTTTATATCAAAAATTAGCTGAGCGTTTTTGATCAATTTTTTATTTGTAAATTCATTTTTATTCCCTAAAATATTCTTGATTGCTTCAATTAGCTGGTTAATATTTTTTTGTTCAGTAACGATACCCATTTTTGTCAGTTTTATGGGCATTCTGACGCCGGGTAAATTGGAAGCGATTACTGGCGTACCATTTATCATTGCTTCGGCTTGAACCATTCCAAAAGCTTCTGTTTGATTGATAGATGGTAGTACGAGCATGTTAATAGTTTTATAAAAAGCACTTAATTGTTTACTGGTCAGATTTCCAAGAAAAAGGTGCTTGATCTTAAATTCTTTTAACTCCCCAACAATTTTTGTGTAATATACATTTTCTCCAACAACATCCTTTCCATATGGTCCGGCAAAAACGATATTTATTGTTTCATTGTTCAATTGTTTTATTGCATCTATGAGATATTCCAAACCTTTTTCGGAAGAAATTCTACCCCCGTATCCAATCCATATATTATTTTCTTTAAATTTCAATAATTTTTTTAGATAATTTTTATCTTCTGTCGATTTTTTAATTGGAGGTAAAATTTCCAAGGTTTTATTTTTGAACAATTTAAAGTTGGGTAGAGAGTCAATATAATCTTTTGTATAAACAACAATTTTGTAGGAAAGAAATAGTTGTATGTTCATAGAAAAATTTAGAACACTGTTTATTATTTTGTTGATAAAATTTCCTTGTAAAAACACTTGGCAGTGAAAAATAGAAATTATTTTTTTTCGAAAAATCCTTCCAAAAATTGCTAAAAATAATCCTTCAAAATTAGGCTGATTAAGTATTAATAAATCCGTCGATTTCACAAGTTTTAAAAAATAAATCAGAGATTGAGGAGAAATAAAACCCTTATAAACTTTAAACAAAAATGGCATTCTTTTGATAGTTATCTGGTTATGGGTTACTTGGTTACTTAGTTTTTTATCATAAAGAAAAGTTAGTGCCGTTACTTTGTTTTTTTTAGACAAATGACTCAATATTTTTAATGGATAAGTCGTTACACCTGAAGTATAAGGGTAAAAATATGGTGAAAAAAAAAGAATTTTCACAGATTATTTTTTTGCCAATTTATCATGTTTTTAACACCGCTCCGGAAGTTTACCTTTGGTTTCCATCCAAGCATTTTTTTAATCTTTTCATTTTTGGAAACAAAATATTTTTGATCTCCAAGTCTTGTTTTATCAAAACCAATTTTTATTTTATATCCAAAGTTATTTTTTAATATCTCAATTACCTGGAGCAGGGAATAGGCATTTTTTATTCCACCGCCAATATTAAATGCTTGACCCCTAACTTTCTTAATATTGTTAATTGCTGATTGATATGCATTTATTAAATCATCAACATAAAGTAAGTCCCTGATTTGATAGCCATCTCCATAAATCGTTAACGATTTCTTAAACAAAAATTGTTTGCTGAAAAAAGCAATCCATCCTTGATCTTCAACTCCGAATTGAAACGGTCCATAAATGCAGGATTGACGAAACACAACCGTATTCATTTTGTAAACTCGTCCATAGTCCAAACAATAAAGATCAGCCGCCCCTTTTGAACAACCGTATGGTGAAATAAAGTCAAGATTTTCCGATTCGTCTATACCATAAGGATGACAGATATCTTGATAGTTTTTTTCTTTTAAATTTTTTCTCAATTTATGTTCGTTCAAATCCCCGTAAACTTTATTAGTTGAAGAATAAATAAAAATTACTTTAGGATTATTTATCCTGACGACTTCCAACAATTTGAAGGTTGATAAAATATTGGTTTGGAAATCCTTATCTGGATCATTAATTGATGTTGTGACAGCTGTTTGTCCGGCAAGGTGGATAATAACATCTGCTCTTTTTATTTCCTCAAGATATTTACTTGTTTCAATGACGTTAGTTTTAATTATTTTTATTTTGGGAAAATTTTGTTTAAGAAATAGCGCATTCTTTTCAACTTCCTTTCGACTAAAATTATCAACGATCGTAATTTTGTTATTGTTATTTTTAGAAAAATATACCGCTGTATTTGTTCCAATAAATCCAACGCCACCAGTAATTAATATATTCATAAAATATTTCTTTCAATAATTTTAACAACAGATTTTAAATTAGGAAATTTATTTAAAAAATCTTGATTTCTATCAAAGATATTATATATCCAAAAAATTTTTATTTTTGGACTCCGTTTTCTCGATAGTTGACTGTTTTTTAGATTTAAATAATTTACAATATCCCAATTATCCTCAACAAAAATATCCAAATTTAATTTTTCGATAACCCTTTTTTTAAAAATATGAGGTTGTTCGTCCTTTTGATTATAAAAAATTCCGGAAAAGTATTTATCGATCTTCATGTTTATTAGCCATTTTTCAAGATCATTTTTTAAATAACTATAACGGGCAGTGACTATGTACGCCTTGATTTTTTTTTCACGAATTAATTTTTTAATTTCGTCTAAACCAGGGGCAATAAAAATACTAGATTTGTGAAATAATCGCCAAAGTTGTTTTTGCCAATATGTATGGGGTGAATAAAATTTCAAATCCTTTTTTTTGAAAAACGACCTTTTAATAAAGGAAACGATAGGGCGCGCAATTCTGGCAGGATTATATAGAAGGACACCATCTAAATCGAAACCAACTCGAAGTTGTTTTTTCATAATCGGTAAATTATACTAAAAACTATGTTGCCTGTACTTCTAAATTTAGGGTTTCTAAAAATTTATACTTTCGGTGTGTTTTTGGTTTTGGGTTTTTTTTGGGCAATTTTTTTGTTATGGAAAAATATTCGTTTGACTTCATTTAAAGAGGAAGATGTTTTTGACGGATTATTCTTATCAATGTTTGGGGCTGTTTTTTTCGGGCGGCTTATTTTTATTTTATTAAATTTTAAGGATTTCGGTTTTAATCTTTTAAAGTATGTTTTGATAAATGGTTATCCCGGCATATCATTTTTTGGATCAATCTTCGGTGGTCTTTTTGTGATGTATCTGTTTACCAATTCACGAAAACTAAATTTTAATGATTTGATCGATTATCTAATTTCTCCTCTTTTTATTGCTTTGGTCTTTGGTAAAATCGGCGCTTTCTTTTCTGGTGTAGAGATTGGTACAAAAACAAATTTTTTGTTAAAAATAAAATATGTTGGTTTTGATGGACTCCGACATTTAGTGGGGTTATATGAAGGCTTGATGTTGATCATCGGGCTTTTGATTGCTTACAAAATATTATTTGAGATAAGAAAAGAAAGGTATTACAAAGGTTTTCTTTTAAAGTTTTTTCTTTGGTTTTTGGCTTTAACTATTTTTGTGTTTGACAAAATTAAAGATAATCGTTTATACTACGGAGGTCTTAGTTTAGATTTTTTGGTTTCACTGATAATTCTATTGACAATCAGTTTTCATTTTGTTTATCATTTTAGAATTGGTATTTTAAGTTTTATAAAAAATTATGGACAAAAAATTTTCAAAACAGTTCGTTCAAGATCAAAAAAAAAGGTTGGAGGAGGAAAGGAGAAAAAATCTTAATCAGATAGAAGTACTTAAAAAAGACGATCCCTTCGCTGATCCAGGACATGCTTCTGATAACGCTGCCGTTGATACAGATGTTCGTGAACAAGTAGGCCACGATACCATAGAAGCAGAAATTAAGGATATGCAAAAAAGAGTTGGAGAGATTGATAACGCATTAAGAAAAATAAACAAAAATCTGTATGGTTATTGTGAACGGTGTAAAAAACAAATACTTGAAGCGAGATTAAAATTAATTCCGGAAGCTTCATTCTGTATTGACTGCGAAAAACGTTTGAGAAAATAAGGTCAATCCTGCTATACTCAAACTCATGGGTGAAATTTCACTGTCTTTAGTATTAAATTACTTTGTATATTTAACAGCTCCGTTTTTTTTAGCCGTGATTGCTAAAAAAATTAAATTATCACCCCTTATAGGTTATATAGCCGGTGGTTTATTGATTGGTAATATATTTCCTGAATTAGCAAACAGCCAAGCTATCATCAGCTTTGCTTATTTTGGGATAATTTTTTTACTTTTTACGTCGGGGTTGGAAACAAACTTCAATAGGATTTTTATTCTAAAAAAATTTATCATAATAGGTGGGTTTTTTCAGCTTCTTTTTTCAATGATATTGGTCTTTTTTTTAAGTTTGGTGTTTAAATTTTCATTGCTGGAATCTTTTTTAATCGGCATTGCCCTATCCTCATCTTCAACAACGATTGTTGCAAAAATAATCCAGGATAGGGGGGAGGACTCTTCCTTTATTGGTGAGATTGCGATGGGTATTCTGATTTTTCAAGATATTGCTTTTATACCGTATCTCATGATTTTTACATCTATAACCGGTAAAGATATTTCCGTCTGGACAGTCATCATAGATTCGGTTATAGGAGTGGTCAAGGCAACGATCATAATTGCATCATTGTTTTATGTTGGTCAAAAAATTATCCCCAAAATTTTTAGTAAGATTGCGCGAATTTCTAGAGAGTTATTTGATCTTTTTATTATCGTCTTCATTTTTTTTGTTGTAGGACTATCAATAATATTGAAGATCCCAACCTTAATTGGCGCAATGGTGGCTGGGGTGTTATTGGCGCAGACTGTGGAGCATTACCATATATTTTCTGAGGTTAGACCGCTCCGGAATCTTCTGGGAGTAATATTCTTTGTCTATATCGGCAGTCACATCCAACTAAATTTAGTAATTCCATATTTGCCATCGATACTATTATTTACAGCGGGAGTAATTATTATTAAATCATTGGTAATTTTAGTAATTTTTTTGTTTTTAAAATTTCACTCAAAGACGAGTTTCAATCTATCGATGTATTTATTTCAGATTGATGAAGATGCTTTTATTTTAATGTCATCCGCATATCTAAGTAAGGTAATCACGCTTGAAAAATACTTGTTTGTAATTACTGCAGTTTTAATTACTTTTGTGCTTACACCGATTTTTATTAATAATAAAGAGAATTTTTATAGATCGATACGAGAATTTATAAAAAGATATATTCCCTTTTTAGAAAAGTATATCGCTTATAGGATTGATAGTAACCAATCTCCGATAGATACTTTAGAAATTAAAAATCATGTCGTTATATGTGGTTATGGAAGAATAGGAAGTTATATAGGGCGATCATTGATGTTAGCAAATATTCCTTATGTTGCTATTGACTATAATCTTCACCAAGTTGAAAAAGCGAAAAAAAGAGGTGCAAATATCATTTATGGGGATCCAGCCGACATTGACATCCTTGATTATGCTCAAGTTGACGCAGCAACAATAATTATTTTGGCTGTTCCAGAACGATCTGTGCAAGAAGCTATTGTTCTTAACGCAAAAAAACTGAATAAAGACATTTATATTATAAGTCGGGTACACAAACAGTCAGATCAAATACGGATGAAGGATATGGGTGCAAATTTGGTTGTACAACCGGAATTTGAAGCTTCATTATCGATCATAAAAAGGATCTACCATTGGCATAAATTAGATAAAGAAGATGTTATTAATAAGATCAGAAGATTAAAAATCGAACATGGAATGGCCTAAGTCAAAATTCAAATGTCAAAAGTCAAAAGTTCAAGTAAAAATTCAAAAGTTATCTTTCTCATCGCCCTTTTAATTGGAATATATTTTGTCTACAGAAACGTTGTGTCATCTGTGTTTTTAAAGAGGAGAGATAAAATAAACGTTGTTTTTTATGGAGAAAGAGCTCGTTTTTATTCACTCGACCAAAAAAACATCAACTACGTTTTAACTTTCTCTAATTTGGTTAGAGTAATCGTTCCTGGCGGTTATGATAAATACAAGGTTGGGTCAATTGGCAAATTGGCCAGTTTAGAAAAAAAACCGGATATTGTAAAAAGAACTTTTTCCGCGATGACCTCAACTTTTGTAGATCTATATTTTTATCAAAAAAAAACGACGATCTATTACAATAATTCCAGTGTTGAACAAACTCCAACATTTATGGAAATATTTTTAACAAACTCCAACGCCAACCTCATTGATAAGTTTTTTCTTCTCTATATTTTTTCAACTAACAACAAAGAAAACTTCCAAACAATTGATCTGTCGCCATTTGAATCAGTAGGCGATAACAGTCTGTTTGACTATAATTCTTTTTACAAAAAGTTTCAGGGGAGTTTCTTTCAACGAACCTATAGAAAATCTAATACAAATGTACAAATTGTGTATACAAAAAGCTATAAAACCGCTCAATTAATTGGCCAGATGATCGAAGGGGAGGGGATTCGTGTGGTCGATTTATCAAACCAGGAAAAAATACTGAAGGGTTGTTTATTGATTACAAATAAAGATATTATTACTTCAAAAACCTTTCAACGCTTAGAAGGTTTTTTTAATTGTAAAACGCAAATAGGGGAGACAACGGTTTCTGATATAATTTTGGAGCTAGGGGATCTGGAGAAAGAATGGGCAGTAAATTAATTTTCAATTTTCATTTCTCATTTATCATTGAATTTTCAATGTTTAAATTTTCAAAATGAAAAATTAGATTTGATTGAAAAATGAAAAATTCAAAATAAAAATTAAAATATGTTATTACCATTAATATTAATTCTGGCCTTATCATTTATATTTGCTTTTCATTCCATGAAGGACTTTAATATTCCGGCGGAAATAACCCGTCTTGTGCAAGGAAAAAAGGTTAGGGGAAAAATAGTTTTTTTTAAAAACAAAGTAATTCATTATCGTGCTAAGAGAAATTAGTAATTTATTTTTAAAAATAATGTTAGACGGAGGCGCTTTAGTAGAAATGGGGGGGGTAATGGCTCAAAAAGATATAAAACCAAGCGCTCCTAACTTTACTCATTTAAAAGAATTAAAAGGTAAAGTGACCAACCCTTTTTATACTGGTGAAAAAACTATTTTAAAGCAAAAGGCAGATACTGGTAGCTTATTTATTGAAGACTTAGACGCAATAGTTGATCAAGTTTCCAAGCATGGGATAATTGTAACTAGTACGGGTGAATATGCAAATGCTGGAATTAACGAGGTTGGGGAATATAGTATCAACTTGCCGAAAAAAATACACCCCATTGTCAAATTAGAGGAACTAATACATTTTGAACAAGACATGGATGCGATTAATTCAGGAATTACATTAGATCAAATTAATCAAATTCCTCTAGAAGTTCGTTGTTTATATGAAATACAAGCTGCAGAGCTAGCATTAAAGCATATGGATTTATGGGGTGTTGAAGATAGAATGGTTAGGTTAGAAGATGAGGTAAATATTGCAGAATCAAAACGACAATTAAAACTAATGGGTTTGAAAATTCCAAAAAAAATAATCGATCCGTGGAGAACATTCCCAAAGAAGAAATAATCTTCAAACTGTTATCAACTTAAATATGATTGGACAAAAATCCATAAATAATTTAACATAAATGAATGATAGAAGTCGCCGCAACTCCAAAATCTGAATTTAAATTTCGTCAAGTTCCTCCACCGGAGCAAAGAATAAAAGCTGAAACTAGTCGTAATAAAGAAGGTAAATTGGGTGTTCAAGGTGCTTTGTTATTAGCTAAAGAAGGATTTACGGTCAAAGACAATGCTGAACAGGTAATAAAAGCTAAATTAGATGCTACAGATTTAAAAGGTCGATGGGATTTTAAGGAATTAAATAAAGTCAGTAGAAAAGAAAGAAAAGGCACTGGTACAAAATACGATGTATGGAAAGTACAAATGCATGATTATCTAAAATTTTATAAAGATGGCCCACCTGCTAGTAAAGAACATTATGAGGTGTGGAAAGATTTACTTTGTAAGTCTACTGGCTTGACTCCCGAAGAATTTGATAGAAATGTTGCAGGTAAAGCAGAAGATCAGGACCCTAATTTTATGAGAAAGATCGCATCAAATATTTATAATAAAGACGGTAGCGGTACAGAAAAATTTATTAAAGCATCTTTGGAATCAGGGAAATTAAATAGTGATCCAAATTATCATGACAATGTTCGAGAAGTTGCAAAAGTTCTTTTTGGGGAACGATATACAGAAAATGTTTTATTGCAAATTCAAGGCATGGAATTGCGACTTAGGCAAGGAGATGCAAATACAGCATTACTCGCCAGAAGAGTCGTAAATAAAACAAAAAATTTAACTGCAGAAGAAAATTATATTATTTCCGAAATTAAAAGAATTGTAGGTTCAGATGAAAAAAAAGATGTTCCAGTTAAGCAAAAAGTAATAAAAAAAGAATTAGAAAAAGATACCTCAGAGGTTGTTGTAAAACAAACAATTGGTTTAAAAAGCGAACAACAAGACTATGTTTCAAAAAAGAAAGAGGGTCTGCCAAAAGGAGTCAAATCAATAACGCTTATTGCTGACGGACACGGAAAAGATGGAAAATTAGCTGGTCAATTTGCAGGTCAATTTTTTGAAGCTCATTTTATTGATATCAAAAAAAACAATCCTACCATTTCGACTGAAGATGCAATCAACTTAGCTATTGAAAAAACTGACGCTGAAGTTTGTGCAAAAGTTCCAAATGGTGGATCGACCTTGACTGCGGCCATAAAAGCAGATGGAAAAGTTTATATAGCTCATATTGGAGACAGTCGAGCATCCATTGTAAAAAAGGATGGAACCATTGAAACTCCAACAAAAAATCACACATGGAAAGATGAGGGTAAAACAGACGGAAAAGGAAAATATAAATACAATTTACAACTTTCAAGGTCAATAGGAGACGCAGTCCATAAAAGAGCTGCTAAAGAGGCAGGGGATGAGATATCTAATAAAGCGGATATTATCATAGTTGACGAAAAAGATATTTCACAGATTATTTTGTGTTCTGACGGAATGTACAACAAAGTTAGCGATGAAGAGATACAAAAAGATATCCAAAGTAGTCAGAATATGGAAGAAGCAGCAACAAAAATGATGGGAAGAGCTAAAAAAAATATATTAGAGGCTAAACATCGAGGGGAAACTTCAGACAATGCTACTGTGGTAATTGTAAAAATGTAAGAATATTATTCTGGCGTTTCTTCATCTGCCAACAAACCTGGTGTCGGCGGAGGAATTGATTGAAGTTTATTGATAACTGTTTTTAATCGGTCAACGGTCACAGGTGAATTAATTAAATCATTTTTAAGTTGAGTACGGGAATCACTTTTTTTAAATTTATCGATAAATATAGGAGAAAAATTATCAGCAGTTACCATGCTTTTAATTATGTAAAAATAGGAAGTAAATGTCAATCACTCTTCTGACTCTTCACTCTTTTCTTCGTGATCAAAAGGCAGATATTCTTTTTCTTCATTATTCAAATTTTCAGCGAGCTTTTCTAAGTCAAGTAAACTAATTTCCTCGGTATCTTCTTCATTAATTTCTTCTCCTGACGAATTTTCCAAACGGGAAAGATTACTATTCGAATTAGTTGGAAAAGCAATGAACCTTGTCATTTTAGCTCCTTTTTTCTCTTCCTTAATAAGGACTATGGTGTTTTTCAATGTGGTTTCCTTAATATAAACGGAAAAAATACCACCGTTTTTAATAAATATAGCCAATCTTTTTGAAAGATCGTCAGGAAGGCAGCCGGCATATTCTTTACTCTCCGTTCTTATTTCAACCCTTCGCTTTTTATTGACCAGAAAAACTTTCTGTCCAACCGATAACTTAGCCAAAACACTTTTTGGACCGCAATTAACCAAACTAACCGTTTTAGTTTTGCCGGGAATATCAACGAATAGTAAAGGATCGACCGGGGGAGTTTTTAAATAATTTAGTTTTTTTGATTCCAAAATCTTTATTCTTTCAAGATTTTTTTTAATAAAAATATTATTGGGCTGAATTTTCAGGGCTTGCAAATAGGATTGCTTGGCTTTCTTAATTTTATTTATTTGCAGGTTCGCGAATCCTAGCCTCAAATAGGCCTCAAGATTTTTTTTGTCAGCTTTAATAATATCCTCATTAAAAACGATTGCCTCGGTCCAAAGGCCGTTCATGGCATTATTTATCGCCTGTTTTTCTAGATTTGAAATATCTTTCATATGATGTACCCAAGTATATTTCAAAATTATCAATTGTCAAGTATAATGGGGGGAGATATGTCAGGACACTCAAAATGGGCCAATATCAAGAGAAAAAAAGGGGTAAATGATAAGATAAAAGCGAATGTCTTCGCCAAAATGTCTCATCTGATCACAATATCGGTCATAGAAAGTGGGGGAATAATTGATCCAGTAAACAATGTTAGACTCCGTTTGGCAATTGATAAAGCCAAATCCGCTAATATGCCAAAAGAAAATATCCAACGGGCGATTGAAAAGGGATTTGGTCCAAACAAATTAATGATAAAGGAAGTAATTTACGAAGGTTTTGGGCAAAATGGAATCTTCTTACTTATATTGACGACAACTGATAATTCAAACAGAACTTCATCGGAGATAAGGAATTTGTTGGAAAAACATTCCGGGAAACTGGGTACTCAAGGCTCGGTCTCATATCTTTTTAAGAAATGCGCCTATGTCAGCTTTAAAAAAGCAGAAGTAAGTGAAGAAGCGGTATTTAAGATTGGTGAAGAATTACAGGCTTTTGATATCAACGAAGACGATAGTCATTTCTTTGTTTTTTTTCCTTTTATTAATTTTGGCTTATTAAAAGCCCATTTAGATAATACAAAATATGATTTGGCGGAAGTAGATTACCTTCCGACGATTCCGGTTGCATTAGATCCTGAAAAAGAAAAAAAGGCTCTAGAACTTATAGAAGCCCTAGAAGAATTAGATGATGTACATCATGTTTATAGCAATTTAGGTTAACTATTTTATGTTTAATATAAAACCATTAAGACAATCTTTTGAAAAATGGGCCACAAAAATCGACAAGAGAATTCGTTTGGTTGTTTCTGTTTTAACTTTAGGCTTATTGATGCTTTTTTCTACATTTTTTAATTTTGACAAAGCGCTTTATTTCCTTCCTATTTTTATCATAACTACTTATTTATTGAGTTATTTTTCTTTGTTAGAAGGAATAAAAAAAATAGGTTGGTTTGGACTTTTTTTGATGCCGGAATTGATCACTTTATTTTTTTATTTGTTTTATTTTCTTTTTCCCGGTCGATGGTTGACTCGTTTACCTTTCATTTTTATCTATGAAGTGTCTATCTATGCCGTTTTGCTTTGTGCCAACATTTTTAATGTTGGAGTAGAGAAGAATCTGCAGCTTTATCGGGCGGCTTTTTCAATCAATTTTTTTTATCAGGCAGTCGTTTCATTCCTATTTTATAATGTTCTTTTTTCCTTTAAGTATTTCTTTTTGATTAATATGATCGGGGCGGGGATAAGCGCCTTTTTATTGAGTCTTCAATTGTTTTGGTCAATCAGACTTAATCGTAACCTGGATTATGAGGTTTTAACTTATTCTTTTTTCTTAGCTTTATTAATGGCAGAAACAAGCTTGATATTATCTTTTATACCTCTACGCACAGCTGTATATGCGCTATTCTTAACGGCAACTTATTATAGCGTTGCTGGAGTCATTCATCATCATATCGACGAAAAGCTATTCAAAGAAACGATTAGAGAGTATGTAAGCGTATGGATATTTGTGCTGGTTATTACGTTATTATCTTTAAGTTGGTAAATAATTATAGCCCGCCTTCGTTAGAAAACTACGGCAGGCGAAGTCGGGGAGAGGGTAGTGGTATTTTCACGAACGTGAATAAATAACCTATAGTAATTAATGTACAGACGTGAAAATACTATAGGTATATTTTAGGGTCGATATAAAATCGACCCCTACATAAAAAATACATAAAACAATTAACATTCGCAATAAAATGAGGCTAAAATAGAGGAACAGACTGTCTCTATACTCCATATAGTATGCCTCTATATTGTGGATAGATGTGAAAAATCGAAGCTAAATATTATAAATATATTGATATAACAAGCTAAATATAATAACCAGATAGCACCTCCAAAGAGGAGAAAACAGCTTCAAAAACATATATTTAGATCAACATAACGGCCTAAATATACAAATATCATGCTACTCTTATAAGCAGATGGAGACCATTTCTGATATTTTAGCCTCAAAACCACTAGTTTAGGACTTTAAAACGCTCTAATTATTTGTCAAACTAAACTATGTTCAGAGGAGAGCTTGACTTGAACAATTATTGATCAATTAACTCGTTAACTCTTTAACTCGTTAACAGTATTAATAACATATCAAACAGAGAGGAGAGATCTTGTTCCCCGGAAGATATATTAGTAATAAATCCGAGACCTGGCATAATGCCATATTAATGGATATATATAGTCGGAGAAAGGAATACATACAACGTCGTAAAATGAAGCTTTTACGACGTCAACTACGGCTGGAAGAAGAGAAGTGGCAAGTTGATATAACAATCTAAATTGACAATAATTAATTTTTTATTACCGAATATATTTTTAATTAATGATCAATTAACTCCCGATTATTCCCTTTTCTGTCTGTGGTACTTTTAGGCACTTTTTGCATATGAATCCCCTATTAATTATTATTGTTTTTATTGTTACAACAATCTAAACGTAATAATTAATTATTTTTTACGCAGGACTTCCCTATTCTTTTATAGGCAGGAGAAGTACTAAATATGGTTAAAAGTGGAAAATTAAGTGTTAAAAGTGTATTTAAAGCTAATATCCATTGTTACATTGTTTCATGGTTTCATTGTTAAAACAACAATCGAACAATGAAGCAATTGAACAATCTAATAATTTTAATAATATCTATAAGCCTATTTATTGAATAAAATTCGATTTTTTACCCAAAAAGCTTATGAAATAAATGATGTATTACTTAAAGTACTTAATAATTTCATTTTTTAGCCTAGGATGGCAGGAGATGACATTGTATGCCAGAGTCGGGTGATTTAGATCAAAGTCGACTGGTAGGCCTCTAAAATCCATCATAATGCCCCCAGATTCCTCAATGATCAATTTTACGGCGGATATGTCCCAAATGAACGTGTGACCATTGCTGACGATATTAAAGATGTTTTCCGCCAGCAAGCAGTTTTCAATAGCCATGGAGTTAAGGTTTCGATATCCAGCCACGTGAGGATAGATATTTTGATACGTTTTAAAGAGCGTCGTGTATATCTCAGGCCTCGAACTAATAAGTCCACTAAGGAGGCATTGTTTTAGTGGTTTATAGGATATCTTTAAAGACTTTTCGTTTTTAAAAGCACCTTTGTTTGTAGTGGCAAAATAATAGTTTTTATTGGTTGGTTGATAAACTAAACCGGCGGTTAAAACACCTTTTAAAAAATAAGCAATTGAAATACTGAAAAAATCAAAACCGTAAGCAAAGTTTACCGTGCCATCGAGTGGGTCAATAACAAAGAGATGTGTTTTATCATTTCCGGAAGATAGTTTTTCCTCACCAATAAACCCAATTTCCGATTCATTGATGCCTTTCTTGAGCAAGAGTTTGGTAATTATTTCTTTAATAGCCTTTTGGCTTTCAACATCAGCTATAGTATAAAAATCCTTGTGGGAAGTCTTATAGTTTAAGGTGAGATTCTTCTTATAGTATTTTAAAAGGATAGTCCCAGCCTCAGTCGCGGCAGTTTTAAGTATTTCTATCATAATAGTATTATTAAAGGAACTAATATTATCCCCAAGACCATGGTAAAGGCAACTAAAGCGCTAGCGAACTTTTGATCAAGGTCGTGTTCGACAGAAAAAGCGACAGCTAAAGCTGCTGCTGGGGAAACGGCTGAAATCAGGATTACTTTTTGTCCAATACCTGTGATCGAAAATGTCGAAGTAAAAAAATAGGCTAAAAGAACCGATATTCCCATAATCACACCAGCTGATAAAAATAATTTTGTTAAATTATCGCGGCTTAAGAAATACTTGAAGTCTAATAAAATACCGATACAAATAAATAGTAATGGATTGGTAAATTGAGACAAAGTTGATTTGATATTGGTCAAAAAGTTAGGAATTTGCAATCCGATTATGCTTGCGAAAATTCCAAATACCAAGGCAAAAATCATTGGGTTTTTGGCAAATGAGAACAAACCTTTCTTAAGTCCGAACTGTTTTTTATTTCCAAGATAACCAGTGATTAAGTAAACTACTGTCCAAGCCATCAAACCATTGCCAAAATCGTACATGAACAAATATTTAAGATTTTCCGTGCCATAAAAAGATTGAATAAAGGGTAAAGCAAAAACCAAGGTGCTGGTTATGCCGGATGCAGCAATTAAAGTGCCGGTTGTTTGTCGATTAAACTTTAATATCTTGCCGATAAAGTAACTGAGAATAATAAGAATGCAAGAAATAATTATTGAAATAATCGGATAAATGCCTAGATTAGGATCAAATTTTGTGGTGGCGAATGATAGAAACACAAGAATTGGCAAAGGCAAAAAAAATAAAAATTTGATTGCTTTCCGGGCAAAATCTTCATCAATAATTTTTAAAGTTTTTGAAGTGTATCCAACTAAGATCAACATGAAAACTGAAAGAAGGATTTGAAGATTGTTGGGCTGCATGGAATTATTATATAATAATTTTATGGCTGTGCTTGAAGTAAAAAATCTTACAAAAAAATTCGGTACCTTTGAAGCTGTAAATAATATTTCTTTTGAAATAAAAGAAGGAGAGATATTAGGGTTGCTTGGACCAAACGGAGCTGGAAAGACAACAACAATCCAGATGTTACTTGGTATAACAACTCCGACCAGTGGAAACATTCATTATTTTGATAAGGACTTTTTTAAACATCCTCAATACTGTCTAAGTCAATTAAATTTCACCTCGGCCTTTAATAATTTGCAAGGTAGAACAACAGTCTGGGAAAACCTGTTGATATTTTCCAATTTATATCAGGTTAAAAACTATCTTCCAAAACTAAAGAGATTAGTTACTCGTTTTGAAATGGACGACCTTGTGAATAAAAGATATTTTGATCTTTCAACTGGGCAAAAAACGAGAGCAAATTTTATAAAAGCTCTTATTAACGATCCAAAGATAATTCTTATGGATGAACCCACAGCATCGCTTGACCCTGATATTGCCGATAAGACATTAACCTTTATTGAACAATTGCGAAAAGAACGACCAATAACTATTTTATATACAAGCCACAATATGGCCGAAGTTACTCGCATATGTGATCGAGTAATATTTCTTGATAAAGGTAAAATAGTTGCTCAAGACACACCGCTCGGACTTACTAAGCGCATTCAGGTGGCTCAACTTCGATTAACGTTCAATGATAAAAAGAGCGACATTATCCAATATGTTGAAAAAGAAAAATTAAATTATCGATTTGATGGAGAGCATGTAGTTTATATTACCACGGAAGAAAAGGCTTTACCAAAAATTATTTTTGATCTAAGCAAGGTAGGTATCTGGATGACAGATATTGAAGTAAAAAAGCCAACCCTTGAACATGTTTTTTTACAAATTGCCAGAGGAGAACCTTATGTCTTTGAATAGAATAAAAGCGTTACTTATTCATGAGGTGTATATAACAAAACACTCATTTGAAGTCATCAATGATATATTATTTTATCCACTATTTTCTGTAGTCGTGTTTGGATTCATGACTTTGTATCTGGCCGGATCAACTGGAAAAATAATAGCTGATCAGGTATTGGCTGGAATGATACTTTGGCAAGTTGTTAATATCGCCCAATATTCGGTAGGTGTTGGGTGTTTGTGGGATGTCTGGTCTCGCAATCTTACAAATATCTTTATTTCCCCGATCACCATAAAGGAGTATTTATTTTCTTTTGCAATATCGGGTACACTCAAAGCTTTGATTATTTTAATACTCGCGAATTTTCTTTCACTGATGGTTTTTCAATTTAATTTATATTCGATTGGATTTATCAATTTGACTTTTATTTTTATAAATCTTGTTTTTTTTGGATTTTCATTTGGGGTGGTTATGCTTGGACTTATTATTAGATTTGGAACCAAAGTAGCCGCTTTTGCCTGGGGATTTATTAATATTTTTCAACCCTTTATGGCGGTTATTTATCCGGTTACAATTCTTCCCCAGCCATTTAGGAGCGTTGCGTATTTGTTCGCACCTACCTATGCGTTTGAAGCAATGAGAAAAAATCTGAATGGTCAAAATGCTTTTCCAGAAATTATCGTTGCTATGATACTTAACATAATTTTTTTTATAGGAGCAATTATCTTTTTTCGCTTCATGTTTGCCAAGTCAAAAGAAACTGGGGCATTTGCACGGCTTGAAGGATAAAATTAAACTCCTTTCAAAGAAAGTTTATTCGAGGAGGCTTGGGTTAAAATATTGGAATTAAAAGTATAGGTAATTTGTTTTTTCTTTTGATATTTTTCTTCAGCAAAACCAATCAATTTTTTCAATAATTCTTGAAAAGGAACCCCTGATGCTTTCCAAAGATGATGGTATAAAGTTCCCGGCAAAGTGTTAATTTCGTTTGCAAACCATTTTTTTGTTTTTTTATCATAAAGAAAATCAACTCGAGCAATTCCCGAACATCCTACGACCTTATAAGCTTTAATGGCCGCATCTTGGATTTCTTTAGTGATCTTTTTGTCTAAACGGGCAGGAATAATAATACTTTGCTTGGCGTTTCCTGTCTGGGCACCCCCGCCTTTTAGATATTTATCTTCATAAGAAAAAAACGCGCTTCCAAAAACCGACTCTTGAAGAAGCGATGGGATTGGGCTGTCGTTACCGATCAAGCAACAAGTAACGTCCATAAGATTTTCTATCGCTTTTTCGACAATTACCTTTTCATCGTAATGGAGGGCGACCTCTATTCCAAACTCAAGTTCTTTTTGGTTTTTCGCTTTTGAGATACCAATCGATGAACCCAATCTTGCTGGCTTAATAATTACTGGCCAACTTAATAATTTAATTTGCTGAATAACGTTTTTTTTGTCGACGCGCCAATCACTGAGGTTAAAATCAACAAAGTCAACGGTTGGAATGTTGTTTGCCTTATAGATCATCTTGGTCAAAACCTTATCCATGGTGATGGCGGATGAGGTAACATCGCAACCAACGTAGGGAACATTTAACATTTCGCATAGGCCCTGGAAAGTTCCGTCTTCCCCATTTTGTCCATGAAAAGCTGGAAAGGCAATATCAAAAACAGCATTACCTTTCAAAAATCCAGATTGTTTGACGATTTTTCCGGAAGACTTGTTAAAGTCGATATTGAATGATTCGAGTTTCTTGCTTAAATTGGTTTGATTTTGGGTAAAGAATTTCATGGAGCTAAGTTTGGCGTCAGAATACCACTTGCCTTTTTTATCAATATAAACAGGGATAACGTTGTAGCCACATTCTTTTAAGCCGGAAATTATCAGTTGTCCGGTAATAATGGAGACATCATGTTCTGGAGATCTACTGCCGAAAAAAACACCAATGGTTTTCATATAAGTATTATACATAATTATCCGGCCAGTCATTTTGGAAAAGAACCACGTCACCGGATTTTAAAATTGTCCCAAGATTATTTTGAGCTTCCATCATTGAACCAAACCAAAGGATATTATTTTTGCTAAAACCAGACTTGATCAAGCCTTCTTCGATATCAGGGGTCACGGAATTTTTAATTAAAATTGCCAAATCTACGACGTCGTTTAATCTTCTTCCTATTCTCTGGTGAACTTCTCTACTTTTTAGTCCCATCTCAACCAAACCTGGAGTAATAAAAATTTTTCTTCTCTTTTTAAACAGAGATAAGGTTTTTATAGCTTCCTCTACCCCATCGGGGTTGCCATTATAACTGTCGTCAATGACTAAGATATTTTTTTCACGATTTAAGATCGGTTGCAAGCGGTGAGCTGGTGTTTTTATTTTTTTAAGACCGCTCTCAATCTCCTGAACTGTCAGTCCAAGTTTTTTTGCCAAGTAAATTATCCCATCAATTTTATTTAGATTGTATTCCCCTAATATTGGTAGAAATATTTTTTGATAAATATATCCTGGAGCATCTTCGTTAAATTCGATCTTTCCTTTTGACGAATAAAAATATATTTCTTGATTTGCAATAAATTTTTTATAGTTATTTTTAACAATTTGATCTTTACCATTTAATAATAATATTCCGTCTGTCTTCATATTTTGAGCAATCTCAAAAATAGTTTTTACACTGTTATCGATCGATTTTAACCTTTCAAAATGAGCTTCATTAATACCAGTTATAATTCCAATTTGGGGAGGGGCAATTAAACAAATATTTTTAATATCACCCGGATAATATTCCCCCATCTCGATCAATAAGATCTCCGTCTTTTCATTTACTTGACTTGCAATTGTTTTGGCAATTCCGACTGGAGTGTTGATACTTTCAGGAGTTTTGACAACTTGATATTTTTCTTCCAAAATCGTAGCGATCAAGTCCTTCATTCCGGTTTTGCCGTAACTTCCGGCAACCCCAATTATTTTCAGATTTTTCAATTTTTTTATCTTGTTTTTTGCCAAAAAAACCAAAAATTCTTTTGTAAAAGTATCGATAGGAAGAAGCAAAGTATTAATAACGACTAAAAAAATATAACTAAAATAGAGTCCTAGGGCAAACAGAAGGACTAAAGATATCATTTCATATGAATTATTGGCAAAGTACTTACTTAAAAAAAGAGCAATAAAAAGGATCAAAAGTGAACTTAAGGCTGTAATAAGCTTTATTTTTAGAGTAAATTTTAATGGTTTACGAAAATCACGGCTAGGAGGAACGCCCTTTGTATTAATGACAGACTTTATAAATCGTACCGAATCGTATTCCTCCAATTGAAGTAGAAGCAGATGGAAATAAAAGAATCTAATGGGGTTGATATATTTCATATAAGGCAATTATAGACTGGATTCCCGCCTACGCGGGAATGACATTTATTAGCTATTTATAAAATTAATAAGCGCCTTGTTAAATTCATCCGGTTGGTCGAGAAAACTAAAATGCCCGGCCGAAAGAATGACTAACGTAGATTTTTTTATTTCTTGATTCATTTCTTGGGCATGTGCAATCGGAGTGACTTTGTCTTTATCCCCCGTAATAATTAAAGTAGGTTTTTTAATCTTTAATAAAAGTGGCATAAGATTTTCCGAAACAACCCGAGTAAAAATCTTTGACATAGCTGGGTAATTTAAATACTCAGATCCAATTAGCTGATAAAATTTTATCCGAATTGGCTGCATAAAGGATGGGGAAAATATTGGACTTATGATCTTTGCCAAAGTCGACTTAATACTTTTTAGTGTTGAGGAATTCCGTATTCCCGCAGCATTAACTAAAATAAGTTTACTTAAATAACTCGGATTTTCCGATGCTAACTTAATACCAATACTGCCGCCAAATGAATGTCCGATTAAATTAATATTTTTTAATTCTAACTTTTTTATAAATTCATATATAATTTTTTTGTAATCATTAATGTCATATGTTGTATTTGGGAGTTGGGTTTGACCAAAACCTGGAAGATCCAAGAAATACATCGAATAGTTTTTATTAATTAATTCAGGAATTAACTTAAACCAAAGCTGGCTGTCGACTCCCCAACCATGAAGAAAAATGAGTATTTTAGCGTTTTTTTTATCAGATAAAAAGAAGTAATAGTTAATAAGAAGATCATTGATGATTACTTGTTTATTTGAAATCTGGGCGTTAGTCACTTATATCTTACAAATTTTTTAACATCGTCTTGAATTCATCATATGAATTGACATTAACTTTCTGACCGTTGAGAAAAAAAGTTGGAGTTGAATCGACGCCCATTTGTTCGGCCTCGGTTAGGTCTCTGGCAACGCGATTTTTAACTGCATCTGAATCGGAGTCCTTCTTGAATTGATTGACATCAAGCTGAAGTTCCTTAGCATAACCTAAGAAATAATCTTTTTGAGGGTCACTGCTTTTCGACCACAATTCTTGGTTATTAAACAACAAGTCAGCCATTTCCCAAAATTTGCCTTGACGGCCGGCGGCTTCGGCGGCATAAGCAGCGATGTTGGCTTTATCATGAATTTGGAAAAGCGGAAAGTATCTATAAACAAGAGTCACTTTTTTAGTTATAGAAAAATCAGCGCTGCCGGACGCCTCAATACTTTTCAAAATATCATGAACGCTTTTGCACGAAGGACACTGTAAATCGCTATACTCGACTAAAATATTTTTTTTGTCTGGGGACCATTTAGCATGATCATCAGCTTTTAATTGTTTAGTTTGAGGAAAATCGGTTTGAGCGGGTTGGTTGACTAATTTATAGACACCAAAAAGGAGTAAAAAAGTTCCGAGAACAGAAATGATGGAAATTATTACAGTGTTTTTGTTCATTTTTTTATCCCACAATCAACAGTCCATACATGATAGCTATTCCAAGAATAAATGTAAAGATTTGGATAAAACTTTTTTTAAATTGTTTTTCCTTATGTAAGACGGGTATAAGATTAGTTCCGGCAATGTAAATTAAATTTGCCGCGGCAAACGGCATCAAAAATTTATTAATTCCGCCAATATATTGATTAAGTGATAAAGCGGCGATTGTTCCAATAACAGCCGTTAATGCAGAAATAAAATTATAGTAAATGGCCTTTTTTTTGGTTAATCCCCCGTGAATTAATGCGGCAAAATCGCCCACTTCGTGTGGTATCTCATGGAGAAGAATTGCCGTACTTGTAGCAATTCCCACGGGGACACTGACTAAAAAGCTGGCGCCAATTGCTAAACCATCAATAAAATTATGTACTCCGTCCCCATATAAAATCATATAGGCAAAGTTTTTTACTTTGCTTCCGAGTATCGATGACGAATGATTTTCTCTCCAATATATGATTTTTTCAATCAAAAAAGAGACAATGATACCAATCAAAAAATAGAGTGATGTATATGGAGTACTCCCCATCTTGTAAACTTCAGGTATCAAATGTACAAAAACATCCCCCAATAAAGCGCCGGCTGAGAAACTGACAAAATAAACAAGAATTTTATTAAGGGATTTTTCTTTAATTCCTAAGGTAAAAACTCCTAATAACGATACAAGGCTAACAACAGTAACGCTCAGTAAAGAATAAATCCAAATTGACATAGGAATATTTTACCACAACAGCTTAATTTTTACGGATTAAGGGGAAGACATACATACACAGACCGCTGAGAGCCATTAATAAAAAAACTATGGTAAAAATAGGGCTGAGATTATTATGCAAATATCTTACCAGTCCCAAATCAATAAATGTAAATCTTGTAGCGATAAACGTGTACTTAAGTAGTATTCCGGTCAAAGCCATAATTAAACCTACAACTGAAATAATTATAACCAAAACTCGGTGTAAAGATTTTGAAAATAAATATATTTTAGTCATCGTCAAGCTCCCTTTCTTTTTTTGGTGAATTTTTAATCACGTCAATACTTTGCTTAATATTAGCATTACTTATATCAACTTTTTCATTTAAAACTCCAAGTTTTAACGAATCTAATTCTTGAATAGCAGTTGAAGAGTGAGATCCCTTTCCACCCTTAGTGTCAAATGCGGTGGTTGCATCTTGTCCGCAATACGGGGTGATTCTTGAAGCTCCGCCTGGGTGAAGCGATAAAAATTCCGTTACCTGGTAAACAGAGTTATTGATTATTATCCAGCAATCACTATCAATATTATGTTTTGTAATTTCAGACACAGTTAATTCCGTTACTATTCCATTTATCATATTTATTTTAGGTTTATTTATTGTTGCAGATTTATTTATGTTACTAAACTGTCTGGCATAAAAAACTGACAAAAACAAAATTACTACTACACCAATAGTTCCGATAATTAACTCTTTTTTGACATCCATATTAATTATTATAGTTAAAGAAATATAAAAGTATATTGAATATTTTCGCAGTTTGAGTGCCGGGGAAAGGACTTGAACCTTCAATCCCTTACGGGAACAGGTTCCTAAAACCTGCGCGTCTGCCATTTCGCCACCCCGGCTGTGTTTATATCAATTATATCAAAGCTAATAACGCTATTTATATGTTTAATAAACTATAAGACTTTAATTTTTGTCAATAATTTGTGTATAACTTTAAACTATAAGATAGTATATACGTTTGAAACTAAGTAATCTTCTAGTATAATAATCAAATGAAAAATGAATTTAGTCGTTTTGTTGGAGGGACCGTAAATTTTCTATATAACACAAATTTAGCTAGAAAATACCTTCCTACAATAACTGCTGGTGATGAACCTTCAATGCTTGAAAAATTAGAGGCTTATGGTTTGGCAAGTGCTTGTCCTGAAGCATTAAGAGGGGTAATGGCAAAAAGTTCAATAGCTAAAGTAGCATGGTTGACAGCAGTATCAACAAGTTCTATTAAGATAGTCCAAACTGCAATTACCGGTGCCATGATATCTAAAGATTTTTCTGATAAATTAAATTTAAACAATTTAGAATCTGCGGGCATAGCACTAATTGCCTTCGGAGGAATATTGTTTGCTTCGAGGATCGCATTAAACGTTTATCAAAATGTGCTTGTTAAGATGTTTGGAGATAATTTATTTGCTCCAGGAATATCTACCGCTTCAGTGTTGAGTAGTGATAGGGTTCTTCAGGGAGTAGTTACTGTTGCTCAACATCTTCTAAAATAAATAATTTAAATTTACTGTAAATATTTAATTTTTATAGCTCCTTATTCTTTTTGTCTAGAGAAAATAGTACAACGAGCATCCAGAGGAAGTAAATATAAGTGTAAGGATTTGGGATTGGCTGTTTTAAATATTTAGCAACTTCAGAAATGATCAATGGTAAAGTGACGGCGTGCATGCCCATTTTATATAGAGACCCAAAACCAAACCCCCTTTTAAATATTAGATTAACTAACCAAATAAAAAAAGTTAAGAACAACAGTCCAAACATCGTTCCAATTGTCCAGAAAAAGGACCCAAAAAACATAAACATAGGTGAGAAAGCTAATACCAACCAGTCAACAAAGAAACTTACTTTTGGTGCATACGGTTTAATTATATTTAAGAGATTATCATAAACTTTTTTGTCTAAAGTAAAATCTTTTTTTAATTGATTGAAATAAAATACCGAAGTCTCCCCTGCTCTGCCACTTCTTGACTCTGACGGATACACAACAGCATTACGGGTTGCCAAGATATTAGTATTGTAACTTGGATAATTATCAATCGAACCTTTGGTATCGATGGTTATAAAATGATTCGATTCATCTTTTCCAATATCAAAGATATATGGCTCCCGGACATTGGTAGATAGCTGACCATTTTTTATTTGCAGTTTAAGGTCGGCCGGATAAAGATTTCCGGTATAAATCATCAGTTTATTAACCTCAGGCTGAATACGAGCACGGTTGGCAAGATATTGACCACCAAAGGATAATACTTTTATAAAAGTTAAAAGCAAAAATAAAAACCAAAGATATTTGAAAGAAAATCCAAAACTAGCATCGGCCACGTCACGGTAATATTTTGGTTTAATAAGAGAATTTTTTAAAGAGTAAAAAAATGTTTTCAGCGGGTTCATAGTTTTATGATAATCGACGATTATTAAAAAATCAAACTTTTTAGTCCTTGATAACAACGCCTCAATTTATTTTAACATCAGTAAACAAAAAAACACTTTTCATTTCTTTGACAACTGCTATGGGAAAAATATTATGAGAAATATTTTCTGATAAGGCTTTTTTTAAAACATTAGCTTTTTCTTTTCCAACAACGTACATTATGGAGATATCAATTAATTTTATAAAAGGAATTGTTGTGGTAATTCGTAGCGGATATGAATTTTTCTTTCCAGCATCGTAGTCAACTACCCACTTATCTTCGGTTTCAAATAATTTATCAAATAATCTCTTATTCTCAGGATATGGCATAATACCAGCCGTATGACCATCAGAACCCATACCTTGTGTAATAATTATTTTACCGTTTGGGTTGCGATCTTTCCATAATCTTAATTGTTTTTCAAAACGAAAAGCTAAATCCTGAATTGATTCTTTTTCATTAACTTTTGTGTCAATAAATTTACATCCGGATTTTTTTGCTATTGCAAAGAAAGATGTTAAAGATAACTGAAAAAAATTATTAATTTGAGGATCATCGCTATATCTTTCGTCAAGCATCCCGACAGTGACATTACTGTTTAAGCATTTTTTATTTAGTGAAAGTAATGAAAAAGCCGATCCGCCGGAAAGCAATAATAAAATCTTGCTATTTTTGTTTTTGACAAGGCATTTTTCTAACATCTTAATAGCCGCTTGTTTTACTGAAGAAACATCTTTATCCTGAAATATACTTATATTTTTCATAAACATTTTTTGCGAGGCACTCTGGTCTGGAACAACTTAGTCCTTATAATTTATAAAACTTTCTCCATAAATATTTGCTCTCCTTCTGTTTTGATTTCCTTAAATCCTCTTTTTTTATATAAGATTACAGCAGCATCGAACCTAACCCAAGTATCTAAAATTACCTTTTTAAATTTCTTTTTTTTCACAAACTCTAGAGCCTTATCAAATAACCTTGATCCATATCCTTTTCCCCTTGTGTCTTTATCAATATAAAGTCTTTTTACTTCGGCCGTTTCATCATTATGATGTTTGATTGCAATTGTGCCTTTTATTCTATCGTCATAAAGTAAAATAAAAAAGGCGTCGTAATATTTATTCGGATCGTCAAGATCATAATCCCATTCAGTTTTGTAGTCAAAGCCAAATTCCTTTAAAGTTGTTAAAATAAATCGCCTTACTTCTTTTTGATATTCAGAATTATATTTAATGATTTTAATATTGCTCATATATGGATAATTATATTATTTTAAGTATTTATTTAACATTGTTTTGATAGTCTTTCTTCCATATCCACCTTTGAGATAAACTTCTCTATTTTTTGCGTCAATTCTATTTAAGAAAGCTTCATAAAATATTAGTTTGTATGGAATGAATGGTTTTGTTGCTTGACTTTGTCCTGAATTGTGTTCTTTGAATCTTTTTTTCAAATCTGAAGTATATCCAATATAAAGAGAGTTATTTTTTAGACTTTGAAGTATATAAACATAGTAAAACATATAGGCGGTGACGTAAGAAATTCACTTTGTGAATTTCAACGTCCCAGCAGCGTTGAACGTAAGAAATTTTTTTTAAAAAAATTTCAACGTTCTTACGCTGCGGAGAGGGGGGGATTCGAACCCCCGGTAGCATTACTGCCACATACGCTTTCCAAGCGTACGCATTCGGCCACTCTGCCACCTCTCCTGCTAACACGATAGAAATTATATCATGAATAAATATGTGAGCTGAATAATTCAAAGAAAACGAGAGGTATAAACCTCTCGTTTTCGAAGTTGGATTGTATGTTAAAAAGTTTTATGGACATCTCATTTTTCACTACCTCCTTTCAATAATATTTATATGTCTTCAATCTGAAGGGACTCTGAAATTTTTTTATGTTGTGAACGCTTCCTATATAGAATAAATAATTAAATTTTAGTACAATTACGTATATTTATAATAAAATGTGATAGAATTTCAACTCCCAAAAACTTTTGCAAAAAATCAATTTACGTTTAATCCAGACGCTACTCCATTTAAACACTTTATCCCTGAAAATTTAGGACATGATAAATTTGGGAATAGAATGTTTGCTTCTCCTAATTTTAGCTATTTAGACAGAGAAAATCAGCCAACAAAAGCTGGGATACTTATTTCAAGATTAGGAGATGAATTTATTAAGGCTAATCCTAAAATACTCATTGATTTAGATAGGGCGTTTGAAAAACTAGAAAATACAGAACTACCAAGCGAGGCAAGAAAAAAAGGAGTGGGTGTTGGTAGCAAAGGAACTTTAAAATTATTGACAGTAGGAGGTCAATCAAATGTTTATTTACTTGAAATTGGCAGTCAAAAATATATCTCTAAGACTAAAAGACCATCATCAAAAAAGGAGGAATTTTTATCAAACGTCAACCAACCATACATAAACGAAATGTTACAGACTCAAAACTTAGAATTTGATTTAAGAGAAGAATTAAAACAATTTAATATCAACTTACCAGATTATCTTTTTGCATCAGGTCAAGTTTCGCTCGTTAAATTTGAAGAAGGAAAAGAGTGCTATCTACCTTCAATTTACGATGTAATTCGAGGATTAGAACAAGTTGTGAGAAATTATATTTTAAAACAAAGAAAATCAAATAATAAGTTATGGAACGGTATAGTTGTAGATTCAAGATTTGATAATTTCTTAGAAAAAGGCGATGGTAAAATAATATGGATCGATCCTTTTAGATATTATCCGTCAATAAAAAAAATATAAAATAGTGTATGGGTTCATCTATTTGATAAATTTTTTGTTTTGAAATAAAAAAAATTATTTTGGGGTTGACGGATGTAAAGAAGGTACTATAATTAACCTACAAACTCATGGAACCAACAAATTTTCAATACACGTCTCAACAAAAAAAAGGAAATAAAATGTTGCCTATGATCGTGGTTGGTGCGGTTCTTCTAGCCGGGATTATTGGAAGCTACCTGTTATTAAAACAACCTAAAAAAGAGGAAGTCAAGAAAGATGTCATTGTTGAACAAAAGGTACCAACCCCAACCGAAAAACCAAAAATAGATAAAGCAACGGTGAAGATCCAGGTAATCAATGGCACCGGCACTCCCGGTCAGGCAGGTGTCGTTGTCAAAGCTCTCGTTGACGCAGGTTATACTTCTGACAATATAAAAACAGGTAACGCAGAAAAGTTTGACAACACAACGACCTCAATTACCGCCCGGGACAATTTTGAAGAGATTGTCACCGACATTGAAAATGTATTGAAGCCAACTTTTGATAAATTTACCGTTGTTTCTCCAAATTTAGACTCAATAAGCGAATTTGATATCGTGGTTGTCACCGGCGGTAAGGCATTTGAAGCGCCAACACCCACAAAATCGGCTACCAGTTCAGTAAGTCCAACTTCTAGTGTCACAACAACTCCAACTTCGACTCCAACCTTAACTCTTACTCCAACCCCATAAAGTTATGATAATATTATTTATATGACTACAGTAGAAACGACTTCAACTTCTTGGTTTTCCAGACTTGGCAATTCATTTAAAAATATTTTTATTGGGTTTTTACTTATCATCGGATCGATCATTTTACTGTTTTGGAACGAGGGACGGGCTGTTAAGACTGAACAAAATCTTAAGGAAGGTTTTTCCGTCGTTGTCTCAGTTTCTCCCGATAAAAAAGATTTAAAAAATGAAGGTAAGCTTATTCATTTTTCTGGGACGACAAAGTCCCCCAACCTACTGACTGATGGAGAATTTGGAATTAGTGCAAGCGCTCTCAAGATGCAAAGAATTGTTGAAGTTTATCAATGGAAAGAAGAGTCAAAAAGTAAAACCACTCAAAAATTGGGTGGAGGGACAGAAACAACTACAACTTACACATATGCTAAAGACTGGTCAGATAAATTTATTGACTCTTCAAACTTTAAGGAAGCCGAGACACATCAGAATCCTTCTACAAAGCTTTTTTCAGATCAGGAATGGATTTCAAGCGGAGTGACCGTAGGAGAATACGCGATTTCAGAAGATCTGTTATCTGCCCTTTCTGGATATAAATCTTTTGCAATTCCTCAGGAAATGTTTGATGCTAAAAATACGACCTCATCCGCTCAATTGCAGTTGGTTGGTAATACAATTTATTACCAAACCAGTAATGTTACTACTCCTGAAATTGGTAATACCCGTATTAAATATGAAATTATTGCACCTCAAGATATCAGTGTTATTTATAAACAATCTGGAGATATGCTTGTACCTTATCAAACAAAAAATGGTTCATCGATCAGCATGATTCAACTTGGTAAATCGACAGCAGAAGAAATGTTTAAAAATGCCCAAGAGTCCAATAAAACCATGACATGGATTTTAAGATTTGTTGGAGCACTACTTTTATTTATCGGTTTTAATATGATCCTAGGTGTCTTACCGGTCGTTGGAAGTGTGATTCCATTCATCGGTAACATTATTGGGGCTGGAGTTGGCCTTGTGTCATTCCTCTTAACTCTTATCATTGCCAGTATTACAATTGCGGTTGCGTGGATAACTTACCGACCATTTGTTGCTGTCATATTATTTGCAGTCGCTGTGGCTGGCTTCGTAATGCTAAGAAATAATTCAAAAAAATTGGTAAAATAGGTACTTCTGGAAACGATTATCAAGTTCTCACAGGTCTCCTTTGACTTTGGCTGGGACAAAACAATTATCGATGAAGTTAGTTTTTCAGTGCGAAAAGGCATGAAGGTGGCTCTTATGGGTCAAAATGGTGCCGGTAAAAGTACGCTTTTCAAATTGATTACCGGTGTTATCAAACCAACAGCAGGAACGATATCTGTTGACAAACGACTAGTAGTTGCAACCGCGCATCAGGTCATCGCTCCGACCGACATGGCTTTAACGGTTGAAGAATATTTTCAAAAATACCTGAATGACGTTGAGTTGCATGAATTACAAAGAAGATTGAGTACGGTTTTGTCTGTTGTAAATCTGAAAGCGCCACTTGATAAGATCATTAAATCTTTTTCCGGCGGTCAACAGGCCCGCTTGCTACTTGCATCAGCCCTTATTCAAGACCCTGATTTGTTACTACTCGATGAGCCGACCAATAATCTCGATTCGATGGGAATCTATCATCTCACAGAATTTCTCATGAACTACAAAAAAAGCGTCATTGTTATTTCTCACGATGCCGATTTTTTGAATGCTTTTACCGAAGGGGTTCTCTATCTTGATAGTTTTACTAAAAAGATTGAGCAATATTCAGGCGATTACAATGATGTGGTTGAACAAATTGCCGCAAGAATTGAGAGGGAGAGGATGCAAAATGCCCAGATGGAACGTGGGATCCAAGAGAATAAAGACCGGTCAAATTTTTTCGCCCACAAAGGTGGAAAGATGAGGTTGGTCGCAAAAAAAATGAGGGAAAAAGCAGAAAAAATGGAAAGCGAAAAAGTTGCTGTTCGCCGGGAAGATAAAACCATTCGCCCTTTTATAATTCCCACCCAAGAAGGATTGGTAAACGAAGAGCTTAAGATTTCATCGTTTACCGTCATGCAAGATCATCAGGAAATTACTAAACCGGCCAGAATATTTCTTGTAAAAAATAAACATCTATTGATCAGTGGCCCAAACGGGATTGGGAAAAGTACTCTGATTGAATCCCTTGCCAATCGAACCGCAAAAGGTGTTTTTTATACTGAAGGAATCCGCATTGGTTATTATCGTCAGGACTTCTCTACTCTAGATTTTAATGACACGGTCTATGAATCATTCACCAAAGTTCTCAAAGAAATTGATGGAGTGATAAACGAACAACATATCCGGACAGTCGCTTCCGGATTTCTCATTACGCAAGAACACATTCATTCTAAAATCGGTTCGCTTTCTGAAGGGCAAAAGGGATTAGTGTCTTTTGCTCGATTGGTTTTACAAAAACCGGGGCTGTTAATACTGGATGAACCGACCAATCATATTAACTTCCGTCATTTGCCTCGAATTGCAGAAGCGTTAAGTAATTACCAAGGAATGATGATCCTCGTCTCCCACGTCCCCGACTTTGTTTCCCAAGTCCGCATCGACCAAGAACTTGATTTGGAAAAATAATGTAGAATGGATTTATGAAGCCTGGATTTATTCAGATATTACAAGAAGGACTACTTTTGTTTAAAAAAAATATTTTGATTATATTGGTCATTAGCGTGATCAATTTCGCTCTATCATATATAATCTCAATATTTACCGTTTTTTTAACGCTTATATTAACAGCATTTTTTTCGAAAACCGTTGTTGTGATTATTGTTATTTTTGTTTCTTATTTATTAAATATCTCTGTGGGAATATTGATGTATTCTGCTTTGGTTATATCCATAGTTACAAAAGATACTTCTCAAGCTGTCCCGATTAGCAAACAACTTCAATATATTTTTCAAAGATTTATACCGGTGTTTATTACTTTATATTTGTATAGTTTTATTTGCATGTTTGGAATGATTTTGCTGATAATTCCCGGTTTAATATTTACAATAAAATATAGCCAGTCATTATTTTTTGCTTTGGTTGGTGGAGAGGGTCCTATCAAATCATTAAAAAGTAGTGCAAGAATTACCCATGGAAAGTATTTGCATCTAATGGGACTCAATCTGATATTAACAATGCTGATTGGGGTTTTATTATTACCACCAGTTTTTATTTCGATTCAATTTTTTTCTCAATTCCAATCTCTAATCACCGTCATTTTAACTTCTTTATCCGGCACTATTTTAACAATGTTCCAATATGCAATTTGGAAATTTTTAACCCAACATACTTGAGGAGTATATCATTGTAGTCCGCCCCATTCGACTAGAGTAAATCCATTGCGAATGAATTTGTTGAATTGCTGAGGAATTGGATCAATAGTTGGTCTAGAACTGAGGGCTTTGAAATCTAAAAATATTCGAAGAACAGAATCCGGGAGCGGGTTAATATTCATCGGAATAAATTTATTCATCTGGCTGGTTGTTAAGAAACTTATTCGATAAAATGGAGAATTTTTTTCGATCATTTTTGGCACCCAGTAGGAGGTCATATCAGTCGATTCTTTATTGGTGAAACCGATCTCTTTCAATTTTTCATCCATAAATTTTTGTAGATCATTTTTTTTAACCACCCACCCTCCATCAGCTGTTGGATAGGAATTTACTTCACTTTTCCCAGACCAATAAATATATTGATAGGCATTTGTTTTGCAAGCAGTATTTGCATATTCTGATCCGAATTTTAGACTATTGATCTTCGAACAATCAGTAAATTGCGGTTGAAGATCAATTAATGTTCCGTCAGGTTTAGCATTAACAAACCAACCGTCATGGTAAAAAGGAATTTGTGTGTTTAATGAAACCGGTGTTGCAAAAGAAAGATGAATATCAGTTGGTTTTTCCGGGTACAAATAAACCACTGGTTTTCCACAACCGCCCATCAATTTTATATCAAACTCCCCCATCACTCCCCATCTACCCCAACTATCTTTGAAAAAAAGAAGCGGATGTTTAGATACATATTCACTAAAGGTTGGTTTTGATTTTCCGTCGTTCACAGATTTATAAGTTTCATCATCGATATCTGTTTTGGTTTGGTAGGCCAATTCGTACAGTGGATGATTGCCATCTTTAAGAAAATAAAGTGGATAAGCAGATGAAGTGATTACGGGTTCTAATTCCTCATCTTTTAATAAATCTATGATAAAAGTACTTTGAGATCCACCGCAAGCTCCAGGAAAAGCTGATTCATAAGTATCATAAAAACCGGATAAGGGTTTGTTTATTATCATTCCAGGAAGTGTTAAAAATTGAGGAGAAGTAGGATACTCTTTTAATTTTTTTTCGTTGAACAAGACCACTTCTTTTTTATAAGCAATCAGATCTTGTTCATTTGAAGCAAATTTGCTTAGATAAGAATCAATATCTTTTTGAGTTGTAAGAATATAAGAATAAGTAAGACCGGTCGAGTCTTGAGCATGGACAAGGGTCGTTGAAAGTAAGTATTTTTTTCGAATTTCTAAAGATTTTTTTTCTTTATCTGAGTATCCTTCTCCGGTTCCCCAATCAGTTCCACCGGCAAAAAAGGTCAGCTGTTTTTCGGAAGTTGTCAAAGATTGCGCTTTGTCAAATTGAGTTATCGGTTGTTCAAGATAGATATCATTTCCGTTTTTGTCTTTCTGCCCGGTCTTTTTAGTTTCGGTCAATACACTCCCCTCTTTTATCAATCCATAAGGTTTATCGAGGTTGATGACATTTGGATGTTCGGTATCAAGAGCGACAGTTTTTGAAATTTTATCTTTATTTATATACATATAAGGATTATCCCAGTCAGTCTCAGGATATTTACTTGTTTTATTTTGTGGATCGTCCAGTAAATATGTTTTAAAATCGTTAGTAGCTAAAATAAATTGCAGACTTGGTCCTGGTCCTTCAGATGGGCGGATGGCAAGAACTCGGGTGTAACCTTTATAGTCACCGCGAATAAATACACCTGCTTCATAATAGACAATCGAGTCGGGAACGCCATTTTCTTTATCGGTGTCGGAAATTTTGAATAATCCCAGATCATCGGTTATTTTTTTCACACTTCCGGAAAAAAGTGGTCCTAATGTTTTGTCGATCGTAGGTTGAACTGAAATACTTGTTTGTTGGGTTTTTGATGGAAAAATCTGAAGTGGTTTTGAAGTTGATCTCGTTCCCAGGTAATATGCCCCTCCGGCAATAACCATAATAATCGCTACTAACAACACGATGAATAGCCAACTAAAACTTTTTTTGACCATCATGAAATCATCATACTAAACGTTTTTACCAAAATGCAACTGATATAATATTTTTATGAAAATAGGAATTGTTGGGACGGGGGCGGTGGGAGGATATTTTGGGGCGAAATTAAAATTAGCCGGTTATGATGTTGTCTTTTTTTCTAGAGGCAAAACTTTGGAAACGTTAAAATCAAATGGGCTTACTTTGGAAACAAAAGAGAAAACTTCAGTAATCAAAGATACAATATTTACCGATGATCCAACAGAACTAAAAAATTGCAAATATATTTTATTTACAGTGAAATCGTATGATACCGAATCAACAATTAATAAAATAAAAAAATATATTGCTGATGATGCGACTGTGATTACTCCTCAAAATGGGATTAACAATGACCTTATATTATCTGAAGCAATAGGTAAAGAACGGGTACTTCCAGCCCTGACAAAAGGTGGTTATAGTAGTCCTAAATTCGGTTATTTTAAAAACCTAGGATTTGCGGTTTTTGAAGTTGGTGAATATGACGGAAAAATAACCCCCCGACTAAAAGATCTTTCGGCAATTTTTAAAAATACCGGAATAGAAACAATTATCAGCAAACAAATTCAAACCGAAAGATGGAAAAAATATTCTTGGAGTTGCACGTTTAATATAATTTCGGCTATTACCAGATTGAGAGTGGATCAAATGCTAAACGAACCAAAAATTTTAGACTTATGTGTTCGAACATTCAATGAAATTATTTTAGTTGCTAACAAAGAAGGCATCCCTTTTAAAAAAAAAGAAAGGATTAAAGAAGCAATTGTGTTAGCTAAACAACTCGGTACATTTAAAACTTCAACACTCCAAGATATCGAACTTGGAAAAAAAATAGAACTGGAAGCTTTTACCGGGTATCTTTTAAAACTGGCCCATAAACACAATATAAAAGTTCCTGTAAATGAACTACTTTACACTTTGCTTTATGGGATTATGGGGGCTAATAAAATTTGATTTAATATTATGAAACTCGGAAAATACAAACATTACAAAGGAAAATTTTATCAAGTAATTGGAATTGCTAAACATAGTGAAACTTTGGAGGATTTTGTCGTCTATAAATGTCTTCACAACAATCCCCTATCAACTTTATGGGTCAGACCTAAAAAAATGTTTGAAGAAATTATTGAAGTTAAAGGAGTTAAAATCAAACGGTTCGAATATCAATCTGAGGTTGTTAAGTAGATATATTCTGTTATAATTATTACCAGATAGTAAGTTTCGCTTTTAAATTTTTAAACAACTTTTAAGTTCTTCTTCATTATTTTTAGAAGAGCTTCGCGCTCTTACATCTATTTATAAATTTCCCTAATTATTTTTATGTATACAAGACGTTTTCAGCCATCAACATCAGGCAGGTTTAATCGATTTAGCAGGCCATCAGGCCCATCTCGTTTTAGTGGTGGAGGTCGCGGTCGAGGTCGCAATATGACCGGTGGTAATATTCACGAATTTATCCGCAGGGCTAATGTCAAAACTACCCAAGTTATCCCTACCCAAGCTGTTGCGGAAGTATTATTTTCTAGTCTCGATTTACCAGAAACTTTAAAGGCAACAATTGCTCATCATGGTTATATAAACCTGACCCCAATTCAAGCCCAAGGTATTCCTGCGATCCGATCAGGTAAAGATGTTATAGGTATCGCCAATACAGGTACCGGAAAAACAGCTGCTTTTTTGATCCCATTGGTTGAAAATATTTTGAAGGACTTTAATTATAAAGCCCTTATAATTAGTCCTACCCGTGAGCTGGCCTTACAAACCCGAGATGAACTGAGAAAATTTTCCGGCAATATGCCAATCTATAGTACTTTATGTATCGGTCAGTCTTCGATGCAGATGCAAATCTCAGGTCTTAGACATAATCCACACGTTGTTGTTGGAACACCAGGTCGACTTAAAGATCTGATCAATCGTGGAATTTTGAAACTAGGAATGTTTAAGATGATCATTCTTGACGAAACCGATCAAATGCTTGACATGGGATTTATTCACGACATCAAAGAGATTATTTCCTATTTACCCGCCGATCGTCAGTCATTGTTTTTCTCAGCCACTGTTTCGCCGGTTATTAGCTCATTAATCTCATCTTTTGTGAAAAATCCGGTTACTATCTCAGTCAAAACTCAAGAAACTTTAACAAACATTAAGCAAGATTTAGTCAGATTGGATAAAAAAATCGGGTCAAAAATGGAAAAACTTTCAACTCTCCTTAGACAAGAAGAGTTTAAAAAGGTTTTAGTCTTTGGTCGAACGAAACATGGAGTAGAAAGAGTGGCCAGAGACCTATTTCAAAAAGGATTTAAAGTAACTTCAATTCATGGAGATAAAGCTCAGTTTCAGCGTCAACAGGCCATCCGCATGTTTAAGGAAGATGTTGTCTCAATAATGGTGGCTACTGATGTCGCCGCAAGAGGTCTTGATATTGCCAACGTCACCCACGTCATTAACTATGATATTCCCCAAACCTACGAAGATTATATTCACCGCATCGGCCGCACCGGTCGTGCCAATCTCAGTGGAACAGCATTGACGTTTGTCGAGGAATAATTAGGGCATATATCGTCAAAAATATACTCTTCTGACAATCTAATCAGCTACTTTTGTAGGTTATAAACAGTAGACAATAAAAAGCTTCTATTTTATTCTTGAATGAATGAACTTAGAGTTTAATAAACGTCAGCTAGATAGGTTGACAGAATTTATTAGTAATGTTGGAGTTGTATTTTTTGCTACGATTATAACTCCGTTTTTTACTGGGAACATGATAAACTATTTTATAGTAATAGTAGGTTTGGGGTTATCTTTACTTTCGATATTTATAAGTTTATTTTTGTTAAAATGAATGTAAATGATCTATCTTGGTTAAAAGTATTTTATATTGTTGGGGCATTAATGCTTCTAACTATCTCAATTTTAGTTTATCCAACGTTAAGGAAAAAAAATAAATAAGTTTTTCTTGCTATACTTTTCTTGGAATGAATAACCAATACGTGATTCGTCGAATGACTAAATCAGACCTTGATATTGCAATTTCTTGGGCCGAATCTGAAGGTTGGAATCCCGGACTTCATGATCGAGACGCATTTTACAATACTGATTCGAATGGTTTTTTTATGGGCTTTCTTAACGGAAAACCAATTTCTTGTATTTCCGCCGTGTCTTATGGAAAAGATTTTGGTTTTATCGGTTTATATATTGTTCATTCAAAACATAGAAATAAAGGTTATGGAATAAAAATCTGGAACAAAGCAATCAATTATTTAAAAACTCAAAATATTGGCTTAGACGGTGTTGTTTCTCAACAAGAAAATTATAAAAAATCAGGATTTAAATTGGCCTACAGAAATATTCGCTACCAAGGAGTTGGTAAAAAATATAAAATTAACGAGGATGATATTGTTAATATTAATCAAATTTCTTTTACCACTTTGACTAAATATGATAGTCTACTCTTTCCTGTTCCACGACCTCAATTTCTTAAATATTGGATAAAGCAACCGGAAAGTTTAACTTTAGGTTTTTTAAAAAATAACAAATTATTAGGGTATGGAATGATCCGTAAATGTGTCACAGGTTACAAAATCGGTCCTCTGTTTGCAGATGGCAAATTAATTGCAGAAAAGCTTTTTAAGAAATTAAATAATTTTGCAATTAACTCTCCAGTATTTTTTGATATATCTGAAGTAAATAAAAAAGCCGTCAAGTTGGCAGAAAAATACAAAATGAAACCGATGTTTGAAACTGCTAGAATGTACACAAAGAAACAACCCAAGATTAATTTAAATAAAATTTTTGGGGTAACAACTTTTGAAGTTGGCTAAATAAATATGAAAAAAAATAAAAATTTATTTAATACGATTACCCAAGTTGCGATTCCGATTTTGACAGTGGGAACCCAGATCGCGATTGCATTAAAATATCCTCAATGGAGTTTGGTAATTAACTTGATAGCACAACCATTTTGGCTTTATTCTTCTTGGAAAGCGTATAAGAAGGCTGGTCAAATAGGTTTACTAATTACAACGATTCTGGTGACGATAGTTATTTTGTTTGGAATAATTAATTATTTTTTTCATTAATAATAAATATGAATTGGCCAATAATTGTAGTCGTGTTAACCCAGTTACTTTTTACTACGAGTGATTTACTGGCAAGAGGAAATATGCCTAAACATGGATTTGTCTTAAATACTTTTTTAAGTAGTTGGTTCTTAATTTATTTTTTAATTAGGATAATAGCCATGTTTGGTCAACTATATGTTTTTACGGCCATTAATCTTGGGAGGACAATGGGTCTTTTTGGCGCCACATCGTTGGTTCTTTCAAATTTACTGGGACTGTTAGTTTTGAAAGAAGTATTGACACCTGGACAATATATAGGAATCGTTTTTGCCGTTACTTCTTTTCTTATTTTATCTTTAACATAATTTTTTTTAGCCTCATCGAGAGTAATAGTCTATCGTCAAAAATATATTCATGCAACAATCTAATTCACTATTTTTGTAGGTTATAAGCGGTGGACAGGGTTTTGTATTTGTTTTTAAATAGGGTCAGTCCTTATAAGGACTGACCCTAGATATGCCAGCAAAAAATTCAATTAAAACATATATTGAGAATGGATTTTATCACGTTTACAATCGTGGCGTCGAAAAAAGAAATATATTCCTAGATCAACAGGATTATTGCGTCTTTCTTTCTTATTTAAAAATATATCTTTCACCAATAGAAAAATCTATAAACGACATCAATAAAGATAATAGCGCCGATTTTAAAAATAAAAATAAAATTATTTCAGAAATATATACTCTAAATAATTTTTTTAACAAAATAGAACTTGTTTGTTATGTATTAATGCCAAATCATTTTCACTTTGAATTGAGGCAAACAAATAGAAAAGATATAGAAATTTTTATGCGTAGTCTTATCACAAAATATACAATGTATTTTAATCGAAAATATCATCGTGTTGGGCCTTTATTTCAAGGGAGATATAAGGCTGTTTTAATTCAGAATGAAGAATATTTTTTGCATCTCAGTAGGTATATCCATCTTAATCCACGAGAGATATTAAATAGAGAGCAACCCTTAGAAACGTATCCCTGGAGCAGTTACCAAACGTATCTTAACATAATAAAAATAAACTGGATAAAAAAAGACATTATATTAAATATCTTTGTAAAAAATACTTTTCACAAATTTGAAAGTTATAAAATTTTTATCGAAAACTACAAAGAAAAATCAGAAGAGGAATATAAAACTCATGTAAGTTTATTATTAGATTAAAAAGGGACTCTCCTTATAGGGTCAGTCCTTATAGGGACTGACCCTAGATTTGATATACTTGTTAAGATATGAAAGACCATAGTAAGAGAGCGGAAACGACTTTGTTTTTGATTGAATCATTGGATGGTAAAATTTCAACTGGCGATAGTGATCAGCTCGATGTTGACTTAGATTTCAAAAGGATTTCCGGTGTCAAAGAAGGGCTTCATCAATACTACGAGATAGAAAAAACAACTGATCCTTTTTCTTTTAATACCGGGCGCGTGATGGCAAAGATAGGAGTTAATATCCGAGACAAAGAGCCAATAAAAATGGGTTGCAGTTTTATAATTATCGATAATAAACCTCACCTGACTGAAAAAGGCGTTGAATATTTATCCAAATGGGTAAAAGTTCTTTATCTTGTAACTACCAATAAGGAACATCCGGCGTTTAAATTAAAATCAAAACACAATAATATTGTAATTATTTTTTATGAGGGAAAAGTTGATCTTTATGATTTACTATGCAAAATGAAATCAGAATATGGTGCGGAAAAAATTACGATACAGTCAGGAGGGACAATTAATTCTGCTTGGATAAGGCAGGGTCTGATCGACCACGTATCAATTATTATTGCTCCATGTTTGGTTGGTGGGAAAGATACTCAGTCATTGATAGGTGGAGAATCTTTACATAATGAGGAAGATTTGAAAAAAATAAAATCACTAAAATTAATCAAATGCGAGGTCTTAAAAGATTCTTATGTTCATCTAACTTACGACTTGCTTAAAGAAACAAAAATTGACAAAAAAAACACTCAGAGCAGAAGATTTGCGCTCTGAGTGCAAAAAGTTATCGGTAAACAAAAATATTTTTTTATATTGGTGTTTTGTTTGTTAGATTACTTTTTCTTGATTCGTGTACTACCCTGATATACACTTAATATATTTTTAATCCCTTATTCTGAAGGAATACTGAAAAAATGAATCGAATATGAAAGACGTTAAAATAGATAAAGCTTGGAAGGCGGTTTTGAAGCAGGAGTTTGAGAAACCGTATTGGGAAGAACTCACCAAATATGTCCGTAGCCAATATCAAACCTGTAAAGTTTACCCACCTGCAAAAAATGTTTTTCGCGCTTTTGATATTTGCCCGATCAACAAGGTCAAAGTTGTTATCGTCGGGCAAGATCCCTATCATGGTGAAAAACAAGCCAATGGACTATCTTTCGCCGTTAACGACGGGATAACTTTACCACCATCACTAAAAAACATATATAAAGAAATTAAAAATGATTTGGGGGTAACTCCCCTATCTTCCGGTGATCTTTCCCGTTGGGCTTCTCAGGGAGTCTTGATGATCAACAGCGTATTGACCGTTGCCGCAGGTAATCCCGCTTCCCACAAGGAAAAGGGTTGGGAAAAATTTACCGATGCAGTTATCAAAACACTTAATGATAATCGTGAAAACATTGTTTATCTGCTGTGGGGAAAATATGCCCAAACAAAGGGTGAAGTAATTGATCGAGTAAAAAATTTAGTTTTGATTTCCGGTCATCCATCGCCATATTCCGCTCATTTATTCTTTGGGAATCATCATTTTAGTCAGTGTAATAAATATATTGAAAAACACGGGGCAAAAGCTATTGATTGGCGCTAGAAGTGTTATAATACTTTCATGAATATCAAAGATTTAACTGATGAAGTTGAAGCGGTGTCCAAGATCTATTCAAAAAAATTTGATATCGACCGCGATGGGAATTGGTTTGTTTTGAAACTTCAAGAGGAAATGGGAGAACTTATCCAATCTTATTTAATGATGATAAAACAAGGACGTCATAAAGGTAAGACCGAGGAAGAAATAAAAGATAATTTTCATAAAGAAGTTGCCGATGTATTTAGTCACGTTTTATTGCTAGCTAAATTTTATAAAATTGATTTAGAGAAAGAGGTTGAAGAAAAGTGGTTGAAATGGAAAAAATAATTTGCTAAATTGTCCTATGTTAAAAAAAATTGAATCGTGGTTTGCTATTGAAAAGCTTGATTTTTTAATCGCTTTGTATGTTTTTTGTACAATTGTCTCGGAACTGATGGGAAGCAAAACTTTTCCAATTTTTTCGATTGGCAATTTTAAACTAAATGCCAGTACAGCAATTTTTGTTTTACCGATAATATATTCCATTAATGATATTATCACTGAAGTGTTTGGACCAGAACGAACAAGAAGCGTCATCAGATCTAGTATTGTCATGGTGTTTTTGCTTTCCATGGTTTCACTCTTCTTTACCGCTCTTCCACCCTCCACTCGATATCTAAAAAGTGAACCGGCCTACGATTTAATTTTTAAACAAACTGCCAGGATTTCCATTGCTAGTTTATTAGCTTTTGCTATTTCCGATATGCTTGATTTAGCAATTTTTATGAAAATTAGAGAGAGTCTCGGTAAAAAAGCTTTATGGTTTAGAAATAACGCTTCAAATATTATTTCACTATTTTTCGACACGGTAATTTTTATGACTCTGGCATTTTATGCTTTTGATAAATCTTTTACGGAAAATTACACTTTTTTAGTTAGCGTAATTCTTCCATATTGGTTTATGAAATGTTTTATGTCGGTGATCGAAACGCCTTTCGTATATCTAGGTGTTAGGTGGTTTAAAAAAGAAACAAAAAAATGAAAGTAACGATGGTAATGCTCTCAAGCATCGATGGAAAAATTACTAATGGTAACGACATAAATATTTACACTTGGACTTCAAAAGAAGATCAAAAATACTTTTTTTCTTTGATCAAAAAAAACAATTTAATTGTCATGGGCAGATCAACATACGAAGCGTCAAAAACGATAATAAAATTAGAAAAAAATAAATTAAGAATTGTGATGACCAAAAATCCAATAAAATATTCTGATCGGTCTGTTAAAGGTCAGCTGGAATTTTTAAACGAATCCCCAAAAAAATTGATTGAACAATTGCAATCAAGGGGTTATAAAAAAATGTTATTAGTCGGCGGAGGAATAATTAACGGTTTGTTTTTAAAACAAAATTTAGTTGATGAATTATATTTAACAATCGAACCAAAGATCTTTGGTAGCGGAAAAAATATTGTTGAAGAACAGTTATTGAATATAAATTTACAACTAATAAACATTAAAAAATTAAATAAAGCCGGGACACTCCTTTTAAAATACAAATTTATAAAATAATTCCTGTTTTTTTGAAACGTTCAATAATTCTTTTATTTCTCACTTTTTGACTTTCTATCATTTTGTTTGTTGAAAATAACAACCCAAGATTTTTTTGCTGATTTTCAAATACCACTCGTGTAACATGAGGAATAATTTCTCTAGAAAACAGTTCCAACATTTCATCGGTCATTTCATCAATGGGAAGTGAGTCACCTAATCTGGTTCCAATCGGAAAATGAACTCCTTTAAATAACTGCTTACCGTTTTTATCTTTTAGAAAAATATATGATCTTATTTCACCGACCAAAGTTGGCCAGCTTGTTAGTATTTTTTCCTCAGAATCAGCAAGATAATGATATATATCCAACATCCCATCAGCATCAATATTTTTTCCTCGATAGAAAATTATTTGTTTGATCGCATCCTCGACTCCATGCTTTCCGGATAAATGATTTTCTATCCATATTTTTTTTGGTTTTTGAAATAAAATATTTTGCTGTACTTTTTTAGTACTTAAATATGGTCCGTGAGAAAGAAAGTCGGTTTCAGGAAAAATTTTTAAAATATTTTCAGCATCGGCAATACCAAAATTAACAACTGTCATTATGATTCTAGGTAATATATCTAGTTGATATTCCCCTCCAGTTTTTCCGTGAAAAGATAAAACGGTCATATTATTATTTTTTAAAGTTTTTAGTAATTTTTTTAAATTACTCATAGGTTTAAAGGCAATAACCTCTACCCCATCAAGGGTTTTATTGTCAAAGTATTCTTTCCAAAGCTCTACCAATTGTTCTGGACTTCCCATAAATCCGATTGAATCTGAGGAAACCAAATATTGTGGGCGGTTTTGTTTTGACATAAGAAAAGATTTAAATTATACTACTTCATCATGGGTAAAAAACTATTATTATTAATTTTGGGAACTGTAATAATAGTGATTATTAGTTTCCTTTTTATAAATATGAAAAAAACTTCTAAAACGAAAAAAACAAAAAAATCTATAGCAATTATGCACACTGAAAAAGGTGACATTACTATTTCTTTAAATACTGATCAAACACCCAAAACCGTCAACAACTTCGTTACTCTCGCAAAAAAAGGTTTTTATAATAAAACCATTTTTCACAGAATCATTAAAGGATTCATGATCCAGGGTGGAGATCCCAAAGGTGACGGTACTGGAGGACCAGGATATAAATTTGATGATGAACCTTTTACGGGAGAATATACCCGCGGAACAATCGCCATGGCTAACGCCGGGCCAAATACCAACGGTAGTCAGTTTTTTATTATGCATGCCGATAATCCCCTACCAAAAAACTATGTGATCTTTGGAAAAGTTACAGCAGGAATTGATGTCGTTGATAAGATTGCGGAGTCCCCGGTCACACAAAGTTTTTCCGGAGAAATGTCAACCCCCGTTTCTCCAGTACAAATTCTTTCAGTCGATATTAAGGAAAAATGATAGAATTAGCTCATGGGAATTAAAGAGGCCATCTTGCGTTTTTTGGAATACTGCGAATTGGATAAAAATCTTTCTTTAAAGACCGTAAAAATGTATGGATATTATCTGAACTTTTTTCAATCGTGGCTACTATCACCAAATAAAGCTGAAGATTTTGACGTTGGTAAAATTGATGATAATATTGTCAGGAACTTCCGTTTATATATTTCTCACGAATATAAAAATCCGTATAAGGGTGTCCTGAAGCGCCAAACTCAAAATTACTTCCTGGTAGCACTCAGGAGCTTCCTCCGCTACCTGGTTCGTCAGCGCATCCAGTCGCTCTCTCCTGATATGGTTGAGCTCGGGAAAAATCGTGATCGTATAATAAAATTTTTATCGCCTGAAGAATTAAAAAGATTGTTTGAAATCGTTGATCCAAAAGAAGAAATTGGGCTTAGAGATAGGACTATTTTAGAGGTCCTTTTTTCGACCGGTCTCAGAGTTTCAGAACTGGTTTCTTTGAATCGTGAACAGGCCAATGTACAGTCTGGAGAATTTGGTGTAATTGGGAAGGGTGGAAAGGCCCGAGTAGTATTTTTATCAAAACATGCAAAAGAATGGTTGAATCTTTATTTAACTAAAAGGTCCGATCCTTATCGACCTCTTTTTATTCGTTATTCGGGTCCAAAAGGGACCGAAGGTTTGACTGATGAAAGATTAAGGCTTTCGGCTAGGTCAATTGAAAGAATGATTGATAAGTATCGAAAAATGGCTGGAATCACAACCCGAATTGGTCCACATATTTTGCGTCATTCCTATGCTACTGACCTATTACAGCATGGAGCAGATCTAAGATCAGTCCAAGAAATGCTGGGACACAAAAATATAGCAACAACTCAAATATATACTCATGTAACAAACTTTGGGCTGAAACAAATACATGAAAAATTTCACTCGGGAAATAAATGAAAAAATATATCTTTCAAACAATATTAGGGATGGCGATTCTTTCTTTTATTATAATATTTTCTTACTTATCAATCCGTCGATATCGCACCTTAAATTCTTATTACTACGATCTTGGAATAATGAATCAGGTTGTTTATAACACATCCCAAAGTAGATTTCTTGAAATGACCAATCAAGATCTGAAAAAAAATATTTCCCGTTTGGCAATTCATTTTGATCCGATCCTGGCAGCGTTTGCTCCCTTTTACAAAATATATAACGGTCCCGAAGTGCTTCTGATTGGACAAGCGATAATTTTGGGACTAGGTGCTTTAGCGGTTTTTTTGATTTCTAAAAAAATTTTAAAAAAGAGTTTAATTAGTCTGATTTTTGCCCTTTCATTCCTTTTTTATTTTGCTGTGCAGAGAGCGGTACTGTTTGATTTTCACGCGGTTACTTTGGCAACTACTTTTTTTCTGTTTGCCCTTTATTTCAATTTAATCAAGAAAAATTTTTGGTACTATTTTTTTATATTTTTAAGTTTATTAACCAAAGAGCATGTCGGTTTGGTAGTCGTATTTTTAGGGGTATATCTATACTTTATAAAGAAAGAAAAAAAAACTGGAATAATAACGGGAATTTTGGGAACAATATTTTTTATTTCAACAGTCTATTTTATTATTCCCTATTTTCGAGGAAGTGAACATTTTGCCGCAGGCTATTTTGTTAATATAGAAGAACGATTGCCAGAAATTATAAAATTCGGAATTCCATATATTGGATTATTGGTGAGTCCGCTATTTTTTGCACTTTTTTCTCCGTTGACCATGCTGATTAGCTTACCTGAATGGGCGATAAACATAATAAGCATAAACTCAAATCAGAGGTCAATTTATTTTCATTACAATTCAATAATTGTTGCTTTTTTATTTTTCTCTTTAATATTAGGTTTCAAAAACTTAGATAAGAAATTAAAAAACAAAGTGGTCAAAAGAATATTGTTAGTAGTTTTTATATTAGGCAATATTTACTCAATTTATCTTTACAATCCTATACCCTATTTCGTCAAGCAGCCTTCATTCTATCAAGACCTTGATCAAACAAAAGGCAGGTCAATTGAATACTGGGTAGGAAAGTTAAAAGACGAAAATATAAAGGTCTCAACCACTCCAAAACTCGCACCACTATTCACCAACAGAAAGTACTATTTTAATTTTCTTTATGACAGCAGTTTTGCTCAAATGGGTAAAACCGATGAGGATATTTATAAAAATGAGATTGATAAATATACCTTAGCCGATTATATTATCATTAATCGATCAGAAATAGGAGTTTTTGAAAAAGAAGGAATCCCAGTTAAGTTTTATTTTAAACTCCTGGATGACAAAAATTTTCAGATGGTCTTTACCGATGATCAAGGTGGAAACAGTATCGAAGTTTACAAAAAAATATGATTTCAATAATAATTCCGTTCTACAACGAAAAAGAAAGTATTCCTGTATTGGTTAAGGGGTTGGTTAACCAAATGGAAAAAATAAAAAAAGAATTCGAGATTGTTTTGGTTGATGATGGATCAAACGATAATTTAGAATTTAAAATTCAGAATTCAGAGACAAGTAAAAATATAAAATTAATTAATCACCGTAAAAGATTAGGCAAAGGCCGGGCTTTAAAAACAGGGATAGAGAATTCAAATGGGGAAATCATTGTTTTTATGGATGGTGATTTGCAAGATAACCCGAAGGACATTATAAAGTTTTTGAAAAAAATAGATGAAGGTTATGATCTGGTGAACGGTGTCAGAATGAATCGTAAAGAAAATATCATTGTAAAAACTTATTCAAAAATTGCCTCTTGGTTTTTAAGGACTTTTCTCCATTCACCTTTTACCGATATTAACTGTGGCTTTAAAGCTTTTGATCGTGAAGTCCTGAAAGACATTAATTTTTATGGAAATAATTTCAGATTTTTTCCATTAGCTACTTATTTAAATGGTTATAAAGTATCGGAAGTTCCTGTTACCAATAATCAAAGAAAATTCGGAAGTACAAAGTTCGGTAAATCTAAAATATTTGTCGGGATCCTCGATACAATGACTGCCTACTTTTTATTTAAATTTTCAGAAAAACCACTTCACTTTTTTGGAATGATAGGTGGAGTTACATTTTTTATTGGTTTTGCAATTTCATTTTATTTAACAATTGAAAGGTTGTTCTTTGGTGTTTTATTGGTAACTCGTCCACTTCTTTGGCTCGGAATCCTCCTGATAATCGTTGGCATTCAGGTGGTGATGACGGGGATAATTGGAGAACTGATTGTGTACTTAAGCAAAAATAATAACAAATAACCAATCACAAACATCAATTGAACATCAAATATCAAATAACCAATGTTTTAAACATTTAAAATTTGTATTTTGTTATTCAATTGTTATTTATCATTTGTCATTTGACATTAATAAAGATGAACCCTATCTTAGCTCTAATAATCGCCAACATCATCTGGGGTGCTGCGTCACCGATTTTTAAATTTTCATTAGAAAATATTCCTCCATTTACTTTAGCATTTATTCGATTCTTTTTTGCCGGGCTAATTTTTATTCCTTTTACATTTAACAGATGGCAGAAATTAACACTTCGTCAGTGGGTCGAAATTATTTTAGTTGGATTTTTTGGAATTACTATCAACATCGCCTTTTTTTTCTTGGGAATAAAAAAAACCGAGAGCATCAATGCTCCGATAATTGCGTCGGCCGCACCGGTATTTATTTATTTTTTATCCCTGGTTTTTTTAAAGGAAAGATCAAAATTAAAGGTGATGTTTGGAATGTTGTTTGCATTGGCTGGAGTGCTTCTGATCATAGTTTCACCAATTTTGTTGGAAGGAAAAAACTTTGTCATGGGTGAAATTAGCGGGAATATGTTTATTTTGATCGCCACCCTCGGTACTGTTTTCCAGACTTTGATTGGAAGAGATATCTTAAAAAAAATTAATTCTTTTCAAGTGGCGTTGATTACTTTCTTTTTTGGCGCCGTAACCTTTTTGCCGTTTTTTATAAATGAAATGCAAACTTGGAGTTTTTCGGAGTTAAATATCCAGGGGTGGACAGGTATAATTTTTGGTGTATTTTTTTCGTCCGCTTTGGCATACTGGCTTTTTTATTACGGTGTTTCAAAGATATCTGCCCAAGAAGTTGGAATTTTTACTTACATTGATCCGGTAACTGCAGTTTTAGTGGCCATTCCTTTATTGGGAGAATTTCCTAATTCGTTTTATTTTTTAGGAAGTATTCTTATTTTCGGTGGAATATATCTGGCTGAAGGAAGGGTGAACTGGCACCCATGGCATAGATTGAGAAATAACAAATAACCAATAACAAACATCAATTGAATCTCAAATATCAAATAACAAATATTTTAAACATTTAATATTTGTAATTTGTTATTCAATTGTTATTTGATATTTGTTATTTGACATTCTTTGTTAGAATATACTTATGTCAAAGATTCTAATCACGGGCGCGGGCGGTTATATAGGTTCGGTAGCGACCGATCTGTTTTTAAAATCAGGATATGAAGTGGTAGGTCTTGATAATTTTCAGACTGGATACAAAGAACCTTTAGAACTTTTATCGAAAAAATACCCTAATCAATTTAAATTTTATGAAATAGATTTAAAAGGTGACCTCTCCCCTATTTTTGAGAAAGAGTCCAACATTTCTGCTGTCGTTCATTATGCTGCGTCATGCTTGGTAGATGAGTCGGTAAATAATCCTGGTAAATATTTTTTGAATAACGTTGCTGTCACCGCGAACCTTCTTTCGACTATGGATAAATTTAATATCAAAAATATTATTTTTTCATCAACTTGTGCGGTCTATGGTGAAGCGGAATATTTTCCCATAGATGAAAAGCATCCGCTTAAGCCAACGACCCCGTATGGGGCTTCTAAAAAAATGGCTGAAGAAGTAATCGAGTGGTACGGAAAATTAAAAAAATTTAATTATATGATCCTGAGATATTTTAATGTTTGCGGGGCGACAGCAGACGGATCAATCGGTGATTCAAAGAAACCGTCGTCCCTTTTAGTTCAAAACGCTGTTCGTGGTGCCCTAGGAATCGAAAAATTTTATCTTACCAGCCCCGAAGTATCCACTCATGATAAAACTCCTATAAGAGATTATATTGATGTAGTCGACTTAAATGAAGCTCATTTGAAAGCTTTGGAGTACCTTATTTCAAAAGGAAAAAGTGAAATAATTAATCTGGGAACCGGAACGGGAAGTTCTGTTCTTGAGGTTGTCAATCAGGTTAAGAAACTAACCGGTGTAGAAATTCCAATTGAAAAAGCCAATACAAGACAAGGAGATGATGCCAAAAAGATCGCCGATATAACAAAAGCAGAAAAAATATTAAATTGGAAACCTCAAAGAAAGATCGAAGATTCAGTCAAATCTCTTCTTGTTTGGTACAAAAATCACCCACAAGGTTGGGGAAAGTAACTTTTACTCGAACTCCATCATGACGCATCTTAACAATTTGATGGAAGTATCTCATGACTAATACAATATAATTAAAATAACTTATGATTACATGGATGATAATTTGGCTGTTTTTTTGGATTAGTTCGCTGGGTTTCGCTAATTATCTTTTTAAAAAACATAAGATTACTTATTATGAAAAACCTTGGCAACATACTCTTTTTTTTATAATTCTCTCGCTAGTCCTTTTTGTTGTTTATCAAAATCAGTTCTTTATATATTTTGATGATCTTTCTTTCTACCATTTAATGGTTGTCTTATTCTTATTTATACTGTGGCTTTTTGTCCCGATTCTTTACAAAAATGATTACTATGCTAAAAAAGAAAGGTTTAGTTATCAGTTACCAAAATTTTTTGAAATACTTTTTCAAGATGTTTGCTTTTTGGGTGGCTTATTAACCTTTGGGGTTTCTCCAGTCATGTTTGGTTTGGTGTTCTTTGCTGTTCATATTCCGGCAGTATTTTTTCTTCCTAAAAAATTTGCCCTTTTCACTATAATTGGTTCGCTTTTCGGAGGGTTAATTTTTGCATATTTACAATCTCAAGGAATTTTAGGATTCTTGGCCGCACTATTTATACATTTATCGTTTTGGGCCTCTTTTCACTACGCACTTTCAAAAAAAGATTTTTTGGGAATAACTCCTTTAAAAAGGTAGAGTTATCCTACATCTTAGCTTTTCTGATATCCAACATATTAGTGACTTCGAAGGAGATAAAATTAATAATTTTTTTGGATTATTTGGTATACTTTAATTCTAAAATAAAGCGGGATTAGTTCATCGGTAGAATATCTGCTTTCCAAGCAGAGGAGACGGGTTCGACTCCCGTATCCCGCTCTTTAGGTTGTCACAACAAGCTAAGCAAATGTTTAATAAAAAAATTTTATTAGTTTTTTTCTTCGCGTTTCTTATTCGTTTGATTGCTCTTAATCAGTCACTTTGGTTGGATGAGGCAGTAACCGCCAACATTGTCAAAAACTTTAGTTTCTTACAGATTATCAATAAATTTTCACCAACCGACTTTCATCCCCCACTTTATTACCTATTTATGAAGTTGTGGACTAATTTTTTTGGCTATTCAGAAATTGCCTTACGTATGCCATCAGTTTTATTTAGCTTGATGACAGGTTATTTCGTTTACTTAGTTGGTGGGATTTGGGCCGCAGTGTTTTTCCTATTTAATCCATTGATCGTTTATTATTCACAAGAGGCGAGAATGTATATGATGGCGACGTTTTTATTAACGTCAGCTCTTTACTTTTTTGTTCAGTTTTGTCATCCTGAATTTATTTCAGGATCCCGAAACAAGTTCGGGATGACGAAAGTCAAAGGTTTAGTATTAATGAACCTTTTTTTAACACTAGCTTTTCTAACGTTTTATGGCTCAATATTTTTAATTGCACCGATGTTATTATATTTTTTATATAAAAAGAATTATAAGGTTTTTATACTAAATACTTTATACTTTATACTAATTACTTTATTGATCTCTCCCCTACTATACAAACAACTTCTGTTCTCAAAATCCGGTTTGATTGATGTAAAAAATTGGTCTCTGGTTTTGGGAAAAGCCAATATAAAAAATTTACTATTAATTCCAATAAAATTTTCTATCGGAAGAATTAGTTTTTATCCGAAGTGGATGTATTGGGGAATTGCAGGAGGATGGACGGGATATGTTTTATATCAAATATTAAAAATAAAAAATCAAAATGACAAATCAAAAATCAAAAATATTTATTTATCGTATTATCTATTTATTTTCCCGCTGATTTTGGGATTTCTGGTTTCGTTCTTCATCCCAATGCTTCAATATTTTAGATTTATATATCTTATTCCTATAATATGTTTATTATTAGGCTTTGGATTGTCAGGCCAATCGAAATACAACCTCGGAGGTTATGTTTTGGCTGGCGGATTTTTGATTTTTTCAATGATTTATCTTTTGAATCCATCATTTCATCGAGAGGATTGGAAGGGTTTGGTTAATAATTTACCGAAAGATAAACCTGTCTATATGATAATGGCTTCAAGTGATCCTGTTAAATATTATAGTCGGAGTTTAAAAGTAAAAAAGTTAGAAAGTATTAAAGAGTCTAAAGAAAAAGAAATTGTCGTTATTCCTTATGTGACGGAGATTTATGGGCTCGATTACAAAAGTCTTTTGAGCAAAAATGGATACAAAATAAAAAAAGAAGTTAGTTTTCGGGAAGTTACCTACGAACAATGGATTAGGTAGTCTTGCTTGGTAGTTTTTTATATTCTATAAATGATGTCACGGAAAGGATTATTAAACCAACAAAAAACGATAAGGCCAAGGCATAAGGTGGGCCGGTTACTTTCATAGTTGGAATAAGATAATAGCACCCAAAGGTAACAATCAAAAAAATCGCTAAATTAGCGATTAAGATGTAAGAAGGTTTTTTAACAGTATATAAGAGAAAGAGCAACGGTAAGTTAAGGAATGTGTACAAGATATAAGGCCAAGTTAAAGTTTTGGTAATAATCGCGGTTTGAGCAAATTTTTCCGTAAAAAAGAGGTAAAAAATAATGTTTGGTGTAAAAAATAATGCGATAAAAAAAGCGGTAGGAATCAATAAATAAATTAAACCGGTTCTAAATTCTTTTCTGACTTCTTGTTGAGTAGAAATCTTTGAAAATCTTGGAGACAGGACCTGGGTAATGCTGGCGATAGAGGCGATAACGGTTAAAATTATTTTTTGTGCTAATCCATAGTATCCAACTTCTGGTGATTTTGACAAAAAATAAGACAGCAAAAAAAGGTCCATTCTTTGGGCTAAATTAAAAAACTGTGAAGCGATAAAAAACGTAATCGTGTAACCAAATCGAAATTCTTCTTTTTTTACCGGAGCTTTTAAAATACTGAAAACAATGTGTCTCTTTTCAAAGAGTAGAAGAATAAAAAAGACGATTGGTCCGATTATGCCAAAAACAAAAATAATTGAACCGACCGTAACCAAATGTAGCGGGATCATGACAAAAATTATTATGGTCTTTATTAGATTAGAGAGATTTAAAAAGATATTAGCTTTGAGAAATCTTTTTGCAGCAAAAAGCGCATTGATAGCATAATTTTGCCAAACCAAAAACAAAACTGAAAAAGTTGTGATATAAAGCTCCCACGGAGGAGCGCCGGTTTTAAAGAAAACTCTGTCTAAATATGGGAAAAAAATAAAAAGAAGAGCGATAATGACTAAAGAAAAACCCGTTTGATAAAAAAGGATTGTCTTTAAAAAAATATAGATATTTTTGTGTTTTTTTTCGATCATGACCGGAAGATATGAATAGATGCTCGCGGTTGTGCCAAAATCGAGTATATTAGCTAAAACATAGGAAATCCCAAGTAAAACGCTCAAGACTCCGTATTGAGATGGTACAAGGATGCGGACAAGCAAAAAAGCAAAAAACGCGATAAATACGACATTCAAGTAGTTTCCGATTGTGTTGATGACGACATCCCGACTGGTTGGCTTTTTGATGAAATTCAGAATTCTTTCAAGCATTCCATCATTGTAGCACAAACAGAATAATCTGTTATAATTTATTCTATTATGGCAAAAACAGCACTAGTCACCGGGATCTTGGGCCAAGACGGTCCTTATTTAGCTAAATTGTTACTTGAAAAAGGTTATAAGGTTTATGGCCTTGTAAGGCGTTATTCAAATATTTCTTTTGATAATCTTGATTATTTGGGGATAACCAAGAAGATTGAGTTTGTTGAAGGCGATATGACCGATGAGTCTTCTCTACTTCATTTGATTAAAAGAACCATGCCTGATGAAGTATATAATTTAGCCGCCCAATCGTTTGTTGGTACCTCGTGGCAACAAGCTAAACTAACAACAGAGATCAACGCTCTTGGGGTTTTGTATTTACTCAACGCCATTAAATTTTTTTCCCCAACAACTAAATTTTATCAAGCCTCAACCAGTGAAATGTTTGGAACGAGTCACAATGATGGATTTCAAGACGAAAATACTATTTTTCATCCACGTTCCCCATATGGAATTTCCAAGGTTTACGCCTATTGGATGACAGTTAATTTCAGAGAATCTTACGATATATTTACCTGCAACGGGATTTTATTTAATCATGAGTCCCCTATCCGAGGTATGCAGTTTGTCACCCGCAAGATAACTGATGGAGTTGCCAAAATTAAAATGGGTTTGACAGATAAACTCTATTTGGGAAATTTGGACGCAAAACGTGACTGGGGATTTGCCGGAGATTATGTTGAGGCGATGTATCTTATGCTTCAAGATAAAAAACCTGACGATTATGTAGTCGGAACAGGAGAAAATCACTCGGTAAAAGAGTTTGTCCAACTGGCTTTTAAACATGCCAGAATTTCTGATTGGGAAAAGCACGTTGTTATCGATGTCAGATTTAAAAGACCGGCTGAAGTGCCAAATCTAAAAGCCCGTTCTGCCAAAGCTCAAAAACAGTTGGGCTGGAAAGCTAAGACCTCATTTGACGATCTTGTGAAAATGATGGTTGAGGCAGATTTGAAGAGATATCGAAAATAAATAATTATATACTTGAGATTATTTCTAAAAACTTCCTTGCTGATTCTTTCCAGTTGAACCTATTTTGGATTGCTTTAGAATCAACTTTTATTTTATTGCTAAGTAAATACTTCATTTTTTCCAGAACTTTATTCTTATCATTAATATCAACTAAAAATTCCTTGTCTAATGTTTCTTTTAATGAAGAATTATCTCCGGCTATCACTTTAGTGCCACAAGCTAATGATTCGAGTGGTGGCAATCCAAATCCTTCATAGGAAGAAAGATAAACGGTCAAACTAGCGGCACTGTACAAAAATGGCAGATCTTCATCGGCTACAAAACCGGTAAATATTACTTTGTTTTCCAACTTCAATCGTTTAATCGATTGAAAAACATCCTCATTTTTCCATCCGGCCCGGCCCGCGATTATAAATATATAGTCTGCGAATTTATTATCCTTGATCAGCTCACTAAATACTTCTATCGCTAAGACCAAATTTTTTCGTGGTTCAATTGCTCCTACGTAAAGTAAGTATTTAGTATCTAGTATTAAGTATTTAGGAAAATACTTTTTTAAAATCGTTTTTGTTTTTTCTTTATCATTTATCAATCTGAATTCATCGCCAATTCCGGGATAGATAACTTGAATTTTTTCGGCGTTTATTTTTGGATAATATTTTTTAAGATCACGTTTTGTACTTTCAGAGTCTACAAGAATTGTGTCGCCATACTTAATAGTTTTTTCCAACTTGATCGTGTGGGCGTCTACAATCCTTTGTTCATGATATTGAGGAAAAATTTTCCAAGTAAGATCGTGGATTGTCGTGACACCTCTTGTTCCGGGTAATAATGGTGGTCGTAAAAAATCAGATGAAAAGAAAATATCGACCCTACCAATAAACCATTCAACAGGAAAAAGCGAAAATTTTCCCCATATCAACTGTAGTATCGTCGGTGGAATTTTGAAATCATAAATTATTCCACCCATTTTTTTTAATTCATCTAAATAATAAAAATTTTTTGGCTTGCGAAATGAAGAATAAAACAAGTGATATTCATTCTCTTTATCAACTTCAAGAAGATTTTTTACAAGATTATAGGTGTAATTTGCTACACCAGATCCTGCGTAAACGAGCATTGTTATGTCAATTCCTATTTTCATATATTTAAGTTTATCAAGTTTATAATATTTATTTACTCAGAAAATATACGAACATTTTTTGATCAGGAAGAAATACTTCGGTTTTTTTGACTTTTGAATAATCAAATTCTGACATTTCCCATGTGTTAAAGCTTTTAAGATCGATGGTTTTTTCTTCACTAAAAACAAAAAGTTTTTCTGAGTTTTTATATAAGAAATCACTTTGGGGTTCATAACCGTTTATTAGAAAGAAAAAACGATATTCATTGCCGGCAGGGGTTGGGGCGTCGTCAGATCGCTTTAAAATAATATTGAATTTATCGTTCTTATTAATCAGCTGTTTGGATAAAGTCTTCTCTACCCGACTTTTTACTAACAAATAATTTCTTTGAGCAATAGAGTAATAACTTTTTGGGAATGACATAACCAATAATAAAACTAAAGCAATAAAAATAATTATTTTATATTTATTACCGGCAATTACTGTTAGCAGGCAAAAACTAAGTAATGTTAAAGCTGGCAACAAATAGTGCGATGAATACTGAAAACGAAGCAAAAAACTAAGAATAACAAAACTCAAAGCTGTTATTAATATCAGAGATCTTTCCCTGATTTTTTTTATCCAAAGTAGTGAAGCGAGTAAGAAAAATACGGTCAAATAAAGATTAATCCCAAAATAAGGTTGCATTTTGTTTATAAGATCCAGGGAATTAACGAAAATATTTTTATTTAATTTGACACCATTTGGTAAATTGGTGTTATTGACAAAAGATAGATATGATTTGTCAACGAAAGTATTTTTAAGCATGATAAAGTGATTTTTGAATTCAAAAAGTATTAGCGGTGAAAAAGCAAAGAATATTCCAACTAGAAAAAACAAAAACATTTTTTTATTTTTTAGAAGTAAGAATACAAATAATAAAATTGGAATAAGGATAATCGCATAGACAAACAATGACGAAATGATTATCCCAAGAAAAAGACCTAGTAAAGATATTTTTAACCAGTTAAATTTATTCAGATCATAAAAATAAATAAAAGTTAAAAAAAACACAAAGAAAGCAACGGGAGTAAAACCATTGCCGGGATTGCGAGCCGAAAATATATAGAATGGTAAAAGCATCATAGTCAAACCTGACAAAAAACCGGTCAATTTTCCAAATTTTTTAGCCATACGGAAACTAAAAAATACCAAAGACAAAGTAAACAAAAATACGTTAAAAAATAAAACTCCATTAAGTTGGCGACCGCTGTTAACAAACGGGAGAAGAAAAAGATAATAATGATATGGGGCGGTATATATCCCGCCAAAACTTCCCTTAGGTCCCAACAAAGTAAAATTTCCAAAACTAATTTTTCCAATTTCGAACAAGTCTCTTCCGAGATCACCTTCAAAAGAAGTTGAGCTAGGTAACTTAAACGAAAAAACAAAAAAACTTATTATAAAAAGAATTATCAATAACCAGTACTTTTTTAAAAATTTCATCATTAATATTATACCGAACAAATAATAGTATTAATTAGAAGCGGGTGAAGACTATTGTGGTAAAATTATCAGAAAATCGTATGAATATTTTTAAAAAACCTCTTGTTTCGGTTATTCTAGCATCGTTTAACCATGTTCTTTTTATCAGGGAAGCTGTTATGTCGGTTTTAGATCAGTCGCTTGACAATCTAGAACTAATTGTCTTAGATGACGGCTCAACGGATGGAACTCCGGATGTAGTTGAAAAAATCAAAGACAAGCGACTCAAACTTATAAAATTAGTGCCTAATAGGAGGTTTCATCCTAGAAACTTGGGAATAAAAATGGCTCGAGGAAAATATATTGCGTTTCAAAATTCCGACGACGTATGGTTACCGAATAAATTAAAGCTACAAGTTGATTGGATGGAAAAAAATATACAAACATCTGTTTGTTTTACCAGAATAGATATGATTGATGAAAAAGGAAAAGTTATTAAAAATTCTTGGGCACATAAAAATTTAGTTGGGGAAAATAAAAACAATGATGCGTGGTTAAGGCTATTTTTTACTTCGGGATTTAATTTTGGTATTGCTTCGGCAGTTGTGAGGAAAGATAAGCTTATTAAATTGGGTGGATTCAATGAAAGTATGGTCCAAATGGCTGATTACGATTTATGGGTAAGATTGGCTGGGTTAGGACAGTTACATATTATTGATAAACCACTAACGAAAATGAGAATTGTTAAAGGAGTTAACTTCAGTAGCCCCAAAAAAGAGGTATATCTGAGAAGTGCCTTAGAAAATGTTGAAATTGTGAATCGTTATACTCAGTGGCCGATTAACCAATATCTAAGCTCAATATTTCCTGACATTATGGTTAAAGATAACAAATCGAAAAATATTCAATATGTGATGTTAGCTAAATTTGCTTGGAGTTTAAAATCAGCCCCTCATAGTTTATTCGCCGATCAACTTATTGCCCGGTTATTAAATGATCCTAAAGCTAGTAAAGAGATTCTCGAGTATTTTGGAGCAGACTTGAAAAAAAAATTTATTAGGCGAAGAGGAAAGTTGAAATTGACAATCAATGAATAAATTACATACTTGGCTAAAAAGTTTGATTAAACGATCAGGATTTAAAATAGAATGGATCTCTCTTCTCAAAAGTTCATCATGGTCATTAAAAAAGGGTAAAATTGTTCACAAGTCAGGTCAATTTTTTAAAATAATCGGGGTACGATTCCGAGATCCTCAAGGAATTTTGTCAGATCAACCATTTATTGATCAACGTGAAATCGGGACTCTTGGTTTTTTGATTAGAGAAATAAAACAAGAAAAAGAAATTCTAGTACAAGCCAAAATTGAACCGGGAAATTCACATATTATCCAACTTGCTCCTACCTGTCAGGCTACCAAGAGTAATTCTCTTCGTGTTCATGGAGGAAAAGAACCGCCCTTCTCACATTTATTTACCAAGGAACATCCTCAAGTTATTGGCTCTACTTTACAAAGTGAACAAGGTAGTCGTTTTTTTAAAAAACAAAATCTTAATATTTTAGCATTAAACAATCAAGAGTTAAATATTCCCGAAAGTCATCAATGGATACCTGTCGATACGATATTAAATTTATTATCAGAAGATTATTTGGTTAATACTGATGCCCGATCGGTACTAGTTTGTAGTCCTTGGAAAGAACTGGTCAACCGAACTCCATTTTCAAAATTTAAGACAACTTTCGCAAATGAACTAAAACAATCATATAATCAAGAAATTAAAACAGGCCAGTTTGAAAAAATGAAAAAAAGCCTATCATCTTTTCAACAAAGCAAAAATTCTGTAGAAATAATTCCATTAAATCAATTAATAAATTGGAAAATTTCCGACTTTGGAATTGAACCGATTCAAAAAAAACCCTTTCAAATAAAGTATTTGAAGGTCGATACAAAAAGTCGTGAAGTTTTTGAGTGGGATCAACCGATCATTGAGAGTTATGGCCAAGGTCAGGTCGATCTAATTTGTGGCAGGATAAGCGGCGAGTTATTTTTTAATTTCAAAATAATCGTCGAGCCAGGTTTACATAATCATGCAGAGTTATCCCCTACTATTTGTGTAGAACCTGGTGAAAATAAATCAACAAAATTTTTTATAGATTATCCCAGAGCAAAAATTTTGAAAACGGTTTTGCAATCTGACGAGGGAGGAAGATTTTATCGTGATATAACCAAGTATAGACTTATTGATATAGGTGAGGCTGATTTATCATTACCGGGATATTGGCTGAATTTAGCTCAAATACAAAGTCTGTTGCTAAAAAATGGTTGGTTTACCAATGAGGCTCGTTCTGCCCTTTCCCTGATTCTTTTTTGGTTGTAATTCAAAAAATTTAACTGCTATAATTTTTGTATTAATAATTAAATATAACAATTATGAACAAAGTCGTTTATGTATGTGTTGGTACTTGTAAGGCGGAAATTTCTGAAGAACAGTATAAGGGTGGATTAACAAAATGTGGAGGTGAAGGCTGCACGCTTAAAGGGCACGAATTTGAAAAAAGGTTGAAATGCGATCAATGCGGGGTGGTTTTTAAGGAAGAAGAAAATCACAGCCATTAATAATATCTATTAAAGACAGCATAAAAAGTTGCCAATACTAAGTATAAAATTGCCATGTAATAAAAAATATTATTTACTGCTAATTTTTGCTTAAATTTTCTTTTAAATTGAACGATTAAGAAAATTATAAAAGGTAAGAAGGGAATAAAATATCTTCCTTGGACTCCATGGGCTATTAAAGTTCCCGATGAGGTGTTAAAAACAAAAGCCAACAGAACGATAAACATATAGGAAATAAACAATATTATTGATAATAATATTGTTTTGTTTTTATGTAGAGACAAGGCATGCCTCGTCTCTACATTTATCAAAACATAAACAAAAAATAATCCATATAAAAAATAGCTCAAAGGGTCTAGTCCATATTCGAGCCAACCAAATATACCGATCAAACTTTGCAGATAAAAAGTAAATCGTTGAATAGTTGTCGTAATTAAAACATTAAAAATATTTAAAGGATTTGAGAACAGAAAATTTAACTGATGTATTGGACTAATAACTTGATTAGTTAAGGAGTTTTGTATATCAAATGATCCGGTCAGTTTAGATATAAAATAAAAAGGAATAAAAATTAAGCTCGAAATGATCATCGGTTTGATCTCAAATGGAATCAAAAAAAGAAATAAGAAAAATGTTTCATAACCGATTTTTTTAGTGGCGAGAAATAAGAATAAGACAAAAAATAATTTAAAATATTTTGTAGAGACGTGATTAATCACGTCTCTACTCATTAATAACGTAAAGAACGTCAGGGCAAACATTATATGAAGCGCATCATAGCTGAATGATGATACTTGATGAAGTGTCATCGGTAGTGCAAATGTAAAAAGAAGGATTAATTTATAATCATCTGTAATTTTTTTGTACAAGTATAAAAACCAAAAATATCCAAGAATGCTCATTACCAGTCGCCCTAAATACAAAGATAAAATTGGATTAATTTTAAACAAAGATGTGACCACTAAAGTAAATGCTTGAGGGAGATAAGATATGATTGGAAAACTACAGAGATGGTCAACATTAAAATTAACTAAGACACTTGATTGATTATTCGAAAATAAATCTTTCATAAATACCGGCATTGGCAGCTTGGTATTTTTTCCATGTGTCATTAAGTCAAGATAGGGGGTTTTAATAAAATCTACATATTTTTTTCCCAGTTTGACAGTGTTATTAGATTTTTTTTGACAAAATAAATAACCTTTGCTGACAAGCAATGACTTTTCGAAATGAGGTTGTTCGTCTGGTTTTTGAAAAGGCGGAACCAGAAATGTAAAAATTAATAGCTGGAGAGGGATTAATAAATATAAAACAAGTTTGACAAGAACAGATTTTTGCATGTGGATAATTTTTTATAAGTATAAAGTATTTAGTATCTAGTATATAGGACAAGCAAATTAATATATAAAAATTTAACGAACATGCTAGAATTGTATCAATGAAAAATAAGACAGTCTTAATAACGGGTTCTTCCGGTCTGATTGGCGCCGAAGCAGTGAGATTTTTTATCGGTAAAGGTTTTCAAGTCATTGGAATTGATAACGACATGAGAAAATATTTTTTTGGACCAGACGCCAGTACCAAATGGCAGGCCAAAGAGTTAAAAGAAAAATTTGGCAAGAAATTTATCCTGCACGAAGTAGATATTAGAGACGATAAAAAAATTCAAAAAATATTTAAAGCATATAACTTTGATTTGATAATCCATACCGCTGCTCAACCGTCACATGATTGGGCAGCCAAAGAACCGTACACAGATTTTTCTGTCAACGCCACCGGGACATTGGTAATGCTTGAAAATTACCGAAAATATTCCCCTGAAGCAACTTTTATATTTACTTCGACTAACAAAGTATATGGTGACCGCCCAAATTATTTACCTCTAGTTGAACTTAAGACAAGATTTGAAGTAAGCAAAAAAAATACATATGCAAAATACGGAATAGATGAAAGTATGAGCATCGATAACACAAAACATAGCCTTTTCGGGGTATCAAAAGTGGCCGCCGACGTTCTGGTACAAGAATATGGAAAGTACTTTGGCTTGAATACAACCGTATTTAGGGGTGGTTGTCTAACGGGAGCCAGACATAGTGGCACTCAACTACATGGTTTTTTGGCTTATCTTGTAAAATGTATTGCGACTGGTCAAGAATATACAATATTTGGATACAAAGGAAAACAGGTAAGAGATAATATACATTCATACGATTTGGTCAACGCTTTTTATCATGTATATCTAAAACCCAGGTGCGGTGAAGTTTATAATATGGGTGGCTCTAGACACTCGAATATCTCTATGCTAGAGGCAATCGTAGCAATAGAAAATATACTGTCAAAAAAAGCCAATATAAAGTATGTTGAAACCAATCGGGTTGGTGACCATATTTGGTATATCAGTGATGTAAGAAAATTCAAAAAACATTATCCAAAATGGGAATATAAATATGATACTAACAAAATTCTTTTAGACATTTGTAATAATGGTCATTATTAAAATGAATTATAAAAATATTCTCATCACCGGAGGGGCTGGATTTGTCGGGTCAAACCTTGCCATAAAATTTAAAGAAAAATATCCAAAAACTTGTATTTATGTATTGGATAATTTAAAAAGAAGCGGCTCAGAATTAAATCTCCCCCGCTTAAAAAGTAAAGGCATTATTTTTGTTCACGGAGACATAAGAAATAAGGAAGATTTTGATGAATTAGGAAAGATTGATCTTTTAATCGAATGTTCGGCCGAACCATCAGTGATGGCAGGTATTAATTCTTCACCGACATATTTAATAAATACCAATTTAAATGGGACAATAAATTGTTTGGAATTTGCCAGAAAAAATAAATCGGCATTTATTTTTATTTCAACCAGCCGAGTTTATCCGATTGAAAAAATTAATGGTCTAAATTATGTTGAAGAAAAAACAAGATTTTCATTGAAGAAAAAACAGATGATCCGAGGTGCGTCAGATCAGGGAATTTCCGAAGAATTTCCACTATTAGGAGCAAGGTCTCTTTACGGGGCAACAAAACTATCCTCGGAATTATTGCTAGAAGAATATATATATAACTATGGTCTAAAAGGAATTATTAATCGTTGTGGCGTGATTACCGGTCCGTGGCAGATGGGGAAAGTTGACCAAGGTGTGTTTGTTCTTTGGGTCGCCCGCCACATATTTGGCGGCAAACTTTCCTACATTGGTTATGGGGGTCAAGGAAAGCAGGTTCGGGATTTTATTCACATCGATGATCTATTTGGACTTCTCGATATCCAAATTAATAATATAAATAAATTTTCCGGCAATACTTATAATGTTGGAGGCGGAATTAAAAATAGCGTTTCCTTAAAAGAGCTAACAGCTATGTGCGAGAAAGTTACCGGCAATAAAATCCAAATTAATTCCGTAAATAAAACCAGACCGGCTGATCTTAAATTATTTATCACCAATGCCGAAAAAATAAAAAAACTTGCTCATTGGAAACCCAAAAAGGATTTGGAACAGACAATTGTCGATATTGCCAAATGGGTCAATGAAAATAAAGAGTTATTACGTCCAATATTATCATGAAAAAACTTTCGCTGATAATCCCTGCCAACAATGAGGAGGGTTCAATAGAAAAAACAGTCCGTGCTTTCAATAAAGTTTTAAGAAAAGAAAAGATACCTCATGAGATCTTAGTTGTCAATGATAATAGCCGAGACAACACAGAAAGAATTCTAAAAAAATTATCAAAGACAATCAAAGAATTAAGATATATAAACAATAAACCGCCGAATGGCTATGGTTTGGCAATACGAAAAGGTTTTAATTATTTTAAAGGTGATTATGTGGCTATCGTTATGGCAGATCTTTCAGATAACCCACAAAATCTGGTCAAAATGTTTAAAAAAGCGTTGGAAGGCTATGACTGTGTTTTTGGTAGTCGGTTTATTAAGGGGGCGGTTGTCAGGGATTATCCCCTGCACAAACTGATTTTAAATCGGCTTGCCAATAATTTGATTAAAATTCTTTTTTTTATAAAATATAACGACGTCACCAATGCCTTTAAACTTTATTCCAAAGAAACTATACAAGGGCTGGAACCATTTTTAAGTAACCACTTTAACTTAGCGGTAGAGTTGCCTTTAAAAGCTATTGTTAGAGGTTATTCTTATAGAATAGTTCCAGTAGATTGGACCAACAGAAAGAAAGGTATTTCCAAATTAAAAATAAAGGAGATGAGCAGTCGCTATTTTTTTATAATTTTATATTGTTATCTTGAAAGATTATTATCAATGGGAGACTATAGAAAAAGAATTAAGAATTAAAAATTAAGAATTAAGAATTAAAAAAATTAACAATTTCTTTGTAATATGCAGTCATTTATTATAAAATTACCTTTATGAAAGTCATTATTCTTTGCGGTGGGACGGGAACGAGACTAAAGGAAGAAACGGAATACAAGCCTAAACCCATGGTTTACGTAGGAAATAAACCGGTTTTGTGGCACATCATGAAAATCTACGCTTCATACGGGTTTAATGAATTTATTCTTGCATTAGGTTATAAGGCTGACTACATCAAGGATTATTTTTTAAACCAAAAAGCATTTACTTCTGATTTTGCATTGGAGACTCGTAATCATAAAACAAAGTTTTATTTAGACGATCGACAGGATATTGATAATTTCAAAATAACTTTCGTTGATACCGGAGTTGATGCTTTACCAGGGGAAAGAATTTTGAAATGTCAAAAGTATATCCCAAATAAAGATAAATATTTTATGGTTACATATGGGGACGGTGTAACTGACTTAGATATAGACGCCCTAGTTAAGTTTCATAAAAAGCAAAAAACAATAGGAACAATAACATTGGTACACCCAAGATCAAAATATGGATTAGTAGAAGTTAATGATAAAAATCTAGTTTTCAATTTTACTGAAAAGCCAGTTTTAAATGATTGGGTTAACGGCGGTTATATGGTTTTTGATAAACGTGTTTTTAATTACTTAAAACCTGGGGAAACTGAACATCCATCCTTAATAAAATTAGGAAAAGAAAAACAACTATCAGCTAAAAAACATGAAGGGTTCTGGTTTTGTATGGATACTTACAAAGAAGTTGAAGATTTAAATAAGATGTGGAAAAGCGGCAAGGCGCCGTGGAAGGTGTGGAAGTAAAATTATGTCGAATTTTAATGATAGGAATATTTTAGTTACTGGTGGAGCTGGCTTTGTCGGTGGCCATTTGGTTGAGGAATTAATCAAACTAAAAGCCAACGTAATTGTTGTCGATATTAAGCTTGATAAAAGGTCATATTTATTTACAGAAAACCTACATAAGAAAATTAAAGTTGTTAATCTAAATATTTGCGATTATAAAAAACTTCTAGCTTTAATTAAAAAAAATAAAATTGAATTTATTTTTCATCTGGCCGCTCAAGCTTTAGTAGAAGATGCGTATAAAAATCCAAAATATACTTTGGACAATAATATTTTAAGTACGATTAATGTTCTTGAAGCAGTTCGTCTTAATCCACAGATAAAGGGAGTTATTGTTGCTTCGTCAGACAAAGCTTATGGCAAACTTGGGCAGAAAACCCCGCTAAGCGGGGTTAATCGTAAGCTTGGCAAATACACAGAAGATTTTCCATTAGCCGGCGATCATCCCTACGATACTTCAAAGTCCGTCACCGATCTATTAAGTTCTACTTACTTCAAAACTTATGGAATCCCTGTAGTTATTACTCGATTCGGAAATATTTATGGTGAGGGCGATTTAAATTCTTCACGGATAATACCAGGAATCATGAATAGTATAATTAAAAGTAAAAAGTTGAAAATTAGAAGTAATGGCAAATATGTCCGGGATTACCTTTATGTTAAGGACGTCGTTGCTGGTTATTTGTTATTAGCACAAAATATAGAAAAGGTTCGAGGTGAAGCTTTTAATTTTGGATCTGACGAGACGTTAAACGTCTTAGATTTAATCAAAATAGTTGGGAAAAACTTGTCTAAGAAAATTAATTACAAAATATTAAATGCCGCTCACAACGAAATCCCCTATCAGTCACTCGATTATTCAAAGATAAGAAAGACTCTCGGTTGGAAACCAAAAGATAATATTAAATCCACTGCGAAAAAAATATTGGAATGGTATGAAGAAGTATAACCTCATAATTTAATGTAATTTATTGTTTTGTTATAGATTTTCGTATTTGATACAATATAGATATGGAAATAAAGGAAAGAGATGAATTACAAAAAGCATGGTTAAAAAGTGCTAAAGAAGATTTTAAAATAGCGGAAGATTTAGTTGGTATGAAACATTATCAGTGGGCGTTGTTTTTATGTCATATATCAATAGAAAAGGTTTTAAAAGCTATCTATATAAAAATAAAAGACCAGTATCCGCCTCCAATTCATAAACTAGAAAAATTGGCTGTAGATTGTAAAATTGAATTAAGTGAAGATCAGATAGGTGATTTAAGAGAGATGACTACTTTTAATATTGAAGCACGATATGACATTATAAAAGATAAGTTATATAAAAAAGCAACAAAAGAATATACAAAAAAATATTTTGAGAAAACAAAAAAATTATTGAGTTATTTTATATCATCTATATGATGAATATCACATTTAAAAATAAATCAATTAAAGATGAGATTAATAGATTCGTTAATTTATTGCAAAAAGAACAAATAAAAATTTCAAAAGTGATTCTTTTTGGCTCTTTTGCTAAAGGAAAGCAAAAAGCTTATTCCGATATTGATTTAGCTGTTGTTTCTTCTAACTTTGGCAAAAACACTCACAGAGAAATGATGCTGTTATCAAAATTGTCATGGAAAGTATCAGATCGAATTGAAGCTATTCCATTGACAGAACATAATTTACTGTCAAAATACCATCCTCTTATTGGTGAAATAAAAAAATACGGAAAAGTAATTTATTCCTCAAATTAATTACATGATTTTAAACACCGCCAAAAACGAAATTCCCTATCAATCACTTGATTATTCAAAGATAAGAAAGACTTTCGGTTGGAGACCAAAAGAAAATATAAAATCAACAGCGAAGAAAATATTAGAATGGTACAAAAAATGAAATACAAAAAACGTATAAATATCTTGCTAACAGGTGGTACAGGGTTTATTGGGAAAAATATTTACGAAGGATTAAAGGGCGAATACAATATTTTTATTCCCCGTCATAGTGAACTTGAAATTACCGATACCGTGGCTGTTCGAAAATATATTATTAAAAATAAAATCAAAGTAGTCATCCATACAGCTGTTAAAGGTGGAGATTTTGTTCTTGAAAATATTTTGAGAATGTTTTTATCAATTTATAAAAATCTCGATCTGCTTGATAAATTTATTAATTTTGGATCGGGGGCGGAGTATGCAAAAACCAGAGATTTAAAGAAAGTTGAAGAAAGCGAACTGGGTAAATTTATTCCCAAAGATAATTACGGACTCGGAAAATTAATCTGTAGTAAGCTATCTAAAGATAATAAAAAAATTACAACCATATTACCTTTTGGAATATTTGGACCAGGAGAAGATTGTCAATATAAGTTTATAGCCAATTCGATTGTTAAAAATTTATTGGGCTTGCCAATTAAAATTAAGCAGGACGTAATATTTGATTATTTATATATAAAGAATTTAATTCCAATTATAAAGTTTTTTTTAAAAAATAAAAAAGTATCAGGAGATTTTAATATCTCGACGACCAAGTCAATAAAACTTACTGAAATAGTTGATTTGATAAACAAAAATTCTAAAAAAGCTTCTAAAGTAACGATAATTAATAAAAATTTAAATTTTCAATATACAGGTAGTAATAAAAAATTATTAAAAACTATTCCCCCTCTCAAAATTACTTCATATAAAGATTCGATTAATGATTTCTACAATTTTTTTAAAAAAAATATTGAAATTCTTGATAAAGATGCTATAGTTCGAGATGATTATTTTAAAAAAGGTCAAATAAGAAAATAGTTTTTATCTAAGAAAAGGATTTATTTAGATAAATATTTTTTTATTTTTTGATTAGCGATTTTAAAACCTTGAAATTCATTCGTGTACCCCATCCAAATTTCGTTTACAATTGTCCCCTTATAATCTTTCATTAAATTAAAGAATTTTTTGAAATTTATTTCACCTTCGTCCAACTGTATACCCTCTCCGTCAACCCCTTTTGCGTCTCCAATATGAATATGTTTGATATGTTTTTTTAGAATTTTTAATTCTTCAATAAAATCTTTATTAGAAGAATTACAGTATAGCTTCGAATGAGATGTATCAAAACAAATTTTTTTACCAGTAGCTGTACAAAATTTTTCAATTTCCTTTGAATCCATAAAAATATTTGAATTCCATTGGCCTCCTAAGTACCATGGAAAAGGAGGTAAGTTTTCGACTAAAATTTCTGAATTATTAGTCTTTATTTGTGATAGGCTCTCAATTAAAGTTTCCATTCTGTGTTTGTTATTTTCAGGATAGTCTTTATCAAACGACATTCCGCCGGGATGAAGTATAAAAATGTTCTCTTTATTGTTAAAATATTCAAAAAATCGCTCACTTTTTGTAATTAGTTTTTGGAGGATTTCAATTGATTGATTCAAGGGCAAAACTTGATTTTCGTTCCTGATACTTGAGATGTCAATCATATGCCCATTCCACATTTCAGGAAGATGAATAAAACACGGAAATGGAAATTTTTCTTTGACAACAAAATTATAATCTGGATCGACGTCGGAAAAATGAAACTCAATAAAATCAGGTTTAAGTTTAATTATTTCGTAAAAATCTGAGAAACGTGCTTTTAATCCAATTTGCATTTATTAAATATCTAATTGATAAAAAAAATCATATTTTTTAATATCCCTTTTTGCTTTTTTACCAACAATCTTATCAATCATCTGAGGGTTTAATCCTTTGCCAGGTCCTTTGATATCGATCATTTCATAAGTAATTATTTCTCCTTTTTTTATTTCTTTTCTCGAAATTAGACTTTTTGCAAAAACTTCTCTGGTAAGATACTCACCTCTTGATAAGTTTTTTTGAGTGGTTCCCAAAGCTGATTCAATCACTCTGATTCTATCAACCATTTTTTTAAAACCTGCAGGAGTCAAAGATATGTTATGGTCCGGTCCATCCCAAGAACGATTTAACGTGAAATGTTTTTCAATTATCTTGGCTCCCAAAGTTGCAGCGCCAATTGCTATGATTATCCCCCTTTCGTGTCCAGAATATCCGATAGGAACCTGATACTTTTCTTTTAATAAATTGATCATTTTTAAATTAACATCTTTAAAAGCGGTTGGATACGTACTAACACAATGCATTAATGCAAAATTTGCACCTCTCTTTTTAAGAAATCTATATGTAAAGTCAATTTCAGTGATTTGTGACATGCCTGTGGATAAAATCAAAGGTTTTTTCTTGTTAATTATATTGTCGATTAAAGGTATGTTAGTTAAGTCAGATGACGAAATCTTGTAAACAGGGACTTCTATTTTACTCAAAAATTCAGCACTTTTGATATCAAAGGGTGTGCAAAAAAAGATAATACCAAGATGATCAGAATATTTTTTTAATTCAATAAATTCTTTATTTGAAAGCTCATATTTTTTAAAAATTTCAAAAAGATATGAAGTTGATTGACTATCTTTATTAGGATTTTCATATATATCTTTTTTATATAACGATTTTAAATCTCTTTTTTGAAATTTAACTGCATCTGCACCCGATTCTTTGGCAGCCTTGATCATTTTTTTTGCCAATTCCAGTTTTCCATTGTGATTTAGGCCGATTTCTGCAACTATAAAAGTAAGTTGATTGTCTCCGATAACTTTATCCCCTATTTTGATTGTTCTATTCATAAAATTACTTCCTATTATATAATACAATAACAAACATTTTAAATTTTATATGAAGTCAAGTGAATATGTGATCAAATTTTTAGAAAAGATCACTGATTCGGTTTTTTTTCTTCCTGGAGGTGGAATTATGCATCTGGTAGATTCACTTGGGAGATCAAAAAAAATAGATGCATATTGTACTCATCACGAACAAGCAGCAGCTACTGCTGCCGAAGGATATGCCCGAATAAAAAATGATATTGGTGTAATACTAGTTACTAGTGGCCCAGGCGCAACAAACGCAATCACAGGAGTTGCCGGAGCTTGGCTTGATAGTATTCCTCTTTTAATCATAAGTGGTCAGGTTAAAACCGATAATATTACTCCCCGTAAGAACGGAAAACCTACAGTTAGGGCTATTGGTTTTCAAGAACTAAACGTGATCGATCTGGTTAAACCAATTACCAAATATGCCGTTACAGTAGAAAAAAAAGAAGACATCAAATATCACTTGGAAAAAGCAGTTTCCATAGCTAAAACAGGTCGACCGGGACCTGTTTGGATAGAAATTCCTTTAGATATTCAAGGAGCAAAAATAGATGTTAATAAACTTCGAAGTTACCATCCTCTATCCGAAGCAAAATATAAAATCCCAATGGATTTAATTATAGAAAAATTAAAAAAAGCAAAAAAACCTTTATTAATGGTTGGTAATGGGATAAGATTGGCGGGCGGTGAAAAAACCTTACTTAAAATATTAAATAAATTTAAGATAAACACCGTTTCAGCGCTATATACGGCTGATGATTTGGTACCAAGTAATTATTCCCATTATTTGGGAAGGCAAGGTATGTGGGGCAACACAACGGCTAATTGGGCCGTGGATAATTGCGACTTGCTTTTAGTGATCGGTGAACGTTTACAGTTAACTCAACTGTCTTATGATTATCAAAATTTTGCTACTCAAGCGTTTAAAATAATGATTGATATCGATGAAAACGAACTCCATAAAAAAACTCTCGATATTGATTTACCAATTCATGCTGATGCTAAAATATTTTTAGACGTATTGATAAAACAAAAGATAAAATTAAATCGTTGGAATGTAAAAATTAAACCAACGAACCTAAATTTATATTCGACAAGCGAACGATATGTGAATGTCTATAATTTTTTAGAAGAGTTAAATAATAATCTTAATAAACAAAATATTATTACTTCAGATGCGATGGCAGCGGTTGCATCTCATCAAGTGCTTAAGATAAAATCTGGACAAAGATTTATAGTTAATGCTGGTTTAGGACAAATGGGTCAGGGATTACCGATGGCAATAGGCGCTTGTATCGCAAGTGGAATGAAGCCAACAATTTGTATTGAGGGCGACGGATCGATAATGTTAAATATTCATGAGTTACAAACAATTCAACATCATAATTTACCAATAAAAATTTTTATTTTGAATAACGGCGGCTATTATTCGATCAAAAACACTCACATCGATTATTTTAAGAAAGAATTTGCTTCATCCCCGCAAACCGGAGTGAGCTTTCCTGAATACAAAAAGTTGATTCCAGCATGGGGATTTAAATATCTTAAGATACATAATGATCAAGAATTATATAAAATAAGAAAAGTTATGGATAATAAATACCCGATAGTTTGTGAATTAATGATTAATCCAGAGCAACTAATGTTTTCTAAATGGACAGCCGGAAAATACAAAAATAATAGTAATTTATAAAAATTTTATGAACGAAAAAACCTTAAAAAAATATATATTAAAAAATTCCAACGAGTTTTTAATTAGAATAAAAAAAACCAATCCTCCTTTTGACTTGAAGAAAAAAAATAAAATTATATTGTTCGGTGCCGATATTTTAGGTGATGAGTTTTTAAAGGTTTGTAAGTTAAATAATATTGAGGTTATGGCGTTTTGCGATAACGACAAAACAAAAAAAGGTAAAGAAATATCAGGCGTTAAAATAATTTCAATAAAAGAGTTGATGAAATATCCAAAAAATACCTTAATTATCATAACGATAATGCACGATTTTGTTGTCAAAGAACAACTTCGCAAAATCGGTTATAAAAATGTTTTTAGTCATACATTTTTTGCCTCAATGTATCCAAAAAAGTTTAATTATTTTACTTGGAAGAGCTCTTCAATTCCTTTAAAATATGACGTTAAAAAAATATTGGAGTTATATAAAATTTTAGAAGATAAAAAATCAAAAAAGGTTTTTGAGCAACTAATTATTAATAGATTGACATTAGATCATAATGCATTAGTTAAAGTTATCGATAAAATGGAGAAGGAATATTTTGATCCGTCAATAATTAAGTTAATAAAAAATGAAGTATTTGTAGATGGCGGTGGATTTGATGGAGATACAGTTAGAAAATTTATTAAAGTGTCGCATAGAGATTTTAGCCAAATCCATACGTTTGAACCTGATAAAAAATCACAAAACAAAATTAAATTATTTTTGAAAAAAGAAAATGATAAAAGAATTGAACTTCATCCATTTGGACTAAGCAATAAAAATCAAACAGCTTTTTTTAGCAATAATGGAACGGCCGGTTCAAAAGTAAACAATAAAAGTGATCATAAAATTAAATTAGTATCTCTAGACCAATATCTTTACAATCAAAAACCAACTCTTATTAAATTTGATATCGAAGGCTCAGAAACGAAGGCAATTCTTGGAATGAAAAAAATAATGAAGGATTTTAAACCAAAATTAGTAATATGTTTATATCATAAACCTTCTGACATTTGGAAAATACCATTACTTATCAAAAAAATAAATCCAAAATATAAAATTTTTATTAGACATTATACGTTGACTCAACATGATACGGTCTGCTATGCCATATGAAAATATCTATCTGTGTCCCCTGCTTCAACGAAGAGGAAAATATTGTTTTAATGTATGAGAAATTAAAACAAATAACTAGCAAAAATAAAAAATATATCTTTGAGTTTATTTTTACAGATAATAAAAGCACCGATAATACCCGTCAATTGATAAAAAACTTGGCGCTTAAGGATAAAAGAGTTAAAGGTATATTTTTTTCTCGTAACTTCGGATCAGAATCTTCCGGTCAGGCCGCTTTGAACTATGCGATCGGCGACGCTTTTATAGCTCTTAGCTGTGACTTTCAAGATCCTCCAGAGATGATTCTAAAATTTATTAAAAAGTGGGAAGAAGGATACGATGTCGTAATGGGATCTTATTTTGACAATAAAGAATTCTTTTTAATGACTATTATCAGAAAAATATTCTATCAAGTTTTTAAAAAAATAGCTGAAATAAAAGTCCCAACTAATGTAACTGGCTTTGGACTATTAGATAAAAAAGTTGTTTTGGCTTTAAAAACTTTACCGGAAAAATATCGGTTTACTCGCGGTCTAACCGCCTGGGTTGGTTTTAAACAAACCTTTATTCCTTATAAAAGAAAAAAAAGAGAGAGAGGAAAGAGTTCCTACAGTTTTTTTGATTATATTAAACAGGCAGAGAGAGGTATATTCGGTTTTTCGTATTTGATTTTAGACTTGATGGTATACGGGGGGCTTGTTATAACTACCCTTTCATTTTTATTTATAGTCGGTTATTTATATGCGGTTGTTGTGATTGGTAATCCAATCAAAGCTTCTATTCCGACCATGCTGGCAATAGTTTTTTTTGGGGGAATTCAATTATTGGCAATTAGTATTATTGGCAAATATATTCAAGTAATTGTAGAAGAAACAAAAAACAGGCCGATGTATATTGTGGAAGAGATAGTAAACTTGACGATAAAATAAATACATAATTGTCAAAGAGTTAAGAAGATTTTTACAATCAGATTATTAAGGAATTTAGGAAAGGATTACAAATCTCTTTAAATAAAATTTGAATATGTTACATAAGTTTCGCCTACTTATCATCAGTCTTTTGTTTTCTACAACAATTTTAATTGTATTATATTTATTATTGCACAGGATTGAATTCTTCCAAAACTTAGATAAAAATGATTTAAGTATTTATGTTCTACAGCTTAGCGGATCTTTTTATGCCAAGAATTATTTTAAATTATTTTACAACTTAACCATTGTGTTATTTCCTTTATTCACAATAGGAACTGCTTATCTATTAAAAAATAAAGTTAGAACAAAAGATAAAAGATTAACAACTTCAAATAATTATGATTTCATCAAAAAATATTTTTATCAAGAATCAAAAATACTAAACGGTTTGTTTCCAAAACTAACTATACGACAAGGAATTATTTTTGGCGCATTTTTAATTATTGTTATCCTTTTTAATTTTAGCTACTTGCTTGATACTGGTATTTGGGTAAACTATTATCACCATAATTTTATCATGGGGACAATAAATGATCTGCGTCAGGGAAAACACTTATTGGTTGATACTTTTAATCAATATGGATATTTTTTTCCATATTTAATTTATCTTCTGTTTTTTATATTTAGTTTTTCATATATGAATTTATATCTTATCTTTATGATTCTTACTTTAATTTATTTTTATCTACTTTTTTCTTTTTTATTAAAACTAACGAAAAACATTTGGTTATCTCTTCTTTCTTTATTTCTAATGATGGGTGTATATTCTTTATTAAACTATCCAACTTTTCCCTTTTCGGAAAACTACGTTTGGCCCGGAAGCATGGTTCTCAGATATATGTTAGACATATTTTTATTCTTAACATTATTAACTAACAATAATTTTACTTCAAAAATAAAACGATACTTAAGTTATTTTATAGCGTCTTTAATGGTATTTTATAATTTGGAGACAGGAATATCTTTATTATCAGGATTTTGTTTCCTGATATTTTTAAGTGAATTTCAGGAGAAACAACTCTCTTTTGTTAATAAAGTTAAAAATGTTTTTAAACATGGTATTTTTATTTTTTTCTTTTTATTTTTGATTGTTATTGGAATTAATACGGGCACTTACATTACATCCGGGCATATGCCCAATTGGCAGCTATTTTATCAATTTGTACTAATATATACATCAGGATTTGGTAATGTCAAAACTCCTATTATTGGTTGGTACTGGATTCATTTGGCTGTATATTTTTCTGTCATTATAGGTAGTTTATATCAAGTGTTTATAAAAAACAAAAAACTCTCGTGGTCATGGCTCATAATGAACCTATTAAGTGTCTATGGACTTTTATTGCTAAATTATTATTTGGGCAGAAGTTTATATTCAAATTTAACAGTGATTACCTTTCCTTTAATGATTATATTGACATATTTATTTATAGAAATTCGTAGTTATCTGAAAGAAAGAAAAAATGATTTTAAGCTATTACTTTTTTCAACTTATATAGTAATAATAACGGGTGGCTTAGTCATTTTCTTTTTGAGTAGTTACTTTTTTATTAAAAGAGCTGAATACAGAATTGAATCATTCGAATCTGTTTTTAAGGCAAAAAAATATTATGGTAACAGAGGGTTTATTTTGGTTAATTATATTGAAAACCCGAGTTTTACTGCAGACGATTTGATTAAATCAGTTGATGAAATTAAACGATTAACTAAGAATAATAAAAAGATCCTATTATTATCCCGATATGATTGCTTGATACTTGTAATGGCTGAAAAAACACATATATTTCCTTATCCTTTGATAGAACAAATTTATACATTAAAGGAGCTTGACAGTGTTGAACAGGATTTGATTAAGAATAAGCCTACTTATTTGTTCATAGAGAGAAAAAACCCATTAATAATAGATGACGGAAAACCCACTGCTTTTGACATATCCAAAAATATTTTTAGTAAATTGAAACCTTTTTATGTATATAAAAATACGGTTGGAATTTTAGATATCTATAAAAAAAAGTAAATTTAATATCATTGCAAATAAAATAGATTAATTTATAATTATGTCATGCTAACCGATAAAGAAATAATACATTTAAACAATCTAAGTAAAGAAACACGGAAACAAATCTTAAAAATGATTGTTAAGGCAACTGCTTCCCATATTGCCCCATCGTATTCGATTGTTGAATTACTGGTTTATTTATATGAAAAAGTATTAAGAATTGATCCCAAAAAACCAAATAATCCTGACCGTGATAAATTTATTTTAAGCAAAGGTTGGGCAGTATCAGGGTTGTACTCTATTCTTGCTCATAAAGGTTTTTTTGACAAAAAATTACTAGATACATATTGTGACGATGGAGGGAAGATGATCGCTATGACGACCATAAATAATATTCCCGGTATTGAAGCTTCAACAGGGTCAATTGGTCATGGATTGCCGATTGGAGCTGGAATGGCGATGGCCATGAAATTAAATAAGATCAACAAAAGAGTTTACGTTATAATCGGCGACGGTGAATGTGATGAGGGTGCAATCTGGGAAACGGCACTGATTGCCGCCCATAACAAACTCAACAATTTGATTGCTATCATCGACTACAATAAATGGCAGAGCTTTGGGCGAACCAATGAAGTGTTAAATCTTGAGCCTTTAAAACAAAAATGGTTGGCTTTTAATTGGGAAGTTCATGAAATTAACGGTCATAATTTTAAAGAGATTGAATTGGCCATTAATAAAAGTCACCTTTCAAAAGAAAAACCGACGATAATTATTGCTCACACGGTCAAAGGTAAAGGACTTTCAATCATAGAAGATAATAATGATTATCATTATAAGACGCCGAGAGAGAAAGAATTGGAAGTTGCCAAAAAAGAAGGATTAATATGAAACAAGCTTTTATTGAGACTCTTACAAAACTCATCGAAAAAGACGATAAGATAATTGTTGTGACAGCCGATATGGGATTTTCAGTTTTTGAAGATATAAAAAAACGTTTTCCTAAGCGCTTTTTTAATACCGGCATTACGGAACAGGCTTCAATGAGCTTTGTGGCCGGACTGGCGATGTCGGGGTTTAAAGTATATTTTTACGCTCAGGCACCCTTTATTTCTATGCGTTGCTTAGAACAAGTAAGGCTTGACATTGCTTATCATAATTTAGATGTGAAGCTGATCGGGAGTAACTCAGGATTTAGTTTGAATCAATATGGAGTAAGTCATTATGGATTGGAAGATATTGCTATTATAAAAACTTTACCAGGTGTGACAATATTTGCACCTGCTGATTCTGTCGAAATGACCGCGGCCATGAATGAGTCTTATAGACTTAAAAGTCCGGTCTATATTAGAATGACAAAAACGGGAAATCAAACAATACATAATAAAAAGATAAATATTAACAATCCAATCTTAATAGATAAAGGAAAAGATGGTTTACTATTGGTTAGTGGAGGATTATTAAAACGTGCAAAGGAAATCAGTTTGAATCTAAAAAAACTTAAGATTTTTATCGGATTATATTCATGCCCTTTAGTTAAACCTGTGAGCCCGCAACTAGTTGCCCTTTTAAAAGAAAATAAAAACATATTTACTTTAGAGGAACATACGGTTATAGGTGGGTTTGGAAGTACAATTGCTAATTTAATTCTAGATAATAATTTAAAAATTGAGCTAACAAAATTTGCACTTCGTGATAAATATTTGCATATATCCGGAACAATGGATTATCTGCTTGATCAAAGTGGATTAAGTGTCAAAGAAGTAGTTGAAACAATAAAACAAAAATTAATTTAAATTAATTTTATTTTTTATGATATAAGTGGGTCTACTTTTTGCTTCTTCATAGATTCGAACAAGATATTCACTAATTATTCCGAGAACAAAAAATAAAATGCCGAATAAAAATAACAGTAAAAGGATAATCGTTGTTGTTCCAGGTGCAACTCTTCCCCATATTATAAATAGGTACAAATAAAATCCGATCATTAAAAATGAGAATATGGTTATTATAAAACCTAAAATAGATATAAACCTTAACGGGATATATGAAAAAGAAAAAATTCCATTTGCGGCTACTTTTAAAACCGTTAAAAAATTAGCTTTGGATTCACCAGCAAATCGTTTATTTCTATCAAAAGGCACTCCGATTTGTTTAAACCCGGTCCATGCAATCAAACCACGCAGATATTTATTTCGTTCCTGTAAACTATTGATTATTTGATAAACTTTTTTATCGATAAGACGAAAGTCGCTGGCATTCTCAGGGAACATATCACCCGTCAATAAGTTGATTATCTTGTAAAATAAAATTGAAAAAACGTTTCTGGTAAACGAAGATGTTCTCTTTTTAACAACTCCATAAACAATATCATATCCTTTTTCCCACTGATTTATAAAATCTAAGATTAATCCAATTGGTTCTTGCAGGTCTGCCATCATAATCACTAGTCCGTCGCCTTTTGCATATTGCATCCCTGCCTCTATTCCCCCATCACAGCCGACATTGCGAGCCAACTGGATAACTTTAATTCGTGAATCTTTTTTTGAAAATCGTTGAAGTAGTTTAAAGGAATTATCAATTGAACCATTTTCGACTAAAATAAACTCAAAGTCATAGTTGGTGGTTTTATTTGCGAATTTTGTTAATTGACTAATTAACTCAGGAATTCCTAATTCTTCATTGTAGACTGGAACGACAATGGAAATTAATTTTTTTGATTTCATTAGAACATATTATAGCAAGAATTTTATATTTTGATATAATTTAGACGGTATGCAAAACAAAAAATTTATTCCTGGTGAAACCTATGTTCCCGTCTCCGGTAAAGTATTTGATCAAGAAGAAATAAATAATGCTATAGAAGTAGCAAAAGAGGGTTGGTGGACTGAAGGTAAATGGGCAAAAGAATTTGAAAGAGAATTCAAAAAATTCCTAGGTGTGCATTATGTTTCACTTGTTAATTCCGGATCTTCCGCAAATTTAGTTGCTTTGGCTTCCCTGACCTCTTCTGTTTTTGGAAAAAGACAATTGAAGTCCGGCGATGAATTTATAACCTGCTCAGTCGCTTTTCCCACCACCGTTAATCCAGGACTTCAATACGGTTTGAAACCTATATTTATTGACGCTGAACTTAGCACTCTAAACATTGATGTTGATCAAATTGAAAAAGCCATAACTAAAAAAACAAAATTGATCATGGTTGCCCATACTTTAGGAAAACCATATAATCTAAAAAAGATAATGAGATTGGCCAAGAAGTATAATCTTTGGGTAATCGAGGATTGTTGCGATGCTCTGGGATCAAAGTATGACGGGAAACTTGTCAGTTCATTTGGAGATATTGCCACCTTTAGTTTTTATCCGGCTCACCAGATGACCATGGGCGAAGGCGGAGCCGTTGTCACAAACAATCCTCTTATCCACAAATCAATTCGCCAGTTTCGTGATTGGGGTCGTGACTGCTGGTGTGACACCGGTAAAGACAATACTTGTCGAAAAAGATTTGGCTGGAAATTGGGTGAGCTACCAATGGGTTATGATCATAAATATATTTATTCCCAGATCGGTTATAATCTAAAATCAACTGATTTTCAGGCGGCGATTGGGTGCGCGCAACTAAAGAAGATCCCCTCTTTTATTAAAAAACGACAGGAAAATTACAAAATACTTTATGAGTTTTTCAGCAAATATAAAAAATATTTTTATCTGATGAAAACCAATAAAAATGAAGATGTTAGCTATTTTGGATTTCCACTTATCGTCAAACCAGACTCCCCTTTTACTCGGAATGAGTTAACGGAATATTTGGAAAAAAATAAAATTGGGACAAGAAATATTTTTTCTGGTAATCTACTCCACCACCCGGCTTATGTTAATCGTAAAAAAAGTTTCAAAATTATCGGCGATCACAAAAATTCCGATTTGATCATGAACAATGCCTTTTGGCTTGGAGTTTTTCCGGGAATAACAAAAGAAATGATGGAATATGTGAAAGAGACAGTAAAAAAGTTTATTGGTCAATATGTTAAATATTAAAAAATTTCTTCCTTATATTTACCCAAAAAATTATACTAATTTGTTAAAACAATGGTTATTAAATAACCCGTGGGTAAAAATTGAAGATGAAGTAAAATTTCCTCTTGAAACAAAAGTTTTAGGGACTTCAGTTTATATAAAAGAGAGAACCATAATTAATGGGCCGATGACAATAAAAGGATCGGATAGAGTGTTAATTGGAAAGTATTGTTCTATTGCTGAAAATTTATTCATAATATCTTCAAATCACATTATTAATCGAGCCGATATCCAAGGAGAATTTACGATACCATCAGATCAAAGCAAGGGTCCAGTTTATATAGGCAATAACGTTTGGTGCGGTGACAATGTTACAATACTTTCTGGAGTGACCATTGGTGATGGAGCCGCGATAGGAGCCGGAAGCGTGGTTACCCGTGATATTCCGCCTTTCGGAATTGCGGTCGGTGCTCCAGCAAGGGTAGTAAAATATCGTTTTTCAAAGACGGTTATAAACAAACTGCTTATGCTCTCATGGTGGCATTGGAACAAAAAAACTGTTGAAAAAAATGTAAATTTTTTTCGGGCAATTATAAATGATGGAAACATCGATAGTTTAATAAAAAATATAAATTATGAATTTGAAGAAGAAATTACTTTACTAAATTTTAAAAGCAAAAAAATATCAAAATGGCTGCTTGACGGTTGGGGTATAAAGGAAAAAGACACGATTTGGGCGGAAAAAAAACAAGCAGAAATAGTTTTAAAAATAAAAAATCCAAAAAAATTTGTAGCGATTATTGTTAATGCATATTCTTACTACCTACCACAAAAAGTAACTGTTTTTATAAACAGAAAAAAGGTAGGAAGGATTAAAATCCAAAATTATTGGGGTCAATATAAATTGAACATCAAAAATTTAAAAAACGGCATTAATATTGTTCGTTTTGATTTTGAACGTGGTTTTGTACCAGCAAATTTAAATATTAAAGAAAAAGATAAGAGATCTCTTTACTGTAATTTTAAATCAATACAATTGATATGAAAAAAAATTTAAATATAATATCCATAATTTTTATTTTTCTTGTTATCAATTATATTTTTAATTTTTCTCTCTGGAAAGAACTATTTGTGAGCAACGTAACAGTAAACGACAACATAATTACCGAATATTTAGTAGAAACAAGCTATCAAAACATTCTTCATTTTAAAAATCCTTATATTGCAAAAACGATTTTATATCCGTTTGAAACAAATTTTTCAATGAACGATTCTAGCAGTGCATTCGTTCTACCTTTTATGTTATTAAGACCATTTTTAAATACTCATAAATCTATATTAGTGATTACACTAATTGGATTCTTCTTGAGTAATATTTTCATGTATTTATTATTACAGAGATTCAAAATAGATAAATACATATCTGTTTTAGTAAGTTTAGTTTTTGGCTTTATGCCATTTCTTTCGCACCGCATTCAAGGTCACTACTCGTATATATCTATATACTTTTTTCCACTAATCTTTATATTATTTTTTGATCTGATTATAAGTAATAACCTGAAAAAGAAAACTTTATTATCAATTGGATTGGGTATCTCATTAATTTTTTTAATTTTAACCAATCTTTATTATTTCTTTATAGTTTTATTTGGAATTTTATCTTACGCATTATTTTATTACTTTATAAAAAGAAACTTGCTAATTAAAATTACTATTGATAATTTAAAGTATTTATTAATAGCTTTATTTGTATTTTTAATTATTTTACTTCCTTGGATTATTCAAGTTATTCAATTCTTGCATTTTGATGGTTATGATAAACAGGTGGGATTTGCTGGTTCTCCCATTTTATCTGCTGATTTACTTAGTTTTTTTATTCCGAGTGAATATAACCCAATTTACAATAAAATATTTTCTTCATTACCAACTTCAATTAGCATTTTTGTCAAAATTCAGCGATTTTTTTTCAGTGGTTGGGAAAAATTAGCTTATCCAGGAATAATAATTTTATTGGTTTATTTTGTAATAATATTTTTTAAGAAAAAATTACCAGTGGATTTAATTAAAAAAATTCAGCCTCATTTTTTAATTAGTTTATTTTTTGCTTTGCTTTCAATGGGTCCATTTTTTAAAATATTTAATAGGTGGGCTATGCCTTTAGGTGACGGAATTAGCTTTGTTTTACCCCTTCCATTCATCGTTCTTCATTACTTTCCAATTTTAAGTTCTCTGCGGGCACCTATGAGATTTAATCCCGGCTTTGTTTTTTTGGCAGCACTTGTTTCTGCTTTCGTATTAAATTACTTTCTTATTAAGATTATTTCTAATAAAAAACGATATGCATTTTATCTAATTATTTTTTTTGTTTTTGTTATTGATCAAATGTATACTATTCCACCTAAATTTTATCAACCAGTTCCAGATAAATTATACAAAGAAATTAAAAATGATAGAGAAAAATCTGCAGTTTTAGAAATTCCTCTGACGGTTAGAGATGGTTTTCAATATTTAGGTTTTGTTCATGCAATAGGCGCAATGAATGGTCCATTAATTTATAACAAACCTGTAATTGGTGGATATCTTGCCAGAGTTAATCAAGGAGTTTTTGATTACTACAAAAATTTATCACTCATAGACTATATATTTAGAATAACCGATAAAGGCAACTATAGTCCAGAAAAAGAAAAACCTAGGGCTTTAAACATTTTTCCATATGAAGGAAGTCTTGAATTAGCTCGACAGGAAACAAATTTTTTGGATATTAAATATATCCTTTTAAAAAATGACGAAAAATATTCTAAAAATATTTCAGAATTAATAGAGAAGCTTGGTTATATCAAGCAATTGAGCGATGGAAAATATGATTTATATAAAGGAAAAATTATTAACAAAAATTTTGAAACTATAAACTTCGGTTCAGTTAATGGCAATTTATTTACTGCTTCAGGTTGGAGTTTTCGTGAAGACGGTTATCGATGGGCACAGGGAAAACTAGCGAAAGTTTTTATAAAAACCAATAATATTAAAAAACAAAAATTAATTTTTGAAGCCTTATCTTTTTATCAACCACAAAAAGTAAAGGTATATATCAATAAAAAATATATTGGTGAAAAAGAAGTTTCGATTGAAAAAAATAAATATATTTTAGATATTAAAGGAAAGATTGAGCCAGGAATAAATACAATATATTTTATATTTTCAAAGAGCTTCATTCCTTCTAAGTTGTGGAGTCATGATAAGGATACTAGAGATTTGGCTGTTAAGTTTTTTTCCTTAAAAATTGAATAATATATTTTATGAAATATAAAGCGTTATTGATTAAACTATTAATTATATTTTTATTGTATTTAGGGATTAGTTTAGTTGTTCATCAGCCTTTATGGAGTGAATTACGGTTAGACAACTCCAGAATTGGAGCAGTTCATGGTGAAATTATTGCGGTTGAATGGGGGCAAGAAAATTTGTATAGAAATATTAAATCTTTTAAAAACCCTTTTTCTACTGTGGATGGGCTCTTGTATCCTTTTGGTACAAATTTGCTATCATCAGACTCGGGTAATGGTTTCTTCTTCATATTTTTAAGGCCATTTTTTTCTACTCATCAATCTAACATGTTGATCTGGATATCTCAAGTAATTCTTGCAAACTTTGGCATGTTTTTACTACTTGAGACGATGGGAGTATCGTCAATACTTTCATTTTTATTGGGGTTAGCATTTGGCTATATGACTTTTTTGACATTGCGAATTGGCCATATGACTTATTTTTCGATTTACGTATTTCCATGGCTTTATTATTTTTTATTGAAAATAAAAAACGGAGATAAATCGAATGCTATTAATCTCATTTTTTCGGTTGGGGCATCATTAATGTTAGCCCTATCTTTATACCATAACCTGTATTACTTCATTATGATCTTAATGTCTTTGATTTTTTTATTTATTTACCTATGTTGTTTCGAAATTAAATTACTTGCAAATTTGCTAAAAGAAAATATTTTATGGTTGTTATTAATTTTAATATTCTTTCTACTTTTAATAATTCCCTGGATTAAGATTCTATTTGATACATATTTATTTGAAGGATTACCTAAGGTAGAAGGTTGGGGCGGAGCAATTCAATTTTCTTCTGATTTATTCGGCTATTTTATACCAAGCGCATATGGATATTTTTTAGGTAAATTTGGCGAAATATTAAGTCGTAAATTTATTTTTGCATCGGGCATATTTGAGAATTTTACTTATCCCGGATTAATCATTCTTTTTTCATATGTTGGTGGGCTTCTATTGATTATGAAAAAGAAATTATCAAAAAATGATTTACGTAAAATTTATCCTAATTTATTCATTGCTTTCTCTTTCTGGATTTTAACGCTTGGCCCATTCTTGCATGTATTTGGAAAGTGGGGAATCACTTTGGATGAAGGAATAAGAGTGGTATTTCCGCTTCCGTATGTTCTTTTTCATAAAATTCCTTTATTAAATAATATAAGGAGTCCCGGTCGACTGATCGTTCCCTTTGTTTTTTTCTCATATATTTTAAGTTCCCTTATTATTAGTTTTTATTTAAAAAATAAAAGTAAGGTTTTTAAAATAATATTTTACGGTTTTTTATTTTTTATATTAGTATTAGATCAATATTTTGTATATTCTCCCCCGCTCCCAACTTATTATCCAATAAAAGCTTATAAAAAAATCGCTGAGGATAATAGAAAGATAACTGTTTTGGAGGCTCCTTCAGTGGTACGGGATGGATTTGTTTATTTTGGAGACTTAAGCGGATTTAATTTTTTTTATGGACAACCAATCTATAATAAGCCAGTTTTAGCGGGATATTTTGGTCGGGTACCTAGTTTTAAACGAGATTATTATGTTCGAAATCCTTTATTGGGTTACGTTGGAAGATTAATTGATGAAAACATAAATACAAATGGTGGACTAGATCGGACCGATTTAGAAGCGTGGAAGTCTTTAGATATTTCAAAGGCAATTGATTCGGCCAATTTCCTTGATATTGGCTACTTTGTGATAGATGACGATAAATCATATACTGCCTCATTGTCAGCAAATTTTAGTCTATTGGGTTTTAAAAAAATTATGGCTGATAAAAACTATTCCCTTTGGAAAAGAGATGTTGAAAAGAAAGAATTTCTTAATGCTTTCATGGGTAAAGACGATGAAATATACCTTGGTATGGGATGGAATAATAAAGAAATTGATGGTCGTTGGGTCGGACAGAAATCGTCTATATTATTTAAGGTTGCTGATGAGCGAAAATATACTGTAGATTTTACCGCGAGAGCTTTTTATAAAGATATTCCGGTTACAATATATGTTGATGAAAAAAAAATCACCAAAATATTAATGACTGTTTCTGAAAAAAACTTCAAAATTCCAGTTCATTTTAATCTTGCAAAAGGTATCCATACAGTATTCTTTTTGTTTGACAAATCATATAAACCATCAGAAATGCATATAAATATAAACGATGAAAGGGATCTCAGTGCAAAATTTAAGCAGGTTAGCTTAAATATACAAAATTAAAGTTTAGAAATAAGAAAGATATTAAAAAGAATGATTATTATAAATAAACTATTAACGATCTTTCCTATATTGTTTTACCCATTTGTAAATGTTGTTATTTTATTTCTGTTAGGTTTCGGGTTGACGTACATAATTCTTCCTAAATTTTTAAAACCATTTTGGTTATGGCTAAGTCCCTGGACAACAATAATTACTGCAATTTTTTATTTTGTAATAATTAGTCAATTAGGTTTTTCTGTGACGCAAGGAATTATTCCATATATTGCTTTTTTATTATTTTTTGATTTATTTCTAATAATAAAAATTAAACCCACCTTAAATTTTGATCTTAAATTAGATCTTTTAATAATGATCCTTGTTATTATGACCTTAATTTTAAATATGTCCCCGTTACTAAGACGAGATAAAATTTTAACGACAATATCTTTAGGAAATAATGATGTGATCTCATATACAACGACTGGAGATTATCTTAAGAACAATTCAATATCAAAAAGTTTTAAAGAAAAAACAGAACCATCTACAAATGTCCTTCTTAACTATAGTTATCGTTGGGGTACTCCAATAATAAATTCATTTTTTTTAACCTTACTTAATTTACAGGGATATCAGTATACATTCACTTCCCAGATAGTATTATTTTCTTTATTTTTACCATTGCTATATGTTCTGTTTAGAATTCTTTTCAACAAAATCAGTTTGTTCGGATCAGTTATAGTTATAATTTTTACTGGGTTTAATATTAATTTACTTTATATTCTTTATCATGATTTTTTTGGTCAGACATTATTTTGGGGTATAGAAACGCTGCTATTCATATTTTTTTACTCATATTTTAGTTCTCAAGAAACTAAAAATAAAAAAATAAATATTTACGATTGTGTATTAATAATTTTGACAGATGTTTTATTTTTTTCATATCATGAACCGGTAGTGTTTATGTTTGCTCCATTGGGTATTTTTTTAATATTTTCTTTTTTTCTAAATAGAAAATTTGTTGGTTATTATTTATGGGCTTTGATTAAAGTTGCTTTGCTGTCTATGATAATTGGTTTCTCCTCGATTGTAAACGCACTAATTTTTGATTTTAAACAGGCTTTCATGGGTAATCCCAATCAACCCATAGGGTGGCAGTTATTTAGAAGCAAAATACCATATGCTAATCCATTTGAAGCAATGGGGTTTTGGAGCATTCATAACTTTGATCCCTTGCCAACGATATTAGCGGTTTTATTAAGCATAGGCGTAATATTAATAATCATTAAGGGTATTATCAAAAGTAAATATAAAATATTAACTTTGAGTTATTTGATAATTTTTTTGATTTTTTATTATTGGACAGCTATTGGTCAACATAATTTTTTTGCGTACAATCGGGCTTTAACTTATACCCTACCTTTTATAATAACTTTGTTTACGATTGGTTTAATTAGTTTATATGAAAAGAATAAATATTTTTGGTCGATGATAATAGTAATTCTAATATGCTTTGAATTATGGTCGGCTGTAAAATTAAACAAACGGTTTATCCAGGAACGTCTTTCTGTCGAAAAATCATTCATTTCAATTCTCGATCTTAAAAGCAAAAACATCAAGGAACCTATATATGTTGAAAGTTTTATTAAAGACACAATACCTTTATGGAAACAAATTTGGACCGGATATTTTTTATATTCTAACAATATATCTTCTACTCCGACAATATTTGATAATAATCAATATGAAAACAAAGTTCCAGATAATAGCCTTGTTTTTATATCAAAATCGACGCCTTGGTTTAATTCTTTGAAAATTATTTATAGGGACACTGTTTGGAGTAATGATTATTATACCTTAGGTCATATATGTAATATCCAGGATTGCTTAATTAAATCAAAATATAAATTAGATGAGATTGAAGTTGGAAAAAATGATTTTGAAGACAGTTTATTTATCAATGGATGGAATATAGTAGAAGGTGGAACACGTTGGGCTAATGCAAAAGAGTCAACTTTACGGTTAGTTACAAAGGATATTTATCCAACCAAATTATCTGTTGAAGCATTAAGTCTCAGTACGCCACAAGAAATGATGGTTTATCTTGATGATAAGTTACTTGAAACGATATCAGTAGGTAAGGAATGGAAGAATTACAGCATTCCAATTAATAACTTTTTAAGCTTAGGCGTTCATAATATAAAATTTGTATTTTCAAACGGCTATAGACCAATGGATGTGATTAAGGGTAATGTTGACAATAGAACTCTTTATGTAAATTTCAAAGAGATAAAGTTAGAATAGAATTTTAAGTGGTTCTATAAATATTTAAGAAAGTCATAAAATTGCTGGCCTGATTTTTTCCAATTAAATTTTTGGCTTTGAATGAGTCCTTTTTTAGAGAAATCTTTAGCTAATTCTTGATCATTAATTAAAACTTTAATTTTATTTTTCAAATCAAAATAATTATTTACTTTCGAATATAAAATTGCATCTCCACCAACTTCCGGGATAGAAGAGTTATCAGAGCTAATAATGGGGGTACCAAGTTTCATGCTTTCCAACACCGGTAATCCAAAACCTTCATATAGACTTGGGTAAACAGTTGCATAAGCATTTTTTACTAAACTGTATAGAAATCGATCAGCTAAAAAGTCCAATATTATCACGTTTCTTTTAGACGCTAATGGAAACTCCTCATCTACATAGTTTCTTATCATACATTTTATATTTCCCCAACCTTCTCCACCAATCAATACTAATTTAAAATCGGACGGAATAGCTTTTTCTTTTTGTAAATCTACAAAACTTTTTACCAAATAAATAATATTTTTCCGAGGTTCAAATGTGCCAAAATATATAAGATAATTATTTTTTACAAGTTGTTGATCTTTTATTTTCATTGCTTGACTAATCTCTTTATATGAATCACTGTACGTTTCATTATCTAAATTGTCGTCACAACCTGGATAAATTATTTTTAATTTCTTGTTCTTAAAGACTGGATAATATTTAAATAAATCTTTTTTTGTAGATTTACTTATGCTAATGATTCCCTGGCAATGATTTTTAGCAAATTCTATTTGACTTCTAAACAAATCAAGTGTTTCATTACGGTGATTGAAAGGAAAAAGCGTTGGGGTTAAGTCGTATATTATTTGAATATTTTTAAAGCCATCAATATTTTTAAAACTGGTATTAGAATGAACAATATGAGTAACACTATTTTTTTTAAACTCAGTTTTTAAAAATTCTAAATAGTTTTTTTCGTGTATCTTCTCACGTAGATAGTTATAAAAACTATTTATTCCAAATATTTTATTAAATATCTTAAAAATAATTTTTAAACCGATTATTTTAAATATTTTTTTCTTTATAAAAGAACCAACGACAGGCTCTTCGGTAGCTACAATAAAATTATTTAAATAAACAAAATTTTTATTGTTTACTAATTCGTATAAACATGGATTGACTTGTGATAGAAGTAAGTTACGATTAAAACTGAACAAAATAATTTTTTGACCTTTCATTTCGTTTATTTTTTCTATAGAAGAAATTAAGCCGGTTAGATATCGATATACTCCGGATTTGTCACCAAATGAACCAGAAGCCAAAAGAAGCGGACTGATCTCAAAGGCAATATTCATTTGTCAATTTTATCAAATTTATCATTTAAAGTATAATATTAACATGGAAACTGATTTAACCGTAATTATCCCTACTTATAACAATTTGGAGGGGCTTCAATATTTATTAAATTATTTTAAAGACAAAGAATTTAAAGTCATTGTTGTAGGCAATGGTCTGGATCCCCGCCTCCGCGGGGATGACACAGGAAATTTAGTTTATTTACCACAGGAAAAAAACCTGGGGTTTGCGGGAGGGGTTAATAAAGGAGCTAAAGACGTAAAGACAAAGTGGATGCTTATTCTTAATGATGACATCAGGTTTGACAAAAAAATAACAAATAACAAATCACAAATAACAAATGAATATCAAATATTAAATAATAAAAAAATAAAACAAAACCCGATAGAATCTTTAATCAAGTATGCAGAAGAAAATAATCTCGATGCGGTGTCACCTATTTTGAAAAATCCGAATGGAGAGGTTGAGAATTATGGTTATAAAGTTTTACCTTATGGGAAAGTAGAATTAATTAAGGAAAATTATAGACTGGATCCCCGCCTTCGCGAGGATGACAATGCCTCAATTGACGGATTGACGGCGGCGTGTTTATTAGTAAAAACGGAAGTATTTAAAAAACTTGGTGGGTTTGATGAGAGTTTTTTTGCGTATTTGGAGGATGTGGATTTTTTCCTAAGGATGAAGAAGATGGATTCACGCCTTCGCGGGAATGACAAATTGTCTTTTGGGATAGCTTATGATATTGAAGTCATACATAATCATATGACTACTTCATTGACGATGGGAAACTTCAAAGCCAAACAGGATATGATCAACTGGTGGAGATTGTATTTTAAGCACCCGGAAAAGTTTAAGTTTAATTTAGATTTTATTATTGAGAGAATGCGGAATGTATCGGGGTTTGTTAAGGCAACGTTTTATAGTATTTAGTATAAAGTATCTAGTATTTAGTATCGAATTGGATCAATACTTTATACTTTATACTAGATACTAAATACTAATTTCTGTGCTAGAATTAACCCATGGGTGAGATTGAATTTGTGAATGTCGACAAATACTTTTATCTTCAACATCAAAAAACCATCAAAGAATTGGTGGCGGCGATCTTTCATCAAAAAAAAACTTTGGAACGTGTTCATGCTCTTAAAAATATTTCTTTTAAGATAAAACAGGGTGAGACGGTCGGAGTGATCGGAAAAAATGGGGCCGGAAAATCGACTTTACTCAAACTTATGGCCGGTGTCTCCTCCCCTACTTCAGGAAAAATAAATATTACCGGTAGGATTTCTCCGCTTATTGAACTGGGAGCAGGATTTCACCCTGAGTTAACCGGAAAAGAAAATATATTTTTAAACGGGGTTATCCTCGGGATGGAAGAAAAGTTTTTGATTGATAAATTTCAGGAAATTGTTAATTTTTCCGAGATTGATATGAAGTTTATCTATACACCGGTTAAATATTACTCATCAGGAATGTACATGAGATTGGCCTTTGCCGTGGCCATTTTTACCAAACCGGATATTTTATTGATCGATGAGATATTGGCTGTTGGTGATACCGCTTTTCAAGCAAAATGTATCAAGAAAATGGAAGAGTTTAAAAAGATCGGTGTAACGACAATCTTTGTTTCCCATAGTATGGATGCGGTAAAAAGTTTTTGTGATAGAGTGATTTATCTTAAGGAAGGGAAGGTAGAATATGATGGGGACGTGAATGAGGGAATTAAATTATATATGAATATCAAATGACAAATAACAAACATCAATTGAATAACAAATACTAAATATCAAATATTTAAAACATTTGTAATTTGTTATTTAAAATTCAATTGTTATTTAACATTTGTAATTTGTTATTTATGTTGAAGTACTGGTCTTTACTCAAAAAATTGACATTGCGGGAGATCAAGGCCCGATATAAACAGTCCTTTTTGGGCTTTTTTTGGATAATCTTAAATCCACTTTTTCAGATGATTATCATGAGCTTTGTTTTTTCAAACATCATGAAGATGACCGGTATCGGAGTCCCCTACCCGATCTATCTATATGCCGGTTTACTTCCTTGGTTATTTTTTGCTAATTCTATCGGTTCAGCGATGGGTGCATTAACAAACAACGCCTCATTGATTAAAAAAATTTATTTTCCGCGAGAAATATTGATCTTGTCAACCCTGTTTGCCAAGGTGTTTGATTTTAGTTTGGCAATTACGATTTTTATTTTGATGATGATTATTTATAAAGTGCCGTTTACTTTTTTTGCATTTTTCTTTTTCCCGATATTCTTGTTGCAGTTTATTTTTACTTACGGATTATCTTTACTTCTTTCGGCATTAAATCTTTTTTATCGCGATATTCAATATCTATTTGATCTGGTGATGACCCTTTGGTTTTATGTGACTCCGGTAATTTATGCCACAGAATTTTTTCCAGCTCGGTATCGATATATTTTTAAAATTAACCCAATGTCAGTGTTTATAAATGCTTACCGTCAGGTTTTATTTAACGGGACGTTTCCGAATTGGGACAGTCTCTTGATAGGACTTATAGTTTCGGTTGTTCTGTACTTGTTCGCCTACAGTATATTTAAAAAATTGGAAGGAATGTTTGCCGATGTGGTGTAATATGGAAAAAATACTTAATTTTTATAAAAGAAACAGGATTAAGTTCCTGATTTTTTTGAGCATCTTTGGTCCGGCGACCATTACGGCCATGGCCGATAATGATGCCTCAGGAGTGGCAACTTACGCAATAGCCGGAGCCAAACTGGGCTATCCAATTTTGTTTGCACTTTTTTGGATCACCATATTACTGGCGATCACACAGGAAATGGGTATGAGGGTTAGCATGGTATCCAGAAAGGGACTCGGTGATTTGATTCGCGAATTTCACGGTGTTGAAGTAGCAATCTTTATTTTTATTGCTTTGGCAATTGCTAACATGGGCACGATCATTGTTGACGTAGCTGCTTTTAAGATAACTGCTCAGATGCTAAATTTACCCGTAATACCTCTACTTATCATAATGTTGATTGCAATTTTTATGTTTGTTTTGAAAGGTAATTATAAACTGACTCAGAATATAATGTTAATATCATCTTTTTTTTATCTTGCCTATATTTTTTCCGCTTTTAAATCCAATCCTGATTGGGGCTTAGCTTTTAAAAATCTTGCTTGGCCACAGGGAATAACTTTTACTCCAAGTTATTGGCGTGACTATGTCATTATTGGTTTAGGGGTTTTGGGGACAACGATTACCCCCTGGGGACAGTTTTTTATCAGTAGTTTTGGACTGGACAAAAAGATAAATCCGGGAAAGATAATTTATTCTCAAATAGAAACCTATTGGGGAGCGTTTTTAACGGATTTTTTTTCTTTTTTTATGATCGTGGCAACAGCAGCTACTTTATTTATTCATAAAATTCCACTGACCGATGGTGCTCAAGCTTCACTGGCGATCGAACCGTTTGCCGGAAAATTAGCGTCTTTGCTATTTGCTTTTGGAATCATGAATGCCGGTTTTATGGGAATTGTCATTGTCGGTTTATCAACGACCTATGCTTTTTCAGAATTCTTTGGGATAACCGGAAGTTTGGATTCTCCATATAATAAAAGTAAAATTTTCTATTTAATATTTATAGGTCAAATTTTAATTGGAACTTTAATTGCAATTATTCCAGGTGTAGACCTCTTTAAAATAGTAGTCGCCAGTCAAATTTTAAATGCGATGGCTCTGCCGCCAATTTTTTATTTTCTTATTAAATTTACCAATAATCCTGAAATCATGGGCAAATATGTTAATAATCGATTTCAGAAATGGTTTGCAATAGGGGGAACGGTTATTATTACCATCGCCTCTCTTTTTGCTGCCTTTTATACAATTTTTTCTTACAAATGAACAAATTCAAAAACGTTTTTGTTACCGGTTCTATCGCCTACGATACGATCATGAATTTTCCTAATGAATTTCAAAGTTATTTTCATGCGGAAAAACTTCATCAGATAAATGTCTCCTTCGTTGTTGATAAGCTAGAGAAACAGTTAGGAGGTACGGGAACAAATATTGCGTATAACGTATCATTAATTTTTAATTTGAAATTTAAAATTTTTAATCAATTTTTAATTTCTAATGATAAATTTTTAAACGAAAAAACGAAGGTAAAATTGCTGGGTTCGGTTGGCAAAGACGGCAATGATTTTTTAAATTTTTTTAAGAAAAATAATATTGAGGCCAGTGGAGTTGTTGTAGATAAAAAATTATATACGTCGGCCGGGTCTGTCATTACCGATACAAAAAATAATCAGATTTGGGGATTTTATTATGGAGCGTCGGAAAAGATCCCTTACGTAGATTTTAAAAATATAAATAAAGAGTCGGATCTTTTGGTTATTTCCGCTAATCACAAAAATTCTTTTTTGTATTTTCAGGAAGAGGCCATTAAAAATAAAATTTCTTATTTGTACGATCCAGGAATGACCTTGACCTGGATTTCTGATAAGGATTTAGAAACCGGAGTGATGAATTGTCGTTATTTAGTTGGAAACGATTATGAAATAGCCATGATTCTAAAACGGTTGAAGAAAACCGTTAAAGAGTTAACAAGTTACGGGTTACGGATAATCACAACATTGGGGGAGGAAGGGGTGCGTTATGAAGAAAATGTAGGGAACAAAAATTTTTGTTCCGTACATGTGAAGGGATATCATGTTAAAAAAATGGTTGATCCGACCGGGGCGGGAGATGCTTGGAGAGGCGGATTTGTGGCAGGCTTATTGATGGACTATCAAATCAAAGATTGTTTGAAATTGGGGAATGTTATGGCTAGTTTTGCGATCGAAAAATACGGAACAGTGAATCACCGACCAACAAGGAAGGAAATTGAGAAAAGACTTAAAGATTTGTAATTTTCAATTTTCATTTCTCATTTTTCAATGAAATTACATTTATCATTTTTTAATTGATAAATAAACAAATGAAAAATCAATGATAAATGAAAAATTCAAAATGCAAATTCAATAACTATTTGTTATATTAATAACTTATGAAATCAGACATAAAAGATATAGAACTCGCTCCACTTGGTAATCAATTAATCAACTGGGCTTATCTTCAGATGCCTGTGCTTGACCTAATAAGAAAAAGATTTAAAAAAGAACAAACATTAAAAGGCGTGACATTGGCCGCCTGTCTTCACGTAACTTCAGAGACTGCCAATTTAATGATAACTTTAAAAGAGGGTGGGGCGAAAGTATTTTTATGCGCTTCTAATCCCCTATCAACTAATGATGCCGTCGCCGCTTCTCTTGTCAAAGATTATGCCATTCCCACTTTTGCCATCAAAGGTGAGGATAATAAAAGTTATTATTCTCATCTCAATCAGGTTCTTGATGAAAAACCAAATTTGACGATGGACGATGGAGCCGACTTGGTTAGTTTGATGCATGGAAAAAGAACCGAGCTGTTAAAAAACGTTATTGGATCTTCCGAAGAAACGACAACTGGAGTGATCAGACTGCGGGCGATGGAAAAAGATAAGGCCTTAAAAATTCCCGTACTTGCAGTCAATGATAATTTAACTAAACATTTGTTTGATAATCGTTATGGAACCGGTCAATCAAGTATCGATGGTATTATCCGAGCTACCAACATTTTGCTAGCCGGTAAAAAATTTGTTGTCTGTGGATATGGTTGGTGCGGGCGTGGAGTGGCTATGAGAGCTAAAGGAATGGGATCCCAAGTCATTGTCACCGAGGTTGATCCGGTCAAAGCTCTCGAAGCTCTGATGGATGGATTTTTAGTAATGACTTTAAAGGAGGCCATAAAACAGGCCGATGTTGTTCTTTCAACAACTGGAGACAAACATGTTATCGACGAATATCATTTAAAAGTAGCCAAACCGGGTGTGATTTTGGCCAATGCCGGACATTTTGATGTTGAGATCAATAAAGACGCCTTGAAAAAATTAGCTAAAAAAGTTAGGCAAGTTCGTCCGATGGTCACAGAATATGAAATAGAAGTTAAAAATGAAAAATTAAAAGTTAAGAGTTTAAAAAAGATATATTTGTTAGCCGAAGGTCGGTTGGTAAATCTTGCAGCAGCTGAAGGTCATCCGGCATCTGTCATGGATATGAGTTTTGCCGGTCAGGCAATGGGTGCTGAATATATCTGGAAAAATAAGGGAAAATTAAAAAACAAAGTTTACGCTCTACCCCAAAAAGTGGACAATGAAATTGCCCGCTTGAAATTAAATTCGGAAGGTGTTAGGATTGACAAATTAACCAAAGAGCAGAAAAAATATTTGAATAGTTGGACAGAGGGAACCTAGGGAAAAATATCAAGAGAAATAGCCAGGGACTTAGCCCGATATGAGCTGTTCAGCAACCGACTTTCGGCACGGTGCTAAAACTAAGATCGATATGCTTGTCATTATAAATTAACGCAAGAAAACAAAATGAATACTTTCACTTCAGAGTCTGTTTGCTCAGGGCACCCCGATAAAATTTGTGATCAAGTTTCCGATGCGATACTCGACGAAGCTTTCAAGGTAGATAAATATTCAAGAGTTGCTGTTGAGACAATGGTGACGAAAAACTTTTTGGCCATGGCTGGAGAGGTAACCACAAAAGCTAAGTTAAATTATAAAAAGATCGCCCAACAAATCGTAAAAAAACTAGGTTATACAATTCCTGTCTTAAATTTTTCCGAAAAATCAGAAATTATTGTTAAAATCCACACCCAGTCACCCGAAATTGCGGTTGGAGTAGATAATTTGGGCGCAGGAGATCAAGGAATGATGTTTGGATATGCCAGTAATGAAACCAAGGAGCTTATGCCTTTACCGATCATGTTGGCTCATCGACTGGCGATGGGAATTGATAAATTACGGGAATCAAGACGCCTCCCCTACTTGAGACCGGACGGAAAAACCCAGGTAACGACTGGCTATGAAAAAAATATCCCAAAAACGATTGAAAATGTTGTGCTAGCCGTTCCTCATAGTGAAAAAATTAAATTAGTCCAAGTTAAAGAAGATCTATACAATCTTTTGGTAGTCCCGATATTAAAGGAATACGGCTTTAAGATTAATAGAGAACAGTTAATAGTTAATGGAACCGGAGTTTGGCATATTGGTGGTCCGGCGTCGGATACTGGAGTGACCGGTCGAAAAATAATCGTTGATACGTATGGCGGAATGGCCAGGCAGGGTGGCGGAGCTTTTTCCGGTAAAGATCCAACCAAGGTTGACAGGTCTGCCGCTTACGCAGCTCGCTATTTGGCAAAAAATATCGTTGCCAATAAACTAGCCGATCGTTGCGAAGTGCGACTCGCCTATTTTATTGGTGCCAAAAAGCCCGTGATGCAGGAAACGGAGACCTTTGGGACAGAAAAAAAATCCGCAAAGATAATAAACAGTTTTGCTGATAAATTATTAGATACGTCTTTGCAAGGAATAATCGATGGCCTAAATTTGAGAAGACCGATTTATTTAAAAACCGCTGCTTACGGACATTTTGGTCGGGATATATTTCCCTGGGAAAAAATTCGCAAAATGTAGGGAACAAAAATTTTTGTTCCTTACAAGACATTCATTTTCTCCAATTTCTTTTTTTCCCAAAAAAATGCTCAGGTATGGAAATTCGGGCGATATGAATCCACCACTCCTGAAAGATCTTCAGAACTGTTACGATTGCTATCGAAAAATAAAAATATTTTTTATCTAACAAAAAATTTAACTGTTTGAAATAAGTAGAAAAGAAAATTAAAAAAAATATATTTTCAAAGAAATTAGGAAAAGCAAAAAATATTTTTCGATCATTTTTTATTATAAAAATAATGTTTCCAATCATTCTAAACACAAAAAGGATTAACAGAATAATTTTATAGTCTAATAAATATAACCAACTGAATATTACGGCGTTAAAATACCACCATAAGTCAAGCATCTTGTCATATCTTTCGTACTCAGATAAAGTAAGAACTTTGCGAGACGCGAATTCTATATCAATAACGTCCAGAAAAAATGATAAAATTATGGCTGGTAAAGGCCAAACAAATATTAGAGGAGCAGATAGAACGCGGAGAATAACGATAGAGAAATATAAAAATGTATTCATATTTGTAAACAGTTAAGTATTAAACTGTTAAAACTTAAAAAAACTATTAAACCTGCCTGCCGGCAGGCAGGCATTAAACTACTAAACGTTTAATACTTAAAGTTTTAAAAGTTTTTTTAACTGTTTAAGTTTTAACCGTTTAACTGTTTAATTTAGTATATGAAAAAAAAGTTAAAAATAGCAATGTTGTTTTCTTACGATCCTTCTCAAGCGGGAGGGGTTCAAGAACATGTTAGATCTTTATCTATAAGTTTATGTAGTTTGGGTCACCATATTGATACTTATGGACCAGAAAAAAATATTCATAATTTGATAAATTATCGGTCAATAGCAAGATCAATTAGAGTTCCTGTACCAAACGGTAGTTGGGCCAATATTACCGTCGAAAAAAACGATATTAAAAAAGTAGTTAACAAATTCAACAAAGAAAAATATGACATTATTCATTTTCATGATCCCTATGTACCTTTTGTCGGTTGGGAAATTATGAAGAAAACAAATTCAAAAAAAATTGCTACGTTTCATTCAGCATGGGAAAATAAATCAATAATAAGTTTTATTAACCCATTTATAATTCTTTTCCAAGACACTTTCTCTGCTAGTTTTGGAGGAACAATTTTTGTTTCAAAAATAGTTCAGAAACGTTGGCACGAAATAAGTGGAAAAAATGTTAAACAAATAATTATTCATAATGCAGTCGATAAGATGTTTATTCCATTAAAGAAAAAAGCATCTCCAGTTCTAAATTTATTGTTTTTAGGAAGATTAGTGGAAAAAAAAGGTCCAAAATATTTATTAAAAGCTTTCAATAAAATTATTAAAAAATTTCCTAATATAAAATTAACTTTTGTTGGAAAGGGCCCAATTCAAGAGTCATTAAAAAAATATGTTAAAGACAAGGAAATTGCAGATAAAGTTATTTTCAAAGGAGAAATAATCGGACAAAAAAGAGTTAAGTATTACCAGGAAGCTGATATTTTTTGCGCTCCATACAGCGATGAAGCGTTCGGTTTAACAATATTGGAAGCGATGTCGACAGGTACACCAATAGTTGGTTTCAAAAATAGTGCATTTAAAGAAATTCTTAAAGGGTACCCATATCCAGAGCTTTTAGTTACATCAAGAGATGAAGATAAATTAGCAATGGCTTTAGAAAAAATAATAGCCAATAAAAATATGCGCGAAAAAACTTCTTCTTGGTTAATTAGGGAAAGCAAGAAACATAACTGGGAAAATATCGCAAAAGAAACCGAGGAATTTTATTATAAAGTGCTTGACAAATAACATGAAAAATATAAGAAATTTTGCCATTATTGCCCACATCGATCATGGGAAGTCAACGTTAGCTGATCGTTTATTAGAGTTGACGGGAACAGTTGAAGCCGGACACCATGAAGCTCAAATGCTCGATCAAAATCCGATTTCACGTGAGAGAGGAATCACGATTAAATTGGCCCCGGTTCGCATGTTATATCAAAATTATGTTTTAAATTTAATCGATACGCCAGGTCACGTGGATTTTTCCTATGAAGTTGACCGGACGCTAGCTTGTGTCGAAGGAGTTGTCTTATTGGTTGATGCCACCCAAGGAATTCAGGCCCAAACAATTGCTAACGCTTATAAGGCGATAGAAAAAAACCTCGTCATCATACCTGTCGTTAATAAAATTGACATGGTCAATGCGGAAGTGGAAAAGACAAAAAAGCAGCTAATCGATTTCTTAGGGGTCCGCGACGAAGAGATATTTTGTGTATCGGCAAAAACTGGAGTTGGAGTCAAAGACCTATTGGAAACAATAATTGAAAAAATTCCTGGCCCTATTGAAACAATGCAACAATCGAACAATGTTCAGGCCCTCATATTTGATTCCTACTACGATTCTCATCGGGGTGTAATTGCATTTGTGCGAGTATTCGATGGTGAGCTGAAAAAAGGAAAGAAGGTTAGACTTTCTGCCGCCAATGAGAACTTTGAAGTTCAAGACGTCGGATATTTTAAACCGGAACTAACTTCACAAGAATCGATTTCAAACGGTGATATTGGATATGTCGTCACCAATCTAAAAGATATTCATAAAGTATCAGTTGGTGACAGCATCGTTACTGATTCGTCTTTATCCCTACCTGGTTACAAAAAAGTCAAACCGATGGTCTTTGCTTCAATTTTTCCGACCGATACGGGTGACTATCTTAATTTGCAAAAAGCTTTGGAAAAACTTTATCTTAATGATTCTTCGCTCGAGTTCTCTTCTATTCACAGTATGGCATTGGGAGCAGGATTTAGAGTTGGTTTTTTGGGCTTGTTGCACGCCGACATCGTTCGAGAAAGGTTGGAACGTGAATATGATCTTTCATTAGTTTTAACTCCACCACAAGTCAAATTTAAGCATGAAAATGGTAATTTTTTTGAACCTTACGTTAAGGCGATGATAGTCTGTCCGGATAGTTACGTTGGAGTCGTAATGCAACTGTGCCAAAATTATCGGGGAAAATTTATAAATATGGATAATAAAAATCAAACCGTTTTGGAATACGAATTGCCGATGTCGGAATTAATTTCTGATTTTTTCGATAACTTAAAAAGTGCCTCTTCAGGTTATGCGTCCCTTGATTGGGAATTTCTGCGTTACCAACAGGTTAAAGCTGACAAATTGGAATTATTACTGAATTTGGAACCAATTGACGAATTTAGTGAAGTCGTTGTTGAGGAGCGTGCTTATGAAAAAGCCAGCTTCTTAACTTCTCGTTTAAAAGATCTGATCCCCCGTCAGCAATACGAGGTAAAAATTCAGGCGAGATATAAAGGGAAAATAATCGCTTCATCCCGTTTGGCACCATTTAGAAAAGACGTCTTAATTAAAAGTGGAAAATTGGTTGGAGGTGGTGACTTTGGACGCAAAAGAAAATTGTTAGACAAACAAAAAGAAGGTAAAAAAAAGATGAAAATGATCGGTAAAGTCGAAATACCCAAAGAGGCCTTTATGAAATTATTTAAAAAATAATGGTAAAAAAATTGTTACACCCTAATGTTACGGTGTAACATAATAATTTATTTATTTTTTTGTTGGTTCATATCTTCTGTCTGAATGCTAGAGATTTTATAAATCGCAAATAAAAGTACTCCTCCTGCTAAATACTGTGTTGGTGCAAGAAAATTTTTGTACAACGTCGCGTCGATAAGAACAGCCAAAAGCGGATATACTAGTTCAAGTATCGTTGATACGCTGGCTGGCACTTTTTTAAGACCTTTATAATATATCACTACCGATACCATTCCGGTTGAGACAGCAATAAGCAGGAATCGGGCAAGCTGTGACAATGTTGGAGAATGTAAACTCTTGCTAGAGCCAAGTACAAAAACCATTGCAAATGCTAAAATACAGGTAAGAAAAAATCGAATACTAGTCACATACGTACTTGACCTTTTTTGTAAAGCTAGTTTAGAGAGCGCGGTTGAAGAACCCCAGGCAAAAGCTGCTCCCAAGGCATATAGGGCTGCAATTATCGTCCCGGTTCCAGTGGCTAAATTAATATAACCATTTTTGAAGGTGACAAAATAAGCGGCAGCCAAGGCAACAATTGCCCATTTGATGTATGATTTTGTAATTTTTTCTTTAAGAAAAATTGCGGCTGCGGAAATTGCAAAAATGGGTTGTAACTTTTGGATAAGATAGACGACACTGAAAGAAATAAAATTAGTTTTGAGAAGTGCCGTCGTAAACCATAAACCACCCAACACTCCGCTAAACATGGAAATAAAAAGCATTAGAAAGAATTCTTTCTTCGTCAAGCCTTCTTTTCTAAATGTCAAAATAAGATAAGGAAGAAGGATGGCGGCTCCAAAAAGATGTTCATAAAAAACGATCGTAATTGATGGAAGGGTAAACAAACTTCGTCTAATAATTCCGTCAAGTGCCCACATTGAAGCGGCAATAATGATTAACAACGGGCCGTAATTAAAAGCTTTACGCATATAAATTAAAAAATTAATAATCTTCGGAGTTGATGGAGAAAAAAAAGAATATACAAACACTGGCTTTAATAAAAAAGCCTTAATTCTTTTCCTTCTTTCATCCCGACTGTACGGTCGCTGTAGGAGTTGCACCTACTCATGCTCGATTATTAATCAAGCTCGAAGAGTATACTTCCGATTGTGATTCACACACTAAACCCCGAAGGAACGATTCAGACAATTCTACAAATTAAATTAATATTTTGCAATATTAATTTGTTTTGATTACAATGGAACCTATGAAATTTGAAAGCACTCATATTAAAGGAAAAGGCCGTGGTAAACCAATGGGTTTTCCTACAATTAATCTGAAGATTCCTGACAATTTTGAATTGAAAGACGGAATCTATGCAACGAAAGTTGTGATCGAAAATAGAACTTTTAAGGGGGCTTTACATTATGGACCAGTGCCGACATTTAATGATCAAATAAAAAGTCTGGAAGTTTATTTAATTGAAATATCTAATGAATCTCTAAAAGATTTTGGTCTGGAAAATCTTGACGAAAAAATTATTAAAGTTGAAATAATTAAGTATCTCCGCCCGATAATTAAATTTGAGAAAGTTGAAGAATTGGTGAGGCAGATAGGAGAAGATGTGAAAACGATAACTGCACTTTAAAGTACCTTTTGGGCAACTTTTGGAATTTCGGATAAAGGTTTTGCGTTAAATCGATCAAACTCTTTTGGGGTAAGTACTGCTATCTTAAAAAAATCTGAATTTTTACCTGCCTGTTTGATTAATTGAAAATGTGTGACGATACCCGGCGCTTTATAATCTAAGACATCTCCGACCCCTATTTGTCTCATAACAGGAGGAGAATTTTTTAGACTATCTTTAGGATCAAATTCCGTGCCATAAAACTCATGATCTGCCAATTCTTTAATAGGGCCGTTAATATTAATTTTTTCAACTATAATTTTGCCAGCTTTACAAGTTGTGACTGTATAAAACGTATACTTTGGTTCCAACTTTAATGGATGATCAGCATCACCTGAAAAATCAAGATGTGATTCAACTATTATAGTTTTTGCCTCAATATTTGTTGGTAACAAAGGAGTAAATTGCGGTTCCGTAGGTTTGGTTTGAAGATTTTTTGGAATACTACTAGGAATATCTATTCCCAATTGACTATCATTTAAAAAAATTGGTTTTAAAGATTCAATAAAACGAGATGATTCGCGTACGAGTATTGGTTCAGCAATTAAGTTCATATTTCTTTCCAACTTATATTTTTATCATTCTTCATAAAAGTTAACTGTCTTTTAGCATATTGTACTTCTTTATTCACCCAGTCTTCAACAGCTTTTTCCTTGGTTAATTCTTTATTTAAAAATTTAATTACCTGTTGATAGCCGATGGTTTTCATCCCCAGATCAGTTTTTTTGTAACCCATTTGTAAAAGTTTTTCTACCTCCTCAATCGCCCCATTTTTCAACCTCTCCTCCACTCTTTTTTCAATTACTTTCCTAAGTTTTAATTTGTCCTTATATCTAAGGCCGATAAAGATTTTAGGGACACTCTTTATAAAGACAGTCTTATTTAAGACTGTCTTTGTTGGATTTGTTGGAGTTTTTAAAATCTCTATTTTTCTAATCAACCTTCTCGGATTAAGTTGATCGCTATGATTTAAGTTTTCGAATACGGTTTTATTCAATTTTATAAGTATTTTTTGCAAATCAGACACGGACTTTGGATTAAGTTTTTCACGAAGCTTAAAATTTGGTGGACTATTATTGTCATCAATTCCGTAGAGTAAATGTTTTAAATATAGATAAGTTCCACCAACTAAAATCGGAGTTTTACCACGTTTTTTTATGTCTTCAATTATTGGTGTGACCTGTTTAACAAAATCAAACGAGGAAAAATATTGGTCAGGAGTGACGACATCATATAACCAAATTTTTGTTTTGGGAATATCTTTTCCAGTTATGATATCGAGGTATTGGTAAATTTGTCGGGAATCAAAATTAACTAATTCTCCATTATTTTTCTGAGCAAGTTCAATTGCAAGCTTTGTTTTTCCAGTCGCAGTTTGACCTGTGATAATAATCATTTTTGCATCTTAGCAGCATCAATTAAGTTTTTGTATAAGTAAACGACATCAATCGGTCCGCTTCCACCCGGTGTTGGAGTATAAGATGAAGCGATATCTTTGATTTCGCTTTCTTCATAATCCCCTTTTAATTTCCCATTTTCTTTTCGAACACCGGTATTAATCAAAACGACACCCGGTTTTAACATCTCAGGCTGGATTACTTTTTTTCCGGTTGCTGTGATGATCAGGTCGGCGGTTTTGAAATATGATTCCGGGTCAACAGTTGTTGAATTGACGCTAATATAATTTATATTAAGATTTCCTAATGTTTTTCCAATTGGCATTCCTCCGGTCATACCTCTCCCAACTATGACAACCTTTTTACTTTTAAGTATGTTTTTAAAAAGTATTCGATTTTTTTTCATATCCACAAAAACAATGTCCTGTTTCTTTTTGCCATCATAGATGTATTTGATCAAAGTCATGACCGCCAATCCGAGGGGAAAAATAAATTCTGATTTTTTTCGATGACCTTCTATCTCTTTCAATAATGGGATATAGTCGTAAATACTATCTGTCGAGAGTTGGGCCGGGAGAGGTTGCTGAATAATAATACCGGTCACGTCGGGATTAAAGACCTCTTTTTTTAACAAATTGGCAAAATCAATAAAATTTGGAGTTTTTGTTAAATGAATTAATTTAAAATCTATTTTTAAGGCTTTAGCCATTTCAGATTTTATTTTTACAAATGAAAGTTGTTCCGGGGCGCTACCTACCAAAAAAACAGACAATCCAATCCGTTTCTTTATTGTTTTACGTTCTTTTTTAAGAATAGTGAGAAGATTACTAGCAATTTTCTTACCATCTATAAACATGGTAGCAATTATACCACAAATCAAACACTGGTGGCGCTGACAATTCGATCGGCTTTTTCGGAAAACCTCATTAAAATAACCCCTTTTGCCGTTCTGGACCTCGAAGGAATGCTACTAATGTCCATTTTAACTATCTGGCCTAAAGCGCTGGTGATTATTAATGTCGTGTCTTCTGGTTCTATAATTGCAGAGTAAGCTACTGAACCAATTTTTTTATCAACAGAAGTTATTTTAACCCCTTTGCCACCTCTATGTTGCCCTTTAAAATTAGATAGTTTAGTTTTTTTCCCTATTCCTCTCTCAGTCAGCACTAAAATATCTTTTTTAAACTCTGCATCTGAAAAAACATCAGCCGCTATAACCTCATGATCTTCGGAAGATTCTATATCCATTCCTTTGACACCAATTGAAGCTCGTCCAGTTGATCTAATTTCTTTTTCTTTAAAAACGATTGCTTTACCATTTTTTGAGGCAAGTATAACGTTCTTAGTTCCATCGGTCAATTTTACCCAAAGCAGTTCATCATCTTTTTCTAGTCGAATGGCAATAATACCGTTTGTTCGGATATTTATGTAATCCTCAAAAGACGATTTTTTGACAGTCCCATATTTGGTTGACATGACCACAAACATATTTTTAGCTTTTTCCATGGTCTCGGTACTATAGCTAAGAATAGATGTTATTTTTTCTTCCTCTTTAAGGGCCACAAGGTTAATTATGGCTTTGCCTTTAGAAATGCGTGAGCCGACTGGCACGTCCCAAACTCGTGTTTGAAAAACCCGGCCTTGATTACTAAAGAAAAGCATATAATCGTGGGTCATGGCCGTGGTTATATAATATACATTATCAGTGTCTTTTGTTTCCATACCTGAGACTCCCTTACCCCCTCGATGCTGCAATCGGAACGTTTCGCGAGGGATTTGTTTTATATAGCCTTCTTTAGTGAGAACAACGATTGCTTCTTTGTTTTCGATCAATTGTTCATCTGTAATTTCACCTGGTTTGAATTTCATTACTTGGGTTCGACGTTCATCGCCATATTTAGTTTTTAAATATATAATTTCATCTCTAATAACCTTAAGAATCTTAAAAATATCTTTAAGCAGACTTTCCAAATAAGAAATAGTTTCTTTTAGAAGGGCCAGTTCATCTTCAATTTTATTTCTTTCAAGCCCAGTTAGTCTTCTCAACTGCATTTCCATTATTGCCTGTGCTTGGATCATGGATAAACCAAATTTCTTCATCAACTTGTCTTTGGCCTCCGTTTCGTCTTTAGATTTTTTGATGACCGCGATCACCTCGTCGATATGGTCAAGTGCAATCAAATAACCTTCAAGAATATGGGCTCTTGCCTTAGCCTCTGCTAGTTCATATTCGGATCTTTTAACAATTACTTCAACCCGATTTCTAATATATATTTCCAAAATAGTTTTCAAAGACAATGTTTGAGGAACTCCGTCAACAAGGGCAACGATATTAACAGGAAAAGATGTCTGGAGATTTGTAAATTTAAAAAGATTATTTAACACTTTTTTATAAGAGGCGTCTTTTTTTAGTTCAATCACGACCCTGATTCCGTCTCGATCTGATTCATCACGAAGATCGGAGATACCAACTATTTTTTTATCATTGACCAAATTAGCAATTTTTTCTACCAACAAAGCCTTGTTGACCTGGTATGGAAGCTCGTTGACGATAATCGCCACTCTCCCTTTTCCTATATCCTCATCGGTCACCCGGGCTCTCATCATAATCGATTTTCTCCCGGTCGCATACATTTCTTTTATATCAGAAGCTCCGTAAATTAAACCAGCGGTTGGGAAATCTGGCCCTTTGACAAAGGTCAATAAATCTTCCAAAGTAGTATTAAACATTAATTCCTTAACATCTTCCATTGGTGATTTTTTCGCTTTCTTTACCTCATTTAGGTTAGCTTTATCGATCATAAAAACTAATGCATCAACCAATTCCGTTAGGTTGTGTGGTGGGATTTTTGTTGCCATACCAACGGCAATACCCTCAGCCCCCATCAATAAAAGGTTAGGCAGTTTAGCCGGCAAATAAACAGGTTCTTTTAAAGAACCATCAAAGTTGTCAATAAATGGAGCAGTGTCTTTTTCAATATCGGCAACCATCTCATCGGATATTTTAGCCAGTTTGACCTCGGTGTAACGCATGGCGGCCGGTGGATCACCGTCGATTGATCCGAAGTTTCCTTGTCCTTTGATCAATGGGTAACGCATGGAAAATGTTTGAGCTAAACGGGCTAAAGCCTCATAAACTGAAGAGTCTCCATGTGGGTGATATTTTCCAAGCACTTCTCCAACGACCTTTGCCGATTTGGAAAAACGAGCGCTTGATGTCAATCCTAATTTATACATTGCGTATAAAATTCTTCTATGTACCGGTTTTAAACCATCACGGACGTCAGGAAGAGCTCGGGACACGATAACAGACATCGCATAATCCAAGTACGCTCTCTTCATTTCGCCGTTTATTTCGGTGACCAGGACATTATTAGCCATAAATTATTTCATTGATTTTTTAATATCTTCAAATGCCTTTTCTTTTCCTAAGAAACTTTTCGTTTTTACCCACTTATTTGGTTCGAGTTCTTTGTAATGATTAAAAAAGTGTTGAATCTTTTTCTTGGTCATCTCATCTAGATCAGAAATATCATTAATTTTGGAAAAAAACGGATCGACTTTTAAAGTTGGGACAGCAATGATCTTGGTATCTATCCCTGCCTCATCTTCCATTTCAAGCATTCCGATTGGTCGGGCTGGTATGACGGTCCCAGGCGCTACTGAATAACTGGAAATAACCAACACATCGGTCGGGTCTCCGTCTTCAGCTTTAGTACCGGGAATGAATCCATAATTAAACGGATAAAACATCGCGGTAAAGTTAAATCGATCTACCATGACAACGCCAGATTCCTTATCAAGCTCGTATTTGATTGATGAGCCTTGAGGAATCTCGATAAAAACATTAACTTCTTCCGGAACGTTTTTTCCTGCTGAAAGTTTTGCAATATTCATATTAATTTCAAAAACTTTTAATTATAGATCCAGGTTCGCCATCTTGGCATGTGTAACAATAAATTTTTTTCTAGGCGGGACTTCATCACCCATCAACATCGAAAAAACGTGATCGCTTTCTTCAGCTTCATTGATCATTATTTGTTTTAATATTCTTCTTTCAGGGTCCATAGTCGTATCCCAAAGTTGATCAGGGTTCATCTCTCCAAGTCCCTTATATCTTTGAACATTAGGTTGACTTGTTTGTTTGGTCAATAATTGTGCCACTAATTTATCCTTTTCTTCATCAGAATATACATAATGGACCTGCTTACCTTGTTGTACTTTAAAAAGAGGAGGTTGAGCCGCATACAAATGTCCTTTAAGAATGACATCTGGCATATGTCTAAAGAAAAAAGTTAAAATAAGGGTCAATATATGTTCTCCATCGACGTCGGCATCGGTCATGACGATAATTTTGTGGTAACGAAGTTTGGCATAGTTGATATTTTCGCCAATACCCATGCCCAGCGCCACAACCAAATCCTTGATTTCTTTAAAGGCTAAAACTCTGTCAAGATAAGCTCTCTCCGTATTAAGAATTTTTCCTCGTAAAGGAAGAATGGCCTGAAATTTTCGGTTTCGAGCTTCTTTAGCGGTGCCACCGGCTGAATTACCCTCAACCATAAATATTTCACAAAGAGATGGGTCTTTTTCTTGGCAATCGGCAAGTTTTCCAGGCAAAGTAGCGCCTTCCAAAGCTCCTTTTCTCATAACAGCTTCCTTGGCCGCTTTTGCCGCCAGTCGGGCTTTTTGAGCTAAGAAAATTTTTCCCAAAATCTCTTTACCTGTCTTAGGATTTTCTTCAAAATACGTTTCCAAATATTCAAAGACCGTTTGTTGGACGATGGTCTGGACCTCGGAATTTCCGAGCTTGGTTTTTGTTTGACCTTCAAATTGTAAGTCGGTTGCCGACATTTTTATATAAACGATAGCTGCCAAACCTTCTTTGACATCGTCTCCAGAAAAAGTTTCGCTATTCTTGTCTTTTTCGCCTAATTCTTTTTTTGCATAATTGTTTATCGCTTTGGTAAGTGCAGTTTTAAAACCGGTTAGATGAGTTCCACCTTCGTGAGTATTGATAACATTGACAAAAGTATGAATGTTTTCATTGAGCGATTGGTTATATTGGATTGCTACCTGAACATCCTTATCGTCGACGACTTTATGAATATAAATTGCGTCGTGTAAAGTTTTCTTGCCCCGATTCATATCCCGAAGCAAAGAAATAATTCCCCCATCAAAAAAGTATGCAAATTTTTCCTTGGTTTTATTGTTGAAGATCCTAAAATAAACGTTGTTTATCAAATAAGCCCTTTCTTTTACCTGTTTTTTAAAGATGCCATTGTTTATTTCAATGGTTTCTTTAAAAATTTCTTTGTCAGGTAAAAATGAAACGGCAGTTCCTTGTTCAAAGTTAAAATTTAATATTGATTTTTCTACTTTTTTAACGGTTGCGAGAGGAATACCCCTTTTATATTCCTGTCTATAGATCTGATTGTCTCGCTTTACTTCAACGATTACATGCTCGGAAAGGGCGTTAACGACCGATGCTCCGACTCCGTGAAGTCCTCCGGAAACTTTATATGCACCGTCGCTAAATTTACCACCGGCATGCAATTTTGTCATGACCATTTCAAGTGCGGAGACATTATATTTTGGCACTTTGTCGACAGGTATTCCTCGCCCGTCATCAATGACCGTCATGTAATTATTATCTTCTATTCGAATCTCTATCCTTTTACAAAAACCAGCTAAAGCTTCATCGATTGAGTTATCGATAATTTCGTTTAAGCAGTGATTAACGCCGTATTGCGCTGTAGTTCCGATATACATCGCGGGTCTTTTTCTGACAGGTTCAAGTCCTTCGAGAACTACAATTGAACCGGCATCGTAAGTACTGGAATTTTTCGCCATAGGTCATTGTACAGAGATTTAGATACGATTTCAATACCAAAAAAACCAATTTGACTAGATAATTTCTCATCTAATCAAAATTGGTTTTATGGTATTTAACAATCAAAAATTCTTATTTTAATTCAATCTTTCCTCCAGCGGTTTCAACCTTTTTCTTTGCTTCTTCAGCTACGGCTTTCTTCACATCAACTAACAAATCTTTTGGTGCAGACTCTACTAATTTTTTGGCGTCCATAAGACCTAAGTTAGGGAGAATTTCTCGAACTGCTTTGATTACTCCTAATTTATTGTCTCCGGCGGCAGTCAAAACAACTGTAAAGCTGGTTTTTTCTTCAGCAGCAGGTGCGGTACCTCCAGAAACTGGAGCAGCGGCAACTGGCATAGCAGAAACACCAAATTTTTCTTCTAAATATTTGGCAAGTTCAGCCATCTCAACTACTGTCAAAGTTTCGATTTCGGTCGCGATTTTACTCAATTTTTCAGATAATTTTATATCAGTCATTTATGATTTCACCTCCTTAGATTTAGCATTAAGTAAGTAAACAAACTTATTAGTGTTAAATTTCAAAGCGTAAACAAACTTGCTCATTGGACTCTTCATACTTCCAATAATCTTACCCAATAATTCTTCTCGGCTAGGCAACTGGGCAATTTGAATAGTTTTTTCCGCATTGTACAAAGTCTTATCAAGTAAGGCTAATTTTAAACTTAAAGTAGCATCTTTTTTTGAAAACAGATACAAAGCTTTTAATCCTTCGTTCCAGCGATCACTTAGGGTGACTAGAGCCGTAGTTTGTTTTAAAGGAAAAAATTGTTTCTTGAAATCAACAAAAATTTTGTTTTTTAATGCGACCTTATTAATAGCTTTTTCGAACAAAGTATTTTTGATCACTTTCATTTTAGAATCACTTTTTCTTAATTCCCTACGAAGTGATTCAAGGCTCTGGTGGGTTGTTTTTCCAATCTTCACCAACAAAATATTGGGGTTTTTTTCGACTAATTGAAGTATAGAATCTACCTGAGTTTTTTTATCAGTATTTGCCATATTTTTACCATATCTTGACTTCGTCAAGAATTTTACCAGGATTTAATTTTTACCTGATGTCTAAGGTTTTTTAATTATACCATCATTCTCCCAAAAGTTCACGCAAAGATTTGACGTTCTTTTCTTGTTTATTTTTATCTTTTTGTTTTTTGCCAGCATTGGTAGCCTTGTATTTGACCGCAAAAGCTTGTTTCTTTTGGAATGAGTCAACTCGACCTTTTCTGTCTAAGAATTTGTGTTCACCAGTATAGAAAGGATGGCATTTATAGCAGGCTTCAACAGTAATTGTTTGTTTAGTTGATCCGGTTGTAAACGTGTTACCACAAGCGCAAACAGCTTTGGCATCATCATAATAAGTTGGATGTATCTTGGCTTTCATAAGAAAACAATTATATCAGACAAGAAGCCAAATATTCAATGGATTTTTTAGTGTCATTCCCGCGAAGGCGGGAATCCAGACTAGTTTTTTAAAAATGATAAGTTAAAAAACCTATAAAGCTGTGAAAGATTGGTTAAAAATTCCAAATTAATTTTAATGAATGGAAAAATTCTTCCTTGTTTTTCTCTAATTAATATACTTTTATGTTTTTGTTGTTTAACAGTGTTTTTAACTTCGCTTTGAAATTTAAATATATCTACATGTTTTAATATTCCTACATATCTTGCCGGCACAGCGATACCCGCTTCCTTTCCGCTCCTTTGAGTCTTAAGATATAAGCCTCGAAGAGCCCGACTTTGCCAAGATGGACTGTCCGACCAATCTGATTTATCTTGAAAAGAAACTATTTTGATTTTTTCCGGTGTAACTTCTGTTTTAAATAAACGCATTTTATAATCTTGTTGCTCTCGTTCTACAAGATCCTTGACAATAGCCTGATCACAAGCTTCTTCAATACATGTTCTCAACAAAATCTCGTAATCAATTCCCGAACGTTTGAAAGTTTCTTGCCAATAATTGTCACCTGCTAATGACGCTATTTGACGAGTTACACCCTGTAATAACGATTCCCAAAGATAAGGATTTTGGAAATCTCCTTTTTCAGAAACGGTTGGTCTTATTGAATGACGAAAAGTATATTTTTGCCTTAAGGCTTTTCCTACTGTTTCAAAATGGCTCCATATTTCTAAATCATTCTTTGTATCGCCTCCTCCTCTCATTTCTGCCTCAAAATAACATTGATTAATACAAGATGGACAGCCGTTTTCAGTTACTTTCATTGATTCGCTTCGCCACTGAAAATACTTTCCTACATCCAAATCCCCTCCCTCTAAGAATTGTTCTAGTTGAGCAGTGTCGTTGGGACGGACTTCGGAACAAACATTAAGTCTAGGTATTAAATGACCGTTAACAAATTGAACGCTGATGTGAAAAAAATCAGTTGTTTGATCGCAGATCCAGTGAGGCATATATGGAGCCATAATTAAATAAGGCATAGTTGTACGGATATGACGGTCGGCAAATAAACGTCTAGCAAGCAATCTTCTAAAAACCATTTTAACTTGATCAGTAGTCGGTTCTATAGATTCGTTATCAGCTGAAAAAGCCATTCCTTTTCCTTGAGCCAGACCAACCGCAAATAAGATATCGTGTTCGGTAATATAATCGCTTAAAGCAACAAAGGTATCGGCATTTTTTCTAGTCATGACGTGAGTAATAGTTGGAGTGATGTCTGCACTCATAGCCTCTTCTGCTTTTACTATTAAATGTTCAAGGTCGGGATTATATTTTGTTGGGTCAAAAATAGAATTGGGATGGTAGGAAAGATTAAGTGTTTGTAAACCCATCTTACCGTAAAGTTCGATTAAATCTTTAGTTATAAAACTACCATTACTTGTCAGAGAAATATTTATTTTATTATTTGTTCCCGAAGCTATTGTTAAGGCAATTTTTTCTGCCGGACTCATTGGTTGTTCTAAATCTATCAATAATCTTTTATTTTTTAATGCATAATATTTTTCTAGAGCTTTTTTTTGTTTTCTATTTATTGTTTTGTTCTCAAAAAGTTCAATAACTTTTCCCCATTTTGTATTGGATTGATGAGCCATATCTACTATCTCTCCGTTTGGGACAATACTCAACACTGCGGGTTTTAAAAGAGAAATTTGGGAAAATAATTTATCCATCATCTCAACAGGTGGATCGAGAATTGGATTATATAATTTTCCAGTTGGAACAGCGCAGAAATCACGACAAGAAGGATCACCCGCCTTATTACAACCTCCTCCACCAAACTCTACAACTACTATTGCTGGATGTCTATTTTTAGTCTGGGGTCTTTTTTCAATAAATCTTCCTATTCCTTTTATTCCTTCCAAAATTTGCATAGAAACATTATATCGATTTAAAAAAGAAAATCTATGATTAAAATTCAAAAGTTAATATTAAAAAGTGGCTTTGTCATCCCTGTAATTCAGTAATTCCGGAGTTTTGATGGCAATGTAAATTGTGGCGATGATCGTGGCAATTCCGCCGAACGCAACCGAAAGAGGCGTACCTAAATAATTGGCGGCGAATCCCGCTTCAATTTCTCCCAATTGCGGTCCTCCGGTATAAAAAGCGACATTGATCGCGGTCATCCTTCCTCTCAAATGATCTGGAGTCGTCATCTGGCGGATCACATTTCTTAAAACGGCGCTAATCATATCCCCACTTCCGGATAGAGCCATAAAGATTATTGATAGATAAAAATTCCTTGAGATAGCGAAAAAATATATATTAATTCCATAAAAGATAATTGAATAAACAAGTATCTTGCCTTTATTTTTGTTATGAGAAAAAAATGGGAAAACTAAACCAGCCAAAATTGCTCCAATTGAAGGAGCCGCATACAAAAGACCCATTTCTTTTGGTCCGATTTTTAAAATATCAACAGCAAAAATAGGCATCAGCGTCATTGAGGATCCAAAGAACGACGCAAAAAAATCAATAAACATACACGATCTAATTAAAGGTGCCTTAAAAACATATTTAATTCCGGTAATTATTTCCGGTAAATTGAATTTCGGTTTTTGATCATTTTTTGGCAGCGGTTTCATCATAATCAAAGCGATTATCACGGCAAAAAAAGAAACAGTATTGATAATATAAACGGTTTTAACTTCATAAAAAGCGATAACAAAACCAGCTAACGCCGGTCCGATAAAATTAGCCGATTGGTAAAAAATATTCATAATATTCACGGCTAGCGGAAAATCTTTTTTTTCTACAATGGTTGGGCTGATTGATTGACGCGCGGGAGTCTCGAAAGAATATAAACCTGCTTCTAAGCCTACCAAAATATATATCATGAGAGGTGTGATTTTCCCTGAGGCTGTTAAAATCGCTAAAAGTCCAGCATTGACAATCGAAAAAATCTGAACAACAAATATAATCTTTTTACGATTATAAATATCGGCAAAAATACCCGAAAAAAGTGATAGGAATATTACCGGCAAAAACTTGAACAATCCTAAAATCCCCAAAGAAAGTGGTGATTTTGTAAGTTGGTATAGTTGCCAGTTGACAGCAACTTCTTGCATAAAGGTACCAGTTCGGGAGACGGTCATGCCAAACTGCATCAAAAGAAAATCACGGTTTTTAAATAAGTTTTTTAAGGAATCTTTATTCATTGTAACGCAAAAACTTTGTCCCATTTACCTTCTTCGATGATATCTTCGAGATTATGGAAGCTTTTTCCAATCCGGTGGTCAGTGAGGCGATTTTGGGGGAAATTATAAGTACGGATTTTTTCTGCCCGATCCCCTATTCCAACATTTGTGACATAAGAAGTTCTCATTCCTTTTTTCTTTTCCTCTTCCAGTTGATAAAGTTTGGCGTTTAAAAGATCCAGGGCAATTTTCCGGTTGGCTTCTTGAAATCTTTCCCGGCTAGCGGTAACCACAATTCCGGTTGGACGATGAGTCAAACGAACGGCAGTTGATACTTTATTGACATTTTGTCCGCCATGTCCACCAGACCTGTAAAACTGCCAATCAAGTTCACTTTGGTTGATTCGGACGTCCGACTGAATGATCTGTGGTAAAACTACGATAATACAAGTTGATGTATGAATTCTGCCTTTTCTTTCGGTGTCTGGAATCCGCTGGACCCTATGAACACCGGTTTCATTTTTAAATAATTTAAAAGCTTCCGGCCCGTTGATTTTAATTGTTTTTTCGTCCAGATTGGCATACTTAAATCCCCTTTTTTGGGCAAATAGTAAATATGAAGCCAATAATTCTTCCATCCAAAGCTTGGACTCATCTCCCCCAACTCCAGGAAGGGCTTCGATGATAGCGACGTTTGGGTTGATTAGCATACTAATGATTTAACTGTTTAATTAATTCTTCTATTATTAATGTTTTCTGTTCCCCCGTCTTCATATCCTTCAAAACCAACTTTCCGTTTGATACTTCTTCAGGTCCAATTATGATTACGTAAGGAATGTTTTTCTTGTTTGCGTATTTTAACTGTTTGTCTAGCTTTTCATTGATGACCGGATAAAGGATGGTCGAAATATTATTTTTCCTTAACTCATCGGCAACTATTAAAGAATTATTAAAAAGATCTTTGTCAAAGATTGTCACAAGAACTTTCGCGATGGTTGAGGAAAAATTGATCATTTTTCGAGATTTGATGACTTCAACCAATCTTTCAATACCAAAGGATCCGCCAGTGGCAGCGACCTCTTTTCCAACAAACTTACCAATAATATTGTCATATCGTCCACAACCGGCAACTGAGCCAACTTCGCCCTCTAAAATTTCAAATTCCCAGACAGGTCCAGTGTAGTAAGCAAGCCCCCGGGCTATAAAAGGCGTGAATCGGTAGAATTTTTCATCGAGCTTTATAGTCCTAAAATAATTAAATATCGTTTCAAGTTCATCAATTGCTTCTATGGCAACGGGAATATCTTTAAGTTGTTTTTTTAATTTTCCTAACAATTCATTGGTTTTGCCGGTTAACGTAATAACATCTAATATTTTTTCAGAGACTTCCGGGCTTATTTTTCTTTTTTCAATTAATTCTTTTTTTACAAGGTCCCGACCAATTTTTGGCAGTTTGTCAACAGAAATACAAATTGGAATAAATTCTTTTTCGGAAGCTCCGGCAAACTGAATAATACCGCTCAGTAATTTTCGATTGTTGATATTGGCACGAAATTCTTTAAAACCTATATTGGTCAAAGCCTCAATCCCCATCTGAATGAATTCAGCGTCACAAATGACAGAGCTACTACCTATCGTGTCAGCGTCACATTGGGTAAATTCTCTAAAGCGGCCTTTTTGAGGTTTTTCGCTTCTCCAAACATTTTGTATTTGATATCTCTTGTATGGAAAGACAATGTTATTTATGTTTTCGGCGACTGTTCGACACATTGGTGTCATAACATCATATTTAAGCATAATATCTCGTCCACCTTGATCTTTGAATCGATAAAATAACTTTTCCGCTTCGTCCCCCAATTCACCCACAAATATATTACTATTTTCCAAAGCAGGAGTTTCTAGCGGTTCGTAACCATATTTTTCAAAGACTTTTTTAAATGTATTGATAACATATTCCCGAATTTTTACATCTTCAGCAAAATAATCTCTGAATCCAGCCAATTTTTGAACTTTAATTTGAGTTGACATAATTGTTATTATACAAATTTATAATTGATTATTTAAATCAAACGGTCCTTCGTAAATAATTTTAACTTTCTCTGACAGATAGGACTCAAATTGATTTTTAATTTTTTTTACAGTAACGTATAAAGAATCACCACTTGGTTGCGCTACTTCCTGATTATTAATTGACTGATTGTTCATAATTGATGAATATATTCCTGTAGCTATGGTAGCGCTTCCACAAGATGTTTCTGCACTAATTTCGTATTTAACTCCTTTCTTAAAATATACAAATGGCTTTATTTTTATAAAATTATTTTCATTTTTAGTGAATACAACAGCGACGGCTAATGATCTTTCTAGATTATTATTTTCGATAATTTTTAAAGCCATATTTTTCAAATAAGCCACGTTTTTATTGAAATTATTTGAAACCAATATTTGAGTAATACCCTGTAAAGGAATTATTGGAAAACCTTCTTTAGACTGTTTTAATTTGCTAGACAGTTTAAAAAGTGGCATTTGTCCGTTTATATAACCATTATTATTTATAAAAATTTTTAATAACTGTTTTGAGCCGGAAACTTGAAATTGACGCTTTTCTTTATTTTTTAATTTTATTTTTCCTAAACACATAGCAGCGTTTCCAGAAAATTCTCCACCAGATAAGGTTAAAGAATTTTTACTGATAAACGCAACTTGCTCAATTTGTTTGTCCGCAGTTTTGTTTTTGTTATACAAATTAATAATTCTTTCGGCCACTAATGAATAATCTTGTTTTGGAATAACATCCTCAATAATTGCGTTGATATTTCCGCTTGGGTAACAGATATAGAGTTTTTTAATTTTATTTATCATATTTTTTAAAAAAATTTATAATTTGACCAAAAAAAATCCCGCCGGTGGGCGGGTGCGTTGTCTTTATTTACAACAAAATCATCTCCCGCCGTTAAGCTGGGTGATGGTATGAATTTTTCAAAACATTTATTTTCATAATTATATTATATCATCTTTCAAACAAGTATTTATTCTTTATTCATTTACACTACTCCCTAATATTACGGAGTAGTGTAAAAAAAATTATAATCCCCTTTCTTTTTTACGTTCTAATGCGTTTCTCATTTCCCAAGCAGCTGACCAGTTTATTCCAATTTTTCCTGGATAATAAATTTGACTAAATATTTCTTCAAAAAATAACCAAACTTTTTCACTTTTAATCACCTTTTTTATAACAGGCACAATACCTTTGCTATCTTCCATTAAAAGTCTATATTTACTAACAGTTCCGTTAGAGACTTTTAAGACCTTGCAAATAGTTAGATAATCAATATCTTTTAAAAGTAGGTAAATAATCGCGATTCGTTTAATCAACATTATTCTTTCTGCGGGTGTTAATAAATCAATTAAAATATGATTAAATTCTGCCTTACTTTCGGTTTCTCCAATTACTTTATAAAATATTGAAAATATTTTATTGTAATCTTCTTCCCTTATCTTGAAATATGAAATTCTAACCATACTACTCCGTAATATTACACAGTAGTATTTGTAAGTCTACCGCTTATAACCTACAAAAGTATGTTTTTATGTTGTTGTGAAAGTAAAAAAACAACAATAGATACGTCAATCAATTAGGCACGAAGATATTTAAATAATTTTAAGTCAAATAAATCATTTACTGATAAACAATTGTTTCGAGTTTTTCGATTCGATTACCGTGATCTTCTATCAGATCTCTATATCCAATAACAACTTCGATATCTTCTCGAAGTTTGATAATCTCACTTAGGATGCTATCTTTAAAATTGATTAAATCATCTTTAGTTGCGTAATTTTTCAAGTCATCTTTGGTTGCAAATCTTTTTAAATCATCTTTGGTAGCAAAACTTTTTGCATCATCTCTTGTCACAAAAGTTGAGAATCTTTTTTCAAATGCTTTTTCAATTTTTTTGACATCTGCATCAGTAATCATAGGTTTTAATTTAAACAAATTAATAATATATTTTCAATCATAAAATACTATTAAGTATTTATCAGTCGTTTATAACCTACAAAAGTATATGTTTGGATTAATTAAGCGAGATGATGACAGTTTTTATTTCTTTATTTCTCCAAATTTTTAGATTAATTTTTTCTCCTGACCTTTTTACGGAAACTAAATTAATTAAAGTTTGCTTATCAGCCCCGCCAATTTTATTACCATCAACTTCAGTAATAATATCTTCTTCTTGAAGATTGGCTTTTTCGACAGGTGATCCTTGAATTATTTGAGTGATATAGGCACCTTCAACAAGTTTATTTTGTAGAGCTGTTTGCGCATCTATCATCCGGTAATGTATTCCTATGATCGGCGGATTGCTTACTTGCGAAATATCTACGGTTGGTTCGTTTGTAACCCGCTTTTCTATTGAAGGTGTTGGATTTGGAGAAAAATAAGTTAATAATCCAAATCTTTGGGCAACAACAATAATTATGATTATTATTAACAAAGCGATCAAAAGTTTTTTCATAGTTATTTGGATAAAAGCTCAATAGCTTTTCCAAGTTGTTTGTCAGAATCTTTGGTTATCGTATTTCCCTGAGCGACTTCATTCGCAATCACGTATTTTGGTTCAATTCCTTTTCCGTTGATCCAATCTCCGTTAGGCAGGACCCATTTGGCGACAGTTACGTGTAGTCCTGCGCCTTCACTGAGGTCAAGAGCTTCCTGGACTGAACCTTTCCCAAAACTTTTCTCTCCAACAAGTTGGGCTCTATTGTTATCTCGAAGTGCTCCAGCCAAAATCTCTGAAGCAGAGGCCGAGCCTTTGTTTATTAATACTATTATCGGTATTTCCTGTAATACGCCACCTCTTGAAACGCGATATTCTTTATTGCCGTATAAGGTGGCTTCTTGCTTGACGACCAACTTTCCTAAAGGCAAAAATTCCGAGGCAAGGTAAACCGAGCTATCCAAATATCCACCTGGATTATCACGTAGATCTAAAACCAAACCGGCAACTCGTTTACTTGACCATTTGTCTTTGATTTCTCCAACGGCCTTGTTCCATTCGTCGTTTGTGTTATCCCCAAATTGATTGACCTTGAGGACAGCAATATTTTTTTCATAAGAAACTTCAATAGACGCAACAATAATTTGCTGTCTGATAATCGTTATCTCAATCTCTTTATTGTTTCTTTCTAAAGTTAATTTAACCTTGGTATTTTTTGTGCCTCGAATTTTAGAAACAGCTTGGGAAAGAGTCCAATTATTCGTAGAAACGCCATCAACTTTGTTAATGTAATCCCCGGGCTTAACTCCGGCAGTTTCAGCTGGAGATTTTTTTAACGGTGCAATAATAATTATACGATTATCTTTTAATCCAAGTTGAGCTCCTATACCTTCAAACTTACCACCCAAATCGTCTTTAGCCTGCTTATTTTCGTCTGGCGTCAAAAAAAAGGTGTAGGGATCTTCAACTGACGCAACCATTCCTTTAATGGCTCCCAAATACATTTTTTTTGGATCGACTTTTTTTTGGTCTACATAACTATCTTGCAATTTGTTCCATGTTTCCCAAAAAAGATTGAAATTAACGTTCGGTTGCAGAGCGTTGTAAGTTCTGGACTGCTGTAGCGAACCAAAACGACTTTTATATTCTCCGATCTTATAACCACTCCCGAAAATAAGAACGATAAATGACAATGACAATAGGATATTGGTTAGTTTATTATTTTTCATTGATAGAGATAAATAGTACTAGAGTTACTGAGTATAGTACAATAGGTAAATTTTGTCTTGATAATTTTTTTGTAGTCATTGATATTTTTTAGTTGAGCAAACGGAATCTCTGACTCTTCGATCAATTTAGATAAGCTCAAAAAGCCTTGGCACCCAAGTGCTTCTGCCTTAGCTTTATAGTAAGAGGTTATGTTCTCACAAATGACAACGCTGTTAAAAACGTTTTCCGAATTAAAGTCAGAATTTTCTTCAGAATAAAAAGCTTTACCACCAAAATTTTTATTAACGTTCTTTAGAGGAAAGGCTTCACCTTTATTTACTTCAATAGTTAATTCATTCTTTTTAATTTTATTTACTTTACCTTTAAAAAAAGTATTTATTGTATTTTCGGTTTCCGTTTTGCTGAGTATTGTGATTGAACCATCAGAATGGTTGATTTCTTTTATCAGACCGGAATACTTGGAAACGATCTTTTTTGTGGTAAACAAGCCTTTATTAATAGCGATAGTTTCATTTTTTTCAATTGATTCGCCGACAAACTTTTTTAAATAGTGAAAAATTTTTTGTGGAGAAACACTTAAATTCTTTGCAATAGAGATAATTACTTCTTCCTCAACTTTTTTTTGTAAAAACGGAGTATCAAAATCTACGGTTTGACCTTCTTTCAATAAGCAATGATCAGAAACATCAAAAGGAATAGTTATGCCCATAATTACTCATTATATGAAGAAAAAAGGCTCAACGCAAACCCTGATAAGATACGTAAGGAATAAGAGCTAGGTAACGGGCATATTTTAACTCCTTGGTTAAAATTCTTTGATGTTTAGCACAAACATTGGTTTTTTCACGGTTTAAGATCTTCTTTCTCGGAGTCAAAAATTTTTGCAAATTATCAACTTCTTTAAAACTAGGATTCGCTTTAAACTGACAAAAAAAACATTTATTCATATTTTTGGTAAATTTTTAAAATGGTATATCATCTGGGTTAACGGTTTCTTCTTTGGGTGCTTCCGATTTAGTTTCATCGGCTTTTGCCGGCACATTTTCGCTCACGGTTCCCGTTTCAACTTTTTTATCTGTTTCAACGCCTTCGGTCATTTTTCTACCTTCTCCGAAAACGATAAAATCATCAAGGACTATTTCGGCGATCGTTCTCAAAACGCCGTCTTTTCCGGTAAAAGTCCTATATGTCATCCGTCCTTCGGCAAATACTTTTCTGCCTTTATTCAATAGCTTTCCGCAAAGTTCAGCTAGTTTCTGCCAGGCAACCACCCGATGATATTGAACCTCTTCCTTTGTTTGACCATCATTTGTGGTCCAACTTCGATTGGTGGCAATACTAAAAGTACAAACTGCGGTTCCTGCCGGTGTATATTTTAATTCTGGATCCCTAGTGAGATTTCCAATTAAAACAATTCGGTTCAACGATCGGCTCGCCATAGTATTACTCGCGGACTAATAACAAATACCTTAAGACTTTTTCGTTTAAATTGAGTTTATTTTTAAATTCCAAAACACTCTTTTTGTCCATTTCAAATTGAAAGTTAAAAAATAGTGCCGTGTGATTTTTTTTAATTGTATAAGCTAAGGTTTTTTCACCCCATTTTTCTTCTTTGGTGACTTTACCTTTGTACGATTCGACCAAATCCTTGATATTTTTTAGCTCAGTTTCTTCCTTGGTTAGAAAAGTTAATTCATATTTCATATATTTATCTGTAATATAATACTAATTAATATGGGAAAAATCAACGGTAAAGTAATTTCAGTTATTGGTTATTGGTTATTGGTTATTGGTTTATTCACCGTTCTTGTTTATTCTCGGTTTGTAAATCTTGGCTGGGGTCTTCCCTATCCGATGCACCCTGATGAAAGGAATATGACAGACGCAATTCAGCAACTAAGCTGTCAATTACCATCTATAAAATTAAATTTGCCTAAGAACATACTTGGTGAATGGGAACCGGTGTCAAATTGGATTAAAATTAGAAGCACTAATCTAGGAATAGAACAAAGTACTACGCAGGCAATTTTTGACCTGTTTCACAACTGTTTTAATCCCCACTTTTTTGCTTACGGGCAATTTCCACTTTATTTAGGCTACATTATCGTTTATTTTCTTAAGTTTTTTGATGGCGACTTAGGATTTCCGATCAGTTTTCAAGAGGCGGCGGTAAGTTTAAGAATAATTTCGACAGTAGCATCAATAATTAACGTGCTTGTTCTAGTAAAAATAATCGAGCTGATATTAAATATCAAAAATCAGTCCGCCAGCTGGCGGATAAAAATACATATTAAATATCAAAAATTACTAATACTATTAATATTAATACTTTCTCCTTATGCAATCCAGTTTGCTCATTTTGGTACAACAGAATCTTTATTAATGTTGTTTTACTCGACCACTATTTATTTTTCATTACTCCTAATCGATAAAAAAATTAGTACCTTGTCTTTCGTAGTAAATAGCTCCATTGCTGTAGGTTTATCTATGGCAACAAAAATTTCCTCTTTATTGTTTTTAGTTGTCCCCCTTTTGGTTTTATTGCTGAATATTGATTCTTTAAAAGAAAAAACTATTGTTTCAACATCCAAAAATTCGCTGTATTTTTACGGATATAAAGTGATGAATAAGATCATCGACCTAACAATTTTAGTATTTTTAAGTTTGATTATTTTTGTTATTTTTTCTCCCCATAATTTCATCAACTTTCCGGACTTTTTAAGTTCAATGAATTATGAATCGAGTGTCGCTTTAGGAAAATCAATGGTCTTCTATACAAGACAATTTTTAAATTCGGAACCTTTTTATTTTCAAATGGAAAAAGTTTTTCCTTATGCTTTGGGATGGTCGACATTTATTTTGGGAAGCTTGGGAATGCTGACTATTTCGTGGAAAGATAAAAAAATTAATTTACTGAGGTTCGCTTTTTTCACGTATTTTATACCCAGCGCAATAATCTATGCAAAATGGAGTCGGTTTATGGCACCGATATTTCCAATAATCACGGTATTCGCTATTATTTTAATATTAAATATTAAAAATCAAATATTAAAAATACATATTAAATATCAAAAATTTTATATTTTGATTTGTCATTTTGTTTTTTACATTTTGATTTTTGCTATGACTGTTCCTGGTCTCGCCTATCTCCATATTTACCAAACGGATGACGTTAGATTCCAGGCTTCAGAGTGGATTTATAAAAATATACCTAATAATAGTTACATCCTGTCTGAAACGGCAAATGTGATTGATATACCAATTCCAAATCCAAAATCCAATCCTCCAGCTGGTCCAGCTGGCGGACCAAATCCAAACAAAGATTATCAAATCATTTCTTTTAATTTTTATGAATTGGATGAGATTCCGGAGAGACAAACAGAATTAGCGGATCATTTAAAAAAAGCAGATTATATTTTTATACCGTCGAGAAGGATTTTTGCCAATCATTCAAAAGAAAAATATCCAATATTGAGTAAGTATTATGAAGATTTATTTTCCGGTAAATTAGGATTTAAGGAAGTGGCTGAATTTGATTCATTTCCGACATTTAATTTTTCATTTTTCACTTTTCATTTTTCATTTAAATTTCCTGACGAGCAAGCTGAAGAGACATGGACGGTGTTTGATCACCCGGTGATAAGAATATATAAAAAAACGAAATAATGGTAGGGGCGGGTTTTATACCCGCCCTTAATCATTAAAGGGCAACCACAAGGGTTGCCCCTACAAAAATTACATTTTTTTAATCGTATACGTATTGCCCTTGTCTTCTATCTTGTATCCAGCTTTTTCAATCCTCATCCTTAATTTATCAGACATATCAAAGTTCCTAATTTTTTTTGCCTCTAACCTCTTATCGGCTAGTTTAATTATATTTACTGGAATTATCTCAGCGGTTGATTTGTCTAGGTTTAAGCCAAAAACTTTATCGAAATCCATAAGTAAAAAATATTTTTCATCGTTTGAAATATCAGATTTGATCATATCCCACATGACGGCGACGGCTTGGGGAGTTTGTAAATCATTCGCTATGGAGTTTCTAAATTGTTGCTGGAAGTCAATAGATTTATTAGAGAGTTTAACGAGTGTTTTATTTAGCGAGTGAGATCCTTTTAGACCGGTAGCAATTTCTTTTAATCGATTAAAGGCTTCAAGACTGGCGCGGGCCGATTGCCAAGTAAAATTTAAAGATTGACGATAATGAGTTTGTAAAAATAAAAGTCGTAAGGAAATTGGGTTAATTTTATTTTTTTCAATATCCTCGATCGTGTAAAAATTTCCCAATGATTTGCTCATTTTTTGGCCATCGACAGTTAGAAAATTATAATGAATCCAATAATTAACAAATGATTTGCCAGTAGCAGCTTCTGATTGAGCAATTTCATTTTCGTGATGAACCGGAATATGGTCGATACCTCCGGTATGGATGTCAATCGTTTCCCCAAGATATTTCATACTCATCGCAGAGCATTCAATATGCCATCCTGGGAATCCATCGCCCCAAGGTGATGGCCAATGCATTGTATGATCGGCAAAACGTCCTATTCTTTTAAACCAAAGAGCAAAGTCTGCCGGATGTTTTTTCCCTGGGTCTACATTGACATCTTCCCTAGCAGCTTGAAGTTTATCCTCCATTTTTTGACCGGAAAGCCTTCCGTAAGCAGGAAATTTTGTCACGTCAAAGTAAACCGCTTGTTCAGTCTCATAAACAAGGCCTTTTTCTTGAAGTTTTTTTATCAATTCGATCATTTCGGCAATATGATCGGTTGCTTTGCAGATAATATCAGGTCGTAAAATATTTAGCGCATCCATGGTAACAAAAAAATGATCTGTAAAAAACTTAACCACTTCCCAAACAGTTTTACTTGATTTTGTCGCGCCCTTTTCCAATTTATCAATCCCGGAATCATTGTCTCCGGTCAAATGTCCCACATCAGTAATATTCATGACGCGTTTAACTTTAAAACCACAATAATCTAAAGTCCTTTTAAGAAGATCATTAACGACATATGCTCGCATGTGGCCAATGTGTGCATAGTCATAGACGGTTGGACCACACGTATAAAGAGAAATATTTGGCGGGTTAATTGGTTTTACTTCTTCGATTTTTCGAGACATTGAATTATAGAGTTTCATATAAAAAGTATAACAAACTTATAATAGACTTAAATATCGATCACCGCGGTCAGGAAAAATTGTAACGATCACTCCCTGTTTAATCTGTTTAGCAATTTTTATTGCACCCCATAAAGCTGCGCCTGATGAAATTCCGACAGATAAACCTTCATTTTTGAATAAATCATTCATAAGCTCAAAAGCACTTTCATCTTTTATGAATAGTTTCTGATCAAGTTTTTTTTCTTTATAAATAGACGGGACATATGCTTGCATATTTCTTAAACCTTGGATTTTTGATCCAGGGAGTGGTTCAACACCAATGATTTTAATATTTTTATTAAACTCTTTCAGTCTTTTTCCAACTCCCATTAAGGTGCCACCGGTTCCCATTCCAGCAACAAAATGAGTTATTTCCGGAACTTGATTAATGATTTCAACTCCTGTCGTTTGATAATGTGCCAGAACATTAGTAGGATTGTTAAATTGATCAATCATAAGATATTTACCTTCTTTTTTAATTAAATTATGAGCGAACTCTATGGCATAATTGGTTCCTTTTGAACCTTCAGTTAAGATGATTTCGGCCCCATATTTTTTGAGGATTCTTCGTCGTTCAATACTAACGCTTTCTGGCATTATGGCAGTAAATTTATATTTTTTTAAGGCTGAAATCATTGCTAATCCAATTCCCGTATTGCCACTAGTTGGTTCAATAATCACCGTGCTTGATTTTATCAACCCCTTATTTTCTGCGTCTTTAATCATATAAAGAGCAATTCGATCTTTTATTGATCCACCGGGATTATTGCCTTCAAGTTTGGCTAAAATTTTAATTTTAGGATTGGGCGAATAACGAGCAAGCTCTATTAAGGGCGTGTTTCCAATCGTTTGTAATAAATTTTTGTATTTCATATTTAATTTGTAAATTTGTAATAATAAAAAGAAAAACCCCGCCTTATGCGGGGGTCTGTAAACTGAAAATTATGGTATTAACAGATAAACCTCCCGCAGACATAGGAGGTACAACAAGAAGAATTTTTCACGAAATATTTTTTCATATATTCATTATAACAGATTTTTGTTGACTATAAATATAGGCGGGAATAATTGCCAAAATAGCAAACATCGCAGATACGTTAAAAGAATTGATTATTCCAAATTTATCGGCCACAAGTCCTAGGATAATTGGCGCCAAGCTGGTGGCAATATTGGCAATAAAACTCGTAATGCCAAAAACCTTTTCATACTGCCCATGATGCTGGGTCGACTCGGTGATCATAGTTGACCTGACCGGTATAGTTCCGGACGTCAAAGCACCTAGAATAACGGACACTATTATTAATAGTAATTGCGAATAGCTGATTGTTAATAAAAAAATAAAAACGGCCATAAAAAATTCTGCAATTATAAATACTTTTGTATTTTTATATTTATCAGAAAGTCGTCCGAGAGAGGTTTTCCCTATAAGGTTACCCACAAGAAATGCGCTGGCAAAAAAACCAAGCAAAGAAAGGTTAATATTTCTTTTCAAAAAAAGAAAAGGCAAAAAAATGAAAAGAGCGGATGATGCTAGGTTGTCGAAAAAAGTTACAAGCAGTGCAAAAATAAATTTTTTATTTTTGATTATTTGCCAATAATTTATTTTTACAGTCTCGTTTTTTGTTTCAACAACCTCTTTTTTATTAAGAAATAAGATAATAAAAATAGAAAAAAGTGAGATTATTCCGTAAACTATCGAAGTCTTCTGCCAACTAATAGCAACAATGATAAATGAAATTGCAGAAGAGAGTGCGATTCTTCCAACGTCGCCAATAGCAGTAAAATCTCCCATTGCTTTACCTAATTTGTTGATTGGTACCCATTTTGCTACAAGTGAAAATGCGATTGGATGGAAAATCCCAAAACCAAGAGCCGCAATCAAAAAAGACAAAATTAAATAGAAGTAAGAAACAGATAGCCCAACGGCAATAAAACCGATAGAATAAAATAATATTGCAAAAGTTAGGATTTTTATTGCACTATGACTAACATAGCCAACGGGTAGCGATAAAATGATACCGGATAATGAGAGTATTGAAGTCAACAAACCAATCTGAGTTAAAGAAAGATGCAAGCTTTGTTTTATAAAGGGTAGAAGCAGGATAATACTTGCTAAAAAACCATCATTCAAAAAATGAAGAGCAAAAATTTGAGTCAGTTTATTTTTCATGTCGGAGTAGGCAGACTTGAACTGCCGACCTCAGCGTCCCGAACGCTGCGCTCTAGCCATCTGAGCTATACTCCGTATTCCTGGGGTTATTATATCACTGTTTTCCAGAGGCTGGCTTGTTTTCGACGTGTTGTTGTTCAGAGGTTTTTTTACGTGACGTCACTCCCCTTTTAGCTTTTCCAGTAGGCATATCATCCTGTTGCTGTGATTGTTTTCTTTGTTGTTCTTTTCTCTTTTTTTCCTGCTCCTCATATTCTTCTTGCCTCTTTTTTTGTGCTTCATCAATTTCTTTTCGCTCCAAAACCTTTTCATCTTCACGTTTAACCAGTTGAAATAGTCTATTTTTTAACGCCTCAGCCTGGAGTTTGTCTTTATCCTGAAATTTATTTTTTAATTTATCAAAATCGACAGGGGTATGGTTTTTTTTGCCATCGATCTCGGGCGAATGAGACTTATTAGACTCATAAGACTCATTGGCCTCATTTTTTGTAAACGGATTTACAACACCAACAACCGATTTAACAGCATTTTTAGCGGTTGATTGCCCAAGTTCAGCCAGTTGTTCGAATGTATCGCTTAGAATACTACCTTTAGCCATAATTATATTTGTTAAATTCCCAACATCGCCTTGGCCCGTTTGCTCATCTTTTCCATCGACCACGGTGGATCAAAAGTTAATTCAAGTGTAATATCGCTGTCTTTGAAACCTAATTCTTTGATCTTATCTTTGACCTGTGTCTCAATAAGCGAAAATAATGGACAGCCAATCGTTGTTAGTGTCATCAACACTTTAACTTTATTTTTAACTAACTTTGCTTCGTAAACTAAACCTAAATCAACAATTGAGATGTTTAGCTCCGGATCCATCACCTCAGAAAGTTTGTTTTTAATTTGTTTTTCGCTAATTTTTTTCATAGAGTATAATAATTATAACAATTATAAATATTTTAAATATAAATGATTACCTACAAACTTCACTTCGTTCCCTTGGGTGGTATCGTCGGTGTTACTAAAAATATGTACGTTTATGAATCGTACAATGACGATAAACTTAAAGATATTGTAATAGTTGATTGCGGAATAGGTTTTCCGAAAGAAAAAGAATTGGGAGTTGATTTCGTGATCCCAGACATATCTTATTTGATGGACAAAAAACAATTTATTAGGGCAATTTTAATCACTCATGGGCATGAGGATCATACATCGGCGCTTCCTCTTCTCTATGAAGACTTGGGTCGACCACCCGTTTATGCAAGCTTGTTGACGTCAATGTTTATTGAAAATAAGTTTAAGGATAAGCACAAGAAAATTACCGTCAACCGCGTCGACTTTAATAAGGAATATGTTTTTGGAGATTTTCGCATTTCTTATTTGAAAATGACCCATTCAATTCCTGACACGACTCATATTATATTGAGAACTCCGGTCGGAACAATTTATCACGGGTCTGATTTTAAACTAGATTTGACTCCTCCGTACGGACCTTCTCCCGATTTTTATAAAATCACAAAAGCTGGTCACGAAGGTATTTTATGTTTACTATCAGATTGCCTTGGGTCAGAACGAGAAGGATTAACGCTTTCAGAAAATATCGTTGGTCAAACTTTTGAAGATGAGATGAGAAAAACAAAGGGTAAGTTTATTATGACAACATTCTCTTCAAACATTTCCCGTATTCGTCAATGCGTTGATGCAGCAATCAAATTTAATCGTAAGATCTGTTTCTTGGGACGATCGATGAGAGAAAACACAAAGATTGCCGCAAGCATCGGTTATCTACCGATTCCTCAAAGTCTTTTTATCAAAGAGGAAGAAGTTGGTCGTTTTCCGGCCGCTAAAATTTGTCTGATTGTTGCCGGGTCACAAGGCCAATATGGATCGGCTTTATCAAAATTAGCTGATAGACAAAATAAAAATATTGCCGTAAAATCTGGTGATAAAATTATTTTTTCTTCAGACCCAATCCCTGGTAATGAAAATGGGGTCTATGAAACAATCGAACAATTATCTGAGGAAGGCGCCGATGTCGTTTATTCAGATATTGCCGATCAATTACATTCATCTGGCCACGGTAATCAAGAAGATCTTAAATTTTTGATACGTTTTACCAATCCTAGATATTTTATTCCGATTGGCGGAACATTACGACATCAAAAACAATATGAAAATTTAGTTGAGCAACTTAACTATAAAAAAAGTGATGTCTTTTCCTTAAACGAAGGAGAAACAATCTGGTTTGTAAAAAATAAAGCTTATAAGGGTGACAAGGTTGAAACAAAAAATATTTATGTAGACGCTTATGGGATCGGGGACGTCGGCAGTGTCATTCTTCGCGATCGAAAAACTTTGGCGACCGACGGAATTGTTTTTGCGATCACAGTTGTAGACAACAAGGGAGTGTTAATTGGAAAACCAAAAATATTTTCCCGTGGATTTATTTTTGAAAAAGAAGAGGCAAGACTTTACTTACAAGCAGAGGAATTGGTTGAAAAGGCTTTTCAATCTAAAGCTACAGAGGGAAAACAATTTGACGCTGGAAAAATGCAGTATGATGTTATAAAAAATCTTGAAGAATATTTTAGAAAAGTTACTGGAAGAAAGCCGTTGATTGTGGCGGAAGTAATACAACTTTAAATATGAGCTCCCTTCCAAACAGTCTTAAAAACATTTCTTTATTTTTAGAACGTCTTCCGGGCATTGGGGAAAAAACCGCTAATCGCTTAGCTTTTTTTTTGCTTAACTTGCCCGAAGAAGATCTGAAAGAATTTTCTGAAAATGTTGCCACACTGAAATCAAAAACAAAGTTGTGTAAAAGCTGTTTTAATTTTACGGAAAATGAAATATGCGAAATTTGTGAAAATACGGAACGAGATCATTCATCTGTTTGTGTAGTAGAAACAGTTTTAGACTTACTTTCTTTTGAACAGGGTAGAATTTACAATGGTGTTTATCACGTTCTTCACGGAAAGATTGATCCATTAAATAGAGTCGGACCGGATGATTTAAAAATTAAAAATTTAGAATTAAGAATTAAGAATTCAGAATCAAAAATAAAAGAAATTATTTTAGCCACAAGTCCGGATATGGAAGGCGAGGCGACGGCTGTTTATATTAAAAACAAGTTAACTCAGTTAGCGGGTTCACGAGTTAACGAGTTAAAAATTTCCAGGCTTGCGTACGGACTACCGATGGGGGCAAATTTAGAATACGCCGACTACATGACCCTAAAAAAAGCGATTGAGGGGAGAAATAAGTTTTAAAGCAGTTTTTTGAGCTCTTGTTCAATTAAGGGGGCGATGGAGATTTCTTTCAGTTTAGAAAATTTTTGTTCCGGTTTTAGAGCAATTGTATTACTCATAAATATTTTTTCAATTGGTCCTTTTGACAGAACTGATTCTGCATTTGGAGAAAAATCGTGATGAACAACGCAAGCCAGGACTCTCTTAGCTCCTCTTTTAAGACAAAATTCAGCCGCATGAACCAAAGTTCCTCCTGATGTTATGATGTCATCTACGATAATGCACGTTTTATCCTTAACCTCACCATACAAATTAAGAGCTTTTGAGACATGAATTTTATCTAAATTTCGACGCTTTTCAATAACGGCAATGTCAACATTATTGGTATGGAAGAAATTTTCCGCGAAAGTTTGAGCTCTCTCAACTCCACCTTGATCTGGTGACACGATGGCCACTTCCTCGGTATTTTTATTATTTTTTAAATAATGGGCAACTTCTCTCCCAAGAATCGAAAAAGTTGAAATATTTTTGAAAGGTATAGAAAATATTCCTTCGGTACCTTCATCGTGGAGATCAAAAGTATATGCTTGGTTAAAGCCAATTGTTTCAACAAATCGAACAACAACATTAACAGAAACAGACTCACCAGTTCTGTGTCCCCGGTTTTGTCTAGCGTACCCAAAATAAGGAATAAAAGCGATAATTTTTTTTGCCTGCATTCTTTTTAAGGCGTCGGCAAAAAAGAACAGTTCCATTAAATGAGTATCGGTTGGATTAGCTGTTGACTGAATGATGACACACACGTCATCTTTTACTTTTTCTTGAATGGTTACCCTTATTTCGGAATTATCAAAACGAGTTACCTCAGACTTGGAAATAGGAATATTTAGTAGCTTTGACACTTCGTCCGATAGTTTCGGGTTAGCGGAGCCTGTGAATAATTTTAACATATAAATTTTAACCCTGTTGTTGCTGACTAGATATTTCTATTAATTTTTTGGCTGCCAATTCCTGGGTTTTTTTAACGGCTTCGTTAACGGTTTCGGCAATCCTATTCTCGACAATTCCATCAACTTCAATTGATTCGATTATTTGGTCTCCTCGAATCACTACTTTCACGCCATTTTTTTCGACGACAACCTGTTCCTGTTGCAAAGCCGCCTGCATCTTTTGTGCTTGCTGTTGTAATTTCTGAAGATCACCTAACGCGCCAAAGGGGTTTAACATATTTTCAATGAAATAAAATTTTTAATTTTTTTGCTCTACTTTATTGTAGAACTCGATAAGGGCAATTTCAACTGGTAAAGAATCAATAGGAGTGTTCCGCAAATTTTGATAGGCTTCGATAAACAATTTCATTAGCAATGAAATTTCATTTAGCGTTAAAACTATTTTTTTACCTGTATTTTCTATCACGCCATTTTTAAGAAGAAGTTCGGCGTGCAATTGATCTAAAATATCTTCTATGAGATTTTTAAAATCACCACCATTTTTTGAGAAATCACTTATCCAAATAAGTGTCTTTTTTAAATCTTTTTTTTCGATAACTTCAATCAAATCATTTCTCCCCCTTATTCCTAAAAAATTCTCTACTTCTTCAACTGACTTGAGTTTTTGCAGAGTTACCTCTTCTAAAATTTTTGCCGCATCTCTAAAGGAATTTTCGCTGTGACTGGCAATTAATTTTAATATATTTTCCGGTAAATTTATATTTTCGTTTTTTGAGATTCTATTTAACATTGAAAGAATATCGACAGTGTTAGCTTTACCAAAGTTGATCTTTAGGCAACGAGAAACAATGGTTTTTGGAAGTTTTTCCAGATTGGTGGTCGCCAATACGAAAATTGCAGACTTGGGAGGTTCTTCCAAGGTTTTTAAAAGGGCGTTAAAACCTTCATTAGTTATCATGTGCGCTTCGTCGATTATAAAAACTCGGTAACCTCCAGACATTGGAAGAAAAGAAGTTTCACGAATCAAACTTTTTATTTCTTCAATTCCTCTGTTTGATGCAGCGTCCATTTCAATTACATCGGTGAAAGAAGACAAAGCTATACTTTTACAATTAGAACATTCATTACAAGGTTCATAAGATTTAGAGCGCTTGGAGGCATCAGTGGAAAATTTGTTATTGAGACAGTTAACGGCTTTTGCAAGAATTCTCGCGGTTGATGTTTTTCCAGTCCCCTTTTGGCCCACAAAGAGAAAAGCATGAGGCAAAGTCGATGATCCAAGAATCTTTCCGATCATTTCTTTAACATGGAGATTATCTATCTCTTCAATAGTTTTTGGGCGATATTTTAGGTAGAACATATTATTTTAATAAGTTTTCGATTCCATGCTTTACCAACTCATTGATCATTTCGTCAACTCTTTTATTCCGTTCAGCGGCCAATAAAATAACCAATGGATAGCAAATAACAACTTCTCCCAGTAAGACTTCTTTCTCACCGACATCCTCGTTATATTTAAATGAAAGGATTGGTAACGTTTCTTTTTCGTTTTTATACTTTTCCGTGAAAACTTTCATTTTGTTTTTTCCCACAAAAACAACATTCAAAGAATGTTCTAAATTAATCTGTTCTTTCTCAAATATGCTTTGTACAAAAAGCTTTATTTTTTGACGATTAATTTTATAACGCGATGAAGAAACAATATTTATCATACCCGTTTAAATACTTTTTTAAAGACAACTTTTCTACGTTTTAAAGATCGATTTTTTATTCTTTCTTTTTCTTCCTCTTTTCTTTTCAAAGAAGGTTTTTTATAAAATTGCTTTTTTCTGAGTGTGTCGACAATTTCTTCATCAATGAAAGAACGAGTAAATTTTCTAAACATGCTGTCTTTTGATTCTCCTTTTCTTTTTATTACTAAAACCATAAATTAATGCGCCTCCTCCCAACAATACAAGTTTATAAACTTGAAAAACTTGATAACTTGATTAACTAGTTCAATTCTATCTTATACTCTTCACTATTTCAATGATCTTTCTCAGTGATAAAGGAGTTGGAACAAGTTTTGGATTTCCTGATGACCCATTAAGAAGCATATGTTCTGAAATATGAAAAAACCAACTACCTTTTTTATCTAGTTTTAAAATATTTTCATAAACGGGTTTTAAACTGAATTTTTCTTCAGGTAGCGTTTTTATTCTAGTAAAACCAACTTCCGGATGACGTCGGATCACTAGTGCAAACCCTTTTTTTAGAGCCAACTTTACTGCTTCTTCGTTCTTTGATTCGATCGCAAGTGATTTACCAAGATATGATTGAAATACAAAACCATTTTTTATTTCTTCTTCGGCATTTACTTTATTTTTAAAAACAATCAACGCGGCTTCTAAAAGTTGAAAAATAGTATCAATCAGTTTTGATTCTTCGCGATTGATCACTTTTAGACCATCAACCAATTGGCGGATCATAAAATCGTATCGATCGTCAGCTGGGTCTGGATAAAAAACTTCAGCAAAATGATCGGTTGAGTTTACGTATCCAACAATTTTTTCTACAGCTTTAATCTCTTTTGCCTCAATCAGATCTCGACCATTAAGAAATTTAAAAACTAGTTTCGTTGCTGAAGTAAAGTCATTGGTCTGGTGATGATCAAATTTACCAAGGCCCGTATCAACATGAATAATGTTTTTATTAACATCAGGCAACTCATCATCCAAAGTAGTCCCGGATGGAACTAATTTTATTTGAGCGCTATCCCAGTCAGGCAAATATTTTTTAATTAACCAAACGGAGGTTATGGCGTCAAGATCAGGCGATAAATGAGTAACAATAGTCTTCATAAATTAATCTAATTAACCTAATTGATCTAATTATTCTAATTAACCTAAAGAATTCCCAAATACCAATGACCAGTTTGGAGTTTGTGACTTGGTCATTTTTTAGAAATTAGGTTAATTAGAAATTAGTAATTTTAGTACTTCTTCAACGCTAAGTATTTTTGCTTCTTTTTCATCTCTTTTCTTATACTCCACTTTCTCCCCTGTTCTTTTTGAAACAACTAATCGGACTGGAATTCCAATCAGATCGGCATCGGAAAATTTTTCCCCTGCCGTAACATCTTCCCTATCGTCATAGAGAACTTCGATCCTGTTTTCTTTAAGAGTTTTATAAATGCCATTAGCTTTTGATTTTATAGATTCATCTTTTAAATCAAGTCCAATCAGATGAACTTGGAATGGCGCTACTGATTCTGGCCAGATTATTCCTTTATCGTCATGATATTTTTCAACGATTATTCCCATGATCCTCGAAGGTCCAATTCCATAACATCCCATATAGATTTGTTTTTCTTTCCCATCGTGATCGATAAATTTATAATCGAAAGCATCCGTAAATTTTGTATAAAGCGGGAAGATATTTCCAACCTCTGCTGCCTTAACGACCTGATATAGTTCTTGGGTTTCCGGGTAGCGATCACCAACTTTCGCAATCTTAAAATCATAAAATTTTTTGGGTGTTGGAATGTCGCGGCCAAAATTAACATTGATAGAATGATAATGAGTTTTGTTTGATCCGGTTTCAAAATTTGCTCGATCAGAAACCGACTCATCAATATAAACTTCGACGTCCTTCGGTAAATTGATTAGACCGGCGTATCCGATCTCAGCACCGGTTATTTTTTTAATGATCTCGGGAGAGGCAAGTTTTAATGCTTTGGCACCAGCCACTTTTCTCAATTTATCTTCGTTGATATTGTAGCCACCGCGGACAGCCGCAAAAATAATTTTTTGTTTATCAGTTTCATAGATCATGGTTTTTGTTGTTTTTTCAACAGGAATGTTCAAGAACTTAGCCAGTTCATCAACTCCAATAATTTCTTTACCCTCAACATCCTTATAGACTAACATTTTTTCTTGACTTTCAAGTTTGGGTGCCATTGTGGGAGCTACTTCGCGGTTGTAATAAACTCCAGTACTTTTAACAAAAAATAAAGTATCTTCGCCGGTCTCACAAACAGTTTGAAATTCATGAGAAAAATCATCGGTGAATGATCCCCCGGAAGCTAATGCAATTACGGTATCTTTTCCAATGCCCAGTCTATCAAAAATCTTCAAATAAACTTTTTTAGAATTTTCGTAGTATTCTTTTAGGTCTTTCTCGGTTGTATGAAAACTATAAAGATCTTTCATACGAAATTCTCTACCGCGCATTAATCCAGATTTTACCCTCGGTTCATTCCTAAATTTTGTCTGGATATGGTAAAGGGCAAAAGGAAAATCTTTATAACTTAAATTAAATTTTTGAGCAAGTGGTGTAACCACCTCTTCATGAGTCGGGCTTAAGACATATTCGGAATTATTTTTAGCCAGCGCAAATTTGTTTGCCGGAGTTGTTTTCATCAAGACATCAACAGTTTCTAACCGGTTGGTCCTTGCCCATAATTCCTGGGGGACGATCGACGGCATCAGTATCTCGGTGCCGATCGTATCGATCTCTTCTCTAATTATATTTTCTATTTTATTAAGTACACGCAGCCCAAGGGATAAATACGTGTAAGTTCCGGCCATGACTTGGTCAATAAATCCGCCCTTTATAAGATAAGTTGCGTTAGCTGAATCATATTTTTTTGAGTCTTTTTTAGTTTTGCCGAATAATTTTGAATATAACATGTGGTTAATTATAATACAAAATGATTGTTCATAGGGGTTTCATTTATGAAACCCAATTAAACGGGTTTGACCTTGCCTGCCGGCAGGCAGGTGAATCAAACCCCTACAAGTTTATCCATTACTTTCTTTAAAACGGCTTTGGAAGAAATGCTGGAGGTATCAATTATCAAATCGTAATTTTTAGGATCGACGAAATCATTTCGATTATAAATTTTTTCCAACTTATTTAACCAATTAGATTGTCGTTCATCAACTCTTTTTTTTGCTTCATCAATAGATATTTTTTCCCGCTCCGCAAATCTAAGGTAACGAATGTCATCATTGCAAACTAACAAAACTTTTAAAACGTCCGGTAATTTGTTTGCCATAATTCCGGACATCCAGCCATCAACGATCAAATTTCCAGGTTTATTGATCATATCGCGAACTTGATAATCGATTTTTTTTGTCAGTTCGGTATTCTGTTCTTCTACTTGGTCCAGATTTAATTGATTTTTTTGTACATATTCGCGAAACAATTTTCCGGTCATAAAAATTGGCCAGCCTAATTCTTTTTGAAGACTTTTCAATAAAGTAGTTTTGCCTGTGCAGATCTTTCCAGAAATTGTTATCTTTGAATATTTCATTATTTATTCAAATTTCCTTTAAAGCCAATTTTATCCAAAACTTTGCCAACCGTTTCAAGTTGACCCGATTCATAAGTATCAATCACCAAGTCATAATTTTTTGGTTCCCAAAAATTATGATTACCATACAGTCTTTTCCATTTATTTATGTTTTCTTTCTCTCTTTGTTTGATCCAGTTTTTTGCTTGGTCAACGGTGACATTGTCTCTATTCGCTACTCTATCAACACGAATATCATCAAGAGAACAAACCAAAAGAACTTTTAAAACATCTTTATAATTACGGGCAAAAAATCCGGTCAACCAACCTTCGTAAATAATTTCTTTTTCGGTTTTAAGTAATTGTTGTGTGATGGCGTCAATTTCCTTTTCGTGTTCATCAGTCCGGGATAAAGCGCCCACTTTATTTTCGTGTAGCTGAAGTTTGCGGTCATATTTTCGCTGTATTGCACCAATATTAATATGTTTCCAACCTAAAGAATCGACAAGCTTTTTAGTAAGGGTGGTAGTGCCAACGGCAATCTTTCCAGAAATAGTTATTAGGCGATATTTGGGTGTGAACATTTATTTTCTGATCAATTTAATAATATCATTGACAGTAATAAGAGCTGCTAATGATAATAAAATTACGAAACCAATTAAATTGGTATATTTTTCTATATCTTTATTTGGCTTTCTTTTTGTAATACCTTCATACAACACAAAAACTAAACGTCCTCCGTCTAAAGCAGGAAACGGTAGAACGTTCATGATTGCCAAATTTAAAGATAAAAGAGCTAAGAATTCTAAGAAAGCATTTCGGCCAAATTTTACTGCCTGACCGGCCAAATTGGCGATCCCTATAGGTCCGGCGACGTCAACATTTTGTTTTTTAAAAGTGACGAAACCAACCAGCATTTTCCCTAGTTCTGAGGCAATTTTAAAGGTGATATTAAAAGCTTCTATCAAACCGTAAAAAGGCGCCGTATACCAAGGATATTTTTTTTCAGTATAGGAAGTTATAGCGATACCCAATGGACCCTCACCTTTGGGCGGATGAATTCTAGGTACAAGATTAACAGTCAATTGTCGATTATTCCTCTGGACTAAAAGTCGGATATTTTTTCCGGCGGATTTTTTAGTTTCATCAATAAGCATGGTCGAAGAAGTTAAATCAATAGATTTGTTTTCAAGCATTAATTTCGTTATTACATCCTTTTCTTGAAGACCGGCGATGGCAGCGGGAGAGTTTTTAGTTACTTTTTCAACAATAACGTTATTGGTCGGAACAGGGACTCCTTGTGTTACCAAATACGAAAAAATAAACCAGCCTAATAAAAAATTACCGAAAACTCCACCTAAAACAATCAATGTTTTTTGCCAAGGTTTTTTGTTGACGAACATTCGATCCTTGGTTGTTAGGGCAAGTCGCGCCTTGCCCCTACCAGTCAATTCATCGTATTCTTCTCCATACAATTTAACAAAACCACCGATAGGTAAAAGATTAACGGAGTATAAAGTTTCTCCTCTTTTGATTCCAAATAGTTTTGGTGGTAGGCCGATTCCGAATTCTTCAACTTTAACACCCATTTTTTTAGCCATTAAAAAATGACCAAATTCATGGACAAGAACAAGAATACCGAGAGTTATGATGAATATTAAAATTGTCATTGGTTATACTTCTCTATACTTCTCTAATTTCACTTTCTTTACTTTCTCTTACTGTATTAATTTCCTCCATGAATTTTGTCGATTGTGCATCTATTTCTTTTTCCAGTCGATATTTTTCATCCTCGCTCATTTCTTTTTTTTCTAAGGCATTTTTTATGATTCGTCTGGAATCGTCTCGATGATTTCTTATCGTTACCTTTTTTTCTTCAACTTTCTCTCCGACGACTTTGATGTATTTTTCTCTTTGTTCGGTATTAAGAGACGGAATTCTAATTACAATCCTTGTTCCTTGGGTGGTTGGTGTCAGGCCAAGTGGAGATTTTAAAATTGCTCTTTCGATATCTTGGATAACAGACGGGTCAAAGGGCATAATTGCTAGTGAAGATGCTCCCTCGGTTATTATTGTTGCCAATTCCAACAATCTTAATTTCGTTTGACCGCCATAGGTTTCAACTGTTAAATTTTCAACGAGGGAAGGAGAAGCGCGACCGGTACGAATAGATTTGAGATCTTCTTTGAGAGACGCAATTGTTTTGAGTGCTTGTTGGTTAAAAGTAGAAACAATATCCATAACAATCATTATACTGACCAGCGAACAAATTTAACAACCTTAATATTCTCTCCAAATTTTAGCACTGCCTCTTTGATTAAGTCGCCTATCTTTTTTGATGGGTCTCTTATATATTCTTGATCAAGTAATTCTTCATTTGTTTCTGCACGAATCGAGGCTACTTGCATCGCCAGTTCTTGCCCGAGTAACTGAAATTCTTTATTACCAGAAACAAAGTCGGTTTCGCAAGCCAGTTGAATAAGCGACGCGACTTTTTTATTGTGATGAACGTAAGAAAAAATAATGCCTGTTCCCGTACTGCGAGTTGATTTGCTGTCAGCTTTAGCGATCCCCCAATTGTTCAATAACTTTTTGGCGGCAGGAATATCATTCTTTGATTCTTCAAGTGCCTTTTTGCAAAGAGAAAAGGAAATCCCCGTCTCTTCACGAAGTTGTTTTAGTTTTTTAATATCATACATATTATTTTTTTGTAGCTTCTTTAGCTTTTGCTTCTTGTCCTTTAAGATAGCTAGTCGAGTATGCTTCAATTATTTCTTTCAAAAAATATTCAATTGAAGTAAGCGAATCGTCGTTGCCAGGTATTGGATAGTTGATTGGGTCGGGATTAGCATTAGTGTCGGTTACAGCGACCGTGGTTATTTTCATTTCACCAGATTCCTTAACAGAATTTTTTTCTTTCTTTATGTCGATCATAAAAACTGCATCAGGCAATTTCTTGAGGTCAGAGATCCCTCCATAAAATTTTTCCAATTTATTAAGATCTTTGTCCAATTTAACCTGTTCGTGTTTGACAAATTTATTCCACTCGCCTTTTTCCTTTTCTTCTTTCATCGTATTAAGTTTTTTTACATTTTTTATGATCATTTCGAAATTGGTCAACAATCCTGCCGGCCATTTAGTATTTATATAAGGTAAATTATTTTTTGTGCACAGTTCTTTTGTTAGGTTTGAAGCAATTTTTTTAGTGCAGACGACAAGAAGAATTTTTCCATTGGCTCCGAGCTCTGAAACATATTTTTTTGCCTTTTCCAAATAATCAGCAGTTTTAGTCAGATCAATTATAGAAACACCATTTTCAAACGAATAAATATACTTGTTCGTTTTTGGATGGACTCGATTGGATTTATGTCCAAGATGAGCTCCGGCAGCAAATAGTTCTTCGACTTTCTTATTATTATCATTCATAAGTATACATTCTATCAATGAAAGGAGAATTTTGCAATTAGATTTTGAGTGATTTTATGAAGGTTTTAAATTCCCCATTGATTTCTTCATGCTCTAGTGCAAATTCTATAACCGTTTTTAAATATTCAAATTTATCTCCCGTATCATAATATTTACCATTTTCTATTACGACTGTATAAACCGGAACACCCTCCTTCATTAAAAGATTAATGGCATCGACCAACCAAATTTCTTTACCTCGACCCGGTTGAACTTTTCTAAGAGCGGCAAAAATTTCCGGTGGCAAGATATAACCACCGTGAGTGGCAATATCTGAAGGTGCCTCATCTATTTCTGGTTTTTCAACAATTTTATTTATTTTAAAGACATTATTTTCTACGTGAGTCAGATCAGCAATCCCATATCTTTTTAGATCTTCCTTCTTCTCTATTTTTACTCCAGAAATAACAATACCGCCAAATTTTTCATAAACCTTGATCATCTGGGCCAGTCTGGGTGGCTTAGAATAAATAAATTCATCACCCCAAAGAACGGCGAATGGCTCATCTTCTATGGCCGGTTCAGCCGTCAAAACAGGGGTTCCGTTTCCATAGGGGCCTTTTTGACGAATGTAAATAAAATTGGCCATATTAGAAATTCTCTGGATTTCTTTAAGTAAGTGTTCTTTTTTTCCTTGTAGTAAATTTTTTACCAAATCTTCTGAGGGGGCGTCAAAATGGTCTTCAATCGCCCGTTTATTTGACCCGGTCACAATAATGATGTTTTTTACATTAGAATCGATTGCTTCCTCGACAACATATTGAATAACGGGCTTATCAACGACTGGCAGCATCTCTTTAGGCATGGCTTTGGTTTGAGGAAGAAACCTTGTCCCGAAACCAGCAGCGGGAATTACGACCTTAGAAATTTTTTTCATTCAAAAACGATAACTTTTTTAATAAGGACAATATTATCCTTGAAATAGGCAGTTAGTTCAGCGCTTCCAGGAGCTTCTGAAGTTAAAACAAAACTTACCTTACCTTTTGTGTCAGATGTTAATACAGATTCTTTTAATCCGTTAATTAGGCCAAAATTAGTAATCAATTTTATTGGCTTGTTGTTTAAGGGCATTTTGTTATTGTTTCTAACAAAAATATTTATGTCGACTTTTACTCCAGGTTTAATACCTTCAATCGGGTAGTAAAAAAATAACGATTCTTTTGGTGAAGGGTCTGAATCGGCCGAAGCTCTAGCTAAGCTTGCAAGTTGCTTGTTAAAAAATGTCGTTGTAATAAATATACCGAAAACGACAAAGAACAGAATCATCAAAGCAACAAATTTTTTATCCATATATCCATAGCTTATCAACTAATATAATGTTTGTCAAACTGGGTAAGTTGTTGTTAGATGGCCTTTTTCAACAAGAATGTCAATAATTTTTTTGTGAATTTCAATAGGCGAAAGAATAGAATCATTTTCTACACAATCTATTTTAACCCAGTCTTTATTGGTTTTTACAATTGCCAGATACATACTTTCTACTTTTTTGAGATAACTAACGTTTTTTTCATATTGGTCCTTTGTTTTTTTGGCGATCAGTATTTGAGCGAAGGCAAGCGGTACATGAAGAAAAATAATCAAACTAGGTCGAGGTATTTTAAAGACTTCAAATTCAAGAGTATCAACCCATTTCAAAAAAAATTTTCTTTGTGAAGGTTTGATCTTGACAGCCTGATAAATAGAAGATGGAGTGTAACGATTGCAGATGATTAGTTTCCCGTCTTTTATCGCTTGCCACATTTTATCTTTTACCTGCCAACGGTCGGCAGCGTACGGAAAAGAAGCAAGATAAGGATTGATCCTACTAAAATGTCCGAATTCCCCTTTCAGAAATCGACCGGCGAAATCCCCGAAAAAAGTTTTTCCGTATTGGGGAAAGTCAAAAGAAGCATGGTTGACTCGTTTTTCATTTAAATATTTAAGAAGCATTCTGAGTTGTGTTGCTTTACCCGAGCCATCTGTTCCCTCAATTACAATAAGTTTGCCCATACAAATAAATTATAAACTAATGGTCTCACCGGGACGGGCCTTTTCTTCAAAGATTAGTTTTGCAATTTTATCCTCAACTTCGTCTCTTATAGTCCTCTCAAGATTTCTGGCGCCAAAGCGTGGGTCGTATCCTTTTTTTGAAACCAAATCAATAGTTTTATCGGTTACCAAAATTTTTACTTTATATAATTTGAAAATATCTAGAGATATTTTTTCAATAATTTTTTTAGCCAAAATTATAATTGATTGTTGAGATAAAGAATTAAAAGCGATCACGCCATCAAAGCGATTTAGGAATTCGGGGGAAAACAGTTTTTTTTCGACTAATTGGTTGATGAGACTAATGGGACTTATAGGACCAATTTGAGAAAACAAAAAATCAGAGCCGGCATTGGAGGTCGCAATTATGATCAAATTCTTGCAGTCAACTTTTTTTCCTAATCCGTCAATAAAATAGCCTTCGTCGATGATCGTTAAAAAAATATTTATTAGGTCTTTATCGGCTTTTTCGATCTCGTCCAGTAGTAAAACACCATAACTTTGTTTTCTAATGGTTGCCGTAAGTAGTCCGGGATTGTTGTTGTCACCTATTAGTTTTGGAATATCATATTTTGACTGAAATTCGGACATATCAAAACGTAATAAATATTTTACTTGTAGAGACGGGGCCTGCCTGCCGGCAGGCAGGGCATGTTCCGTCTGTACTTCTGAATTAGATGAATCATTAAAAAACACGTTTGCAATTTCCTTCGCAGTCTGTGTTTTTCCTACCCCGGTTGGACCTAAAAATAAAAATGATGCTAACGGTTTTTTTCTTTTTCCGATAAGCAAAAAAGATCTTCTGAGAGCCGAAGATAGTTCTTTGATCGCCTCATCTTGTTGAATAATTTGAGACAGTAGTAAAGTCTCTAGATGAAGAAGTTTTTCTTTCATTTGATTGGTAATTGTCGTTGGAACGTGAGTTTTTTCTGTTAAAACATTATTAATTATTTCAGGGGTTATTGTTGTAGGGGCGATTCTTGAATCGCCCGTACTATTTTGTTTCGTATAAGCACAAGCCATATCCAAAAGATCAACGGCTTTTTCCGGAAAAGGAATGTATGTTAAATAAAATTCGCTTTTCTCAACAACTTCTTTAATGGTTTCATAAGGAATAATCACTTTATAACTCTGCTCAAAAGAAAAAGCTGCATCAAGTAAAATATTTTCTGCTTCGCTGTTACTAACTTCGTAAACATCAACTTTGTTGAATATACGACCAATTTTTTCGTTAGGAAAAATAAATTGTTGATAGGCAAAAGGGGTAGTTATACCAATAATTTGGACAAGATTGGTTTTGGCATATTTTTCAAAAGAGGAGGTTAATGAAATAAATTTATCAAGATCATCAATAAAAATAATAACATTTTTTGCTTGAGAGGCCTCTTCCAGCAAATCTTCAAAAAATTTTTCTCTCTGTTGTTGATCTAAAAATTCATTCAAAATCTTTTCCATATTAAGTTTCAGGATTCTTTTATACATTAACTGCGAGTTGATCTTTCCAAGATAAATTTTCTTTGCAAAAGCATCGACTATAGTATGTTTTCCAACACCCTCTTCACCGACGATAAGAACGCTACTTTCCGCTGACTTCATTAGGATCTGTTCCATTTCAGCAATTTCTTTATCCCTATCAACAATATTTTTAATGTGATGAAGATAGGTAGAAGTAGCCAAATCAGTTGCATATTGATCAAGGATTGGGGAATAGCCAACCGCCCAATCGCGGGCTAAAGGTGGAAAGACAAATAAATTTGCCAACTTCCACCAGGGTGTTTTGTAAAGGTGTTTTTGATAATACTCCTCAAACCAATTTTCAACCAGTGATCGATTTTCGCTGTTCAGCATGTGGGATTCAATAAATTTTTTTCTGGAAACCTCCTTATCAGTTTGAGCAGTTTTTTTAGTTAGGGACAACAAATAAAAAAAAGGTAAAAAAAGAAAAAACGACAAAGCAATAAAAGGAAGCGTAACCATAAATATGGTCTGAAAAATAAAGTAAAATGCAATAATAGAAATCCTCATAATTACCCCTATCACTCGAGAAATAATATTAAAGGTAAAGCGATTAGCCCAGTCGGCAAAAGTAAAACCTACTAGAGTTTTTTTAACAGTTAGGTTTTTCCAAGGCGCAAAAAAAGTTTTTAGCAAAGCAGATACAGAGAAAAAATAAGGGAGAAAAATAAATAGATTGATAATCGCCTCACCAAAATCATGCAGAGTTTCCCAATAATATTGCCAGAAATTCTTTCTCATAAATTTAGTATAACAAAAATATCCTATTGACAAATTGTAAAAATAAGCAATAATAATTCCATAAAATGAAACAAAAAGATAACGAGGATAAACCTCCAAGTATCACATCAAAACGGACATGGAGGCAATGGCATGAACGTGAAATTCCAGTTCAGATAACTACCAAAAATACCAAAAAAGGAATATCTATTACTATTGATTCTAAGGTAATAAAAACCGACTTAACACTTGCTTATCCAAACACGGTTTGGTCAGATTATAAAAAAGACAACAAGGTAAAACTGCTTGATAACGTTGCCTATATTTTTACAGCTCATCTTCCCCTGATGCTTAACGAAACGATCCGAATGGAATACAATACGGGATTTCCTCACTCATTCTCTTATGCATATCAATGTTTCATTCGCTATTTGCCGGCCTATTGGTATCTTTTTAAAGCCAAGCGTGGGACCGGAGTTGTCCCACTTCTTAAAACACTTCTCAATTCAAATTATATTTTTGCGGAAACAGATGACACGCCACCATCGTTTCCAGACACGATTGATGAACATGTGATAATTCCTTTTACCTTTGGTAAAGATAGTTTTCTTACCTATCGAGTTGCTAAAGAGATCGGATTAACCCCGACGCTTATTTGGTTTAATGACCCGGTTGATGAGGGTTATGAAGGACTGCACAAAAAAAAACTTTTTAGCAAGTTTTCCCAAAAAATAAAAGATCAAATATATTATTTGGATAATCCATTGGGGTCGTTGAGAGAAAAGGGAGAAGGTTGGTTTGGGTGGGAGCTGGCCATAAGCTCATGGGCCTTGTTGTCTTTACCTTTTGCTTATAAAAAAAAGGCCGGTTATATTCTTTTTAGTAATGAAAAAAGTACTAATGCTTTTAGGTATGATGACGAAGGACTTAAATTTAATCCAGATTGGGAGCAGTCGGCTTTCGCCATCGAAGAATTGTCACTACTTACTCAATCACTGTCTGAAGGCGAGGTTTATACCTCATCATTCTTGCAGGGTTTAAACGACTTGGGGATAATCGGCATTCTTAAAGAGCGATATTACAAAGATACATTTGAATATCTAATGTCATGTTGGTCGGAGGAACAGTTTCCCGAGTCAAAAACAAAACGGTGGTGTGGTGCTTGCACCAAATGTGCTCGACTATATATTTACCTTGTAGCTAATGGGATTAACCCAATTAAAGAAGCGGGATTTGAGGATAACATGCTGATCAAGAATAAAATGCATTTATTTAACGTGTTTGGAAAAAAAGCATCCGGAACGGGTTGGGATGCATTTGGATTGAATACCGATGAACAAGCCCTGGCATTTTATATCGCTTTTACCCGAGGTAACAGAGATCCGCTCGTTAAAAAATTTTCAAAGACCGGATTATATCGTCAGACAAAATTACATTTTTATGAATTGTTAAATGAATTTTATGGGTTACATCAGGAACAAACGACCCCGCCTCAATGGAAAAAAAAGATACATACGATTTTCAACCAGTCGCTGTCAGTACTTCAAAAAGAATTAATAAAATTACATAAAAATAATAGAGATTAACTCCTATGAACATTGTTTTTTTATATAACGTTCGACATCATTATCCGGACCCAAATGATTATCGTCATCAGGTTGAAACAGATTTTGACGACCCTAAAACTACCGAGTGGCAAATAAGTCACTTAAGAAATTTAGGACATAAAATAATTCCTATCGAAGCCGATGACAAGGCATACGGAAAACTTTATCGATTAAGAAAAAAAATCGGTTTGGTTTTTAATGTTGCCGAAGGAATGTTTGGTAAAGATCGTGAAGCCCAATTTCCGGCAATTTTAGAAATGCTTCAAATTCCGTATACCGGTTCCTCACCACTAACAAGCGCCATAATTTTGAATAAAGTTCGGACAAAAGAGATCTTGAAAAATTACAAAGTACCGGTCCTTGATCAATGTGTTTTTGAAAATAACGAAGTAAAAGATTTTGATCTTAAATTTCCAGTGATCATTAAGCCAATATCTGAAGGTTCATCCGCTGGAATTACTAGAAAAAGCGTTGTTAATAATACAACTGACTTAAAAAAACAAGTTGCCTATATTATAAAATCATTTAATGAGCCGGCCATGGTAGAGCCATTTTTAAGTGGAAGGGAATTTTCCGTCGCAATGGTCGGGAATCCCCCACAAATTTTACCGATAATCGAACCAAACCATAATATATTACCGAAAAAATATCTTCCCTTTGATTCTTTGGAAGTAAAATGGTTTTTTGAGGAAGAACGCTCTGACTATTTACTTTGTCCGGCAAAAATTTCTGATAAACTAAAAAAAAGAATCGAGAAAATTTGTCTTTTATCTTGGAAAGCTCTTAAAGTTTATGATTATTGTCGAATCGATATTAAGTGTGATGAAAAAGAAAATCCATTTGTACTTGAAGTTAATTCACCTCCCGGGATAATGCCACCGGAAGTTTCAACAACCTCATACTTTCCCCTCGCCGCCCGCAAAAGTGGAATGGACTATGAAAGCTTACTAAAAAAAATTATTAACACTGCCTTAACGAGATATAAAAAATAGCGTTGTGGACTTGGAGGGATTTGAACCCCCAACATCTTCGATGTAAACGAAGCGCTCTACCGTTGAGCTACAAGTCCGTAGGGGGTGTGTGGGCGAGGATAGAATCGGACTATCGGTCTCATCTTTATCAGAGATGTGTTTTACCATTAAACTACACGCCCTAAAATATCCAAAAATTATAGCACATTGTGTTATGATTTTATATATAATAAACACATGCTCTACTTCTCTGAAATCGTTGGGAAAAAAGTTTTTACCGAAGATAACATTCATATAGGATATTTAGAAGACTTGATCTTTTTGGTCGCTGAAAATCCAATTGTAACCAAAATTGTTATTAAAGATAAGACGAATCAAAAACTAATAATCTCTACAGATTATTTACAAAAAATTAATAAACATTTAACGATCGAAAAAGAATTTTTAGTTAGTTATTTGGAAGAAAACGAACTCTACTTAGTAAAAAATTTATTAGATAAACAAATTATAGACTTGAAGGGTAATAAGGTTGTTAGAGTAAACGATGTTGCTTTACAAGATAAAGAAAAACTATTAATTGCTGGAGTCGACGTTGGGGTTTTAGGAATTTTTAGACGGTTACGAATTGGAGCAGACAATTTTTACAAGATTGCATCTTTATTTAATATTAAATTGGCCTCTCAATTTTTATCTTGGGCTGATATTCAACCCTTGGAATTAATTAGAGGTAATGTTAAACTTCGAAAAAAAGAAGAAAAATTAGAAAAAATTAGACCGGAAGATCTGGCTGATTATTTGGAAAAAACAAATGTTATCAATGCCAGAAAGTTTTTGAAGATCTTAGATACAGAAAAAGCGGCCGAGGTAATTGGTAAATTAAATATTAATTATCAAACAGCTTTATTTAAGAATTTTCATATAGATAAGGCGGCTAAATTAATTTCATTTTTAGATCCTGACGAAGCCGTTGATGTTCTACTTACTTTATCAAAAAAGAAACGAGACGAAGTATTGGAAAAATTAAGTCCAAATATTAAAGCTCAAATAGTTCATCTGCTTGAACTGTCTAAAGAACCAATTGGTGCTTTATTGACGACAGAATATTTGACAGTCGGTCCGGAAGACACGGTCCGCCAAGTAATTGATAAAATAAAAAAGGAAACTAAGGATTTTTCTTCACTGTATAGTATCTATGTTGTTAATAATGCAAACCAATTAACCGGAGTAACAAGTTTGCAGGAAATTTTAAGAGAAGATATAGATATGCCACTGTATAAATTTATGACTCAAAACCTAATAGTTATCCACGTGACAACCCCGGTTGAAATCGCAATGAAAAAATTTTTAAAATACCATTTATCATCTTTGCCTGTAGTTAATCAGGAAAAACGAATGGAAGGAATTGTCAATTTTGATGATATTACAAATTATGTCCTAGGAAGGATAAAATAAATTTATGAAAAAATTAATCGTTTTGGCTGATTGGGCTTCCGACTCGTTAACATGTCAGGAAATTAAAATTAGCGTTGAGGGTTTTTTAAAAGACAGTAAGTTTTCAAATATAAGTTTTGTATCGTCTACTCCGTCAACGATTCATACAAGTTTTTTGATCAATCAAATAGTTGAGGATATCGAACGATATGGACAACCGCTGGAGACAGTAATCTTTCAAAATACCGATCCCCGCCTCCACTCAAAACAAAGTATCGAAAAAGCTGCTGGAGCAATTCCAGTAATCATGAAATTAAAATCAGGGATCCATCTACTTGGACCAAATGCCGGCTTCGACTTTTCTATGATCAAATCCAGAATTGATGAATTATTTACTTATACCGGCGTTAACGAAAAAGGACAATTCCATTCGAGAGATTTATATTCAAAATTATCCGCGTATCTGATGGATTATCTCGAAGATGATTTGGACTTGGAAGAATTAGGTGTTGATAATATTCCTGATCTGGTCGGACAATATATCGGGCACATTGATAACTACGGAAATATAAAAACAACAATGACCGCAGAGTTTTTTAAAGGTAAATATGAATATGGAGATATTGTTAGTTTACGCATAAATCAAATAGTTAAGAAAGCGAAATATGTATCAAACTTGTTCGGAGGAATTCCCGGTGAACTGGTAGTTTACCCTGGTTCTTCTGGAAAAAAAGAAGACAGATTTCTTGAAATAAGCATTTGGCGTCATTTTACTGAAGGCAAGCCGACAACCGGTGTTGATGAATTTAATTTTCCAAAAATAGGAAGTGAGATTGAAATTCTGAAGTAGAGATGGGACATTTAAACAGGGCGGGATTTTCGTCTTTTCATGAGTTTGGAGTCGATGACGGAGCGACGTAGAACGGTCATGGCTTCGGCTCTTTCCTTTTCATCAGTAGATTTAGAAAGAATATGTTTGGCTTCTTCAACGGCTTTATCAGTTAAATTCTTATCAATCTCACCCTGACCATAAGCACGTGATACTAATACAGTCACTGTCTCTCCATTGGTTTCAATATATCCCCCACCGATCGCCAATGCATCTTCATCACTATCTTTTTTTATTTTAACGATCCCTTCGACTAATAATGAAAACAAATGAACATGATGAGGAAGGATTGTAATCTCACCGTCAGCGGTTGGAACAGTCACAGAATTAACCGGCTTGTCCATGACGATCTTGCGAGGAGTTATTACTTTAAGCCTGAGAGTGTTCATTTAAAAATTTTTAATTTCTAATTACTCTAATTAACCTAAATAATGATCAAGCATCAATTCCCAATTCTAAATTGGATATTGGATATTTTTTAGAAATTAGATCAATTAGGTTAATTAGGTCAATTTATTTTACTTCTTCAATCCCTCCAACCATATAAAAATTCATTTCCGACTTGCTGTCATGCTTGCCTTCCAAGATCTCTTTAAAACCCCGGACAGTATCGGCAACCGGAACGTATTTACCGGCTCGTCCCGTGAAAGGTTCAGCGACGAACATTGGCTGGGTCAAAAATCTTTGAATTTTTCGGGCTCGGGAAACGGTCAACTTGTCAGTTTCAGACAGTTCTTCCATTCCTAAGATGGCAATAATATCCTGGAGATCTTTGTATCTTTGCAAAGTCTTTAATACATCTCTTGTTACTTGGTAATGTTCCTCGCCGACGATATCAATATCAAGAGCACGTGAGGAAGATGTCAAAGGATCGATTGCAGGATAAAGTCCTTGTTCAGACAAGGCCCGCTCTAGTGTAATTGACGCGTCAACGTGTGAAAAGGTCGCGACCGGCGCGGGATCGGTATAATCATCAGCCGGCACGTAAACCGCCTGTATAGAAGTGATAGAGCCTTTATTAGTTGACGTAATTCTTTCCTGTAATGCGGCCATTTCGGACGCCAAGGTTGGTTGATAACCTACAGCTGATGGAATCCTACCTAATAAGGCAGAAACCTCACTTCCTGCTTGAGCGAAACGGAAAATATTATCAATAAAAAGCAGGACATCCATATTCTTTTGGTCACGGAAATACTCGGCCATAGTCACTCCGGTTAGAGCAACCCGAAGTCTGTTCCCAGGGGGTTCATTCATTTGGCCAAAAACCAATGTGGTATTTTTCAAAACCTTGGTTTCTTTCATTTCCGTCCAAAGATCATTACCTTCGCGGGTTCGTTCCCCGACTCCGGTGAAAACGGATACTCCGTGATGATTTTTAGCAACGTTATGGATCATTTCTTGGATAAGAACGGTTTTACCGACTCCGGCTCCTCCGAAGATAGCGACTTTTCCTCCTTTGATAAAAGGAGCAATTAGATCGATAACCTTTATTCCGGTTTCAAATATTTCTTGTTCGACCGATTGTTCAATCAATTTAGGTGGAGTTGCATGAATTGAAGCACTGAATTTAGAGGTAATTGGTCCTAATTCGTCAACAGGTTCACCTAAGACATTCATGATTCTTCCTTGAGTTGCTTCGCCGGTAGGAACTGTTATAGGTTTTCCGGTATTTGAGACCTTCATCCCTCTTTTTAATCCAAAGACATTAGCCATAGCCACGGCTCGAACCAATCCTTGGTCAAGAATAGCTTCGACCTCAAGAACAATTTTCCCAATCTTTTTATCATCAATTGTTAAAGCATCATAAATTTTTGGAGTCTCATTCTCTTTAAATTTAATATCAACTACTACTCCCCGGATGGAAACGATTTGGCCTGCATTCATAATTTTATTTAAAATTTTTAATTATTAATTTTTAATTCGATTCCACTGACTCTTTGGCTGTCACCATATCCAACAGCTCACTGGTAATTTTTTCTTGTCTGATTTTATTTCTAACCATAGTTAGGTTATAAATTACATCCGTGGCATTGTCCGTGGCATTTTTCATCGCCATCATTCGAAGCGAATGCTCCCCTGCCTCGCTTTGAATAAGAGCAAATCTCAACTTTTCCTCAACAAAACTTCGAAGCAATGAATCAATAATTTGTTTTGGATTTGGCTCAATTAAATACTCGGATTCTTTAACTTTTGCTTCTTCAGAGGATTCGGTTTGAGAAAAATTTATCGGTAATAAAGTTGTAACAACAGGATTAGACTGAATGGTTGAAACAAATTGGTTGTGATAGAGATTAATCTTTTTATAGGTTTTATCAAGATATTTGGTTAGGGCAAATTCAAAAAGAGCCGAAACATTATTCATAGGAATATTAGAAGAATAATCGGCCATGATGTGGGCGGAAAATTTGCTCAACAAATTAGCCTTTTTTCCAACAATAATAAAGTCAGTATTTTTAAAATCGGTATTTTTTACAATAAATCTAAGTAAATTGAAATTAAAACTACCGCACAAACCCTTATTACTGGCGATGACGATCGCTAAATTTTTCCGCTCAATTTTATCTTCAGGCTGTGTTATTAACGGTGAAAGAGAGGAGTCGATCTTAGGGCTAACGGATCGAATAATTTTTTCGATCTCTTCTTGATACGGTCGCCCTTCGATTGCTACTTGCTGGGCCTTTTTCATTTTAATAGCCGAGACAAGCTGCATGGCCTTGGTAATTTTTTTGACATTAGTCACCGATTTAATTTTTTTTCGGATTGTGCGAATATTCATAATTAGGAAATATCCTTAATTAATTTCTCTAGTTCTTTTCCGTCTTTTTCATCCATAATCTTGTTTTTATTGATTCTTTCGATCCATTTTTTACCCTTAAGACGTAGGATTTCAAGTAATCGAGTTTCAAATTTTTCAATATCATCAATTGGGAGCTTGTCTAGATATCCGTTACTGGTTGCCCAAAGAATGGCTACTTGTTCAGCTAGACTTAATGGCTTATTTTTCTTTTGTTTTAATATTTGAGTCACCTTGGCTCCTCGGTTTAAGAATTTTTTAGTTTCCTCATCAAGCTCTGATTCAAACTGTGAGAATGCTGCCAAATCACGATACTGGGCTAGATCGAGTTTTAATTTTCCGGCAACCGCTTTCATAGCCTTCGTTTGAGCAGTACCACCGACTCTCGAAACGGAAAGCCCAACGTTGATAGCCGGGCGAATCCCCGAGTTAAATAGATCCGTTTCCAAAGAAATTTGTCCATCGGTAATGGAAATTACGTTGGTTGGAATATAAGCTGACAAATCTCCATCTAGAGTTTCAATTATCGGCAGAGCTGTTATCGATCCTCCACCGTATTTTTCGTCGATTCGACAAGCTCTCTCTAGCAATCTTGAATGAAGATAAAAAACGTCTCCAGGATAAGCCTCGCGTCCTGCTGGACGGCGCAGAATAAGGGACATCTGACGATATGACCAAGCATGTTTAGTCAGATCATCATAAACTATCAAAACATCCTGTCCTTTATCCATAAAATATTCACCAATGGCTGATGCGGTGTAAGGTGCCAGATATTGCATGGCGACCGAATCAGCAGCTGAGGCATTAACAACAATTGAATATTTATCAGCGCCATGTTTTTTCAATAGCTCAACAATGGCGGCGACCTTAGAATTTTTTTGACCGATTGCACAATAGATACAAATAACATTTTCACCTTTTTGATTCAAAATCGTGTCGATGGCAATTGTCGTTTTACCAGTTCCACGATCCCCGATTATTAACTCTCTTTGTCCCCGACCAATCGGAATTAAAGCATCGATCGATTTAATTCCAGTTTGAAGAGGAACGTTGACCTGATGTCTTTTAACCACTCCAGCGGCAATCTTTTCAACCGGATATAAAGTTTTGGATTTGATAGCGGCTTTTCCATCCAACGGTAATCCAAGCGAATCAACCACTCGGCCAATCAGTGCTTCCGAAACGGGAACAGAAAGCGTGTAACCCAAAGCTCTTGCCTTGTCACCGGCGGCAATACTCGTATAATCACCCAAAATAATTGCCCCGACCTCATCCTCAGTTAGATCTATCACATAACCTAATACATTTTTTTTAAACTCAATCAGTTCTCCATAAGCAACCCGGTCTAAGCCCTCCAAAATAACGACACCATCTTTAACTTGAGAAACTATTCCGGTTTCCTCAGTGGAAATTTTTGGTTTATTTTTTAACTCCTTTTCAAGAGTCTTTAGATATTCATCAATCAATTTCATATAATGTATTAGATAATTTAGATAACGATCCCATTAGGGACAAATCGATTGTTTTTGATCCAACTTTAATAATGATTCCGGCAATTATTGACTTGTCTACCCGGTAATCTGCCTGACTCCAATTTAAGTCTGAAAATTTTTTTCCTAAAACTTTTTTTTCATCAGACCCCAAAATATCGGCGCTTAGTACAAGTACACGATTTTGCTCTTTTTGGATATTCTCCATCAAAAAGCTTTTTAGGTCCTTTTTTAGTTTTGGATTAATTTTCATAGACTTTCAGATTACCCTGATAGTTTTTAATAATCGCTCCTGTGACTTTTTTCCTTGAAGACTCATCAAGAGAGTCCTTGAGCGTGTTTTCCACGATCATGACACTTGTTTTGATTATTTTATCCTTTACTTCGCGATACAATAAATTTTTCTCTTCTTCAAGAATCTTCTTGTTTTTATTTTTAATTTCTTCGGCTTCAGATTCTGCTTGTTTTATTAAATCAGCTCTCATACTTTGAGCTTCTTTTTTTGCCTCAACAAATAAGACATCAAACTCTTTTTTCATCTTTTCTTTCATCTTTTTCTCAGCTTCCATTCCCGCCTCTTCACTTTTTTTAAGTTTTTCCAATAACTTGTTTTTATCCTCTTCATTCTTTCTTTCCTGATTTAAAAAAGATGTAAAAGGCTTGACGACAAATTGTTTGACCAAAATAAAAAACAAAACAAAATTGATCATCTGAGCTAATAATAATCTTCCATCTATTCCTAAATTTTCCATAATCTATTTTTTATGCAAATTTCAAAATTAACGCGACCACTAATGCGTAAATCGCAATAGCTTCGGCGAACGCTAAGGCCAAAATCATTGTGGTACGAATTGCTGATTCGGCTTCAGGATTTCGTCCCAAAGCTTCAACGGCTTTACTACCGATCATTCCAATTGCTAAAGCTGGTGCAACTGCACCGACGGCGATTGATAAAGCTACAGTCAAAAGTTTCATTGCTTCTGCTGACATAAATTAAATCACCCCTTTCCTTATTAAATTTTTAATGATGTTCGGCTATTGCCCCACTTAAAAATACCGCTGTTAGCATTGAAAAAACTAAAGCTTGGACAAAACCAACAAAAATTTCCAAAGCGATAAACGGAAATGATGCTAAGACCGGAACCAAAAAAGCGACGATGGTCAATAAGACTTCCCCGGCAAAAATATTTCCAAATAAACGAAAAGCAAAGGAAAGAACTTTTGAAAATTCTGAAAGTATATCTAAAATACCGACAAAAAATGAAATTGGGTCAGAAAAATTAAAAAACTTGTGAAGATATTTTTTAATCCCCAAAAATTTTATTGAATAAAATTGGATTGAGAAGACGGAAATAATCGCTAATGCGAGCGTTGTGTTTAGATCAGCGTTATTTCCTCTAAGCAACGGGACAAAAACTTCTTCATGGCCTTCTTTAACTTTGATTAATAAACTTCCAACGCCAGGGAGTAAACCAAACCAGTTTTCAAGTAAGATATAAAAGAAAAAAACAAAGAGCAGAGGAAAAAAGACATCGGTTTTATCTCCTAATACTGAATAAAAAAGATCATAAATACTTTTGACAAAGAACTTGATCAGATAATAAAAATTTCCTTTTCTTTTGAGGGTCGTTTGGTGTTTGTAGTAAAGTGAGATGAAGACTGTCAGAAGGAAAACGATTGCTGAGGCAATCATTGAGTTAGTAATACCTAACCCGAATAGATGAAAAATAATTTCGGCTTTAATGCTGATATGTGGCATCTTATTTGGTTAATTTAAACAAATTGTAAAAACTGCTGACCGCTCCTAATAAAATAAAAAAAACCGTAAAAAAGGGTTTAGTGTGTAGCTTGTTATCTAACGCTAAACCAATTATTACGCCTATTAATATTGGAGTAACTAAGGTATAGCCAACATTAATATTTATATATTCCGAAAAAAAATCTTTTTTAGTTTTTGGTTTCTTGTTAAAGTTTTGATCGGTTGTTTTTAAATTTCCTTGTTTATCAATTTCAAAGTAATTATTTATCATTTTAACAGCCTCACCTTAATTCGTCAATGGTTAATTTTTTAATTATACCTTAAACGAAGACAGTCTTATTTAAGACTGTCTTTATAAAGAGTGTTCCTTTTTAATCAAGGAACAATTTCTTGTAGGCTTTTATTTCTTCAAAGGTTTCTTCCCTATACCCTTCAACAAACCCTTTATACGAGTTGAAGGAAAAACCATTATTCTTTTCAAAATCGGAAAGGAAATAATTTTTGTTTAGCCAACTTACATACATATTGTTGACGTAGGCTGGGTAACTTGACCAAGGATAAGATGATAAGCTCTGATTGTTGGCAATAATTTCTTGCGGATTTAGATGAATATAACGTCCAAGATGTAAAAGATATTTTTCGTTTGTAATTAAAACTGCTTTATAGCGTCCCTGAAATAGTGGTCCTACCCGATCATATCTTTTATTAAAATATTTTGAGTATTTTGTTATCAAGCTTCGCATAAAATCTTCCATGTCATTTTTATTTTTTTGTCTAATTTCTAAATGAAAATGATTTGGCATTAATACATAGCAAAGAAGTTCAATTCTCTTGAAATAATTTTTTAAACCCATTAATTTTGAAATTTTTTCGTTTTTTTGATCATCGGACAGGTCGGTTCGTTTTTTTATTCCAATCACCGAGTCATCTTTACTCGTAAGATAAATCTTTAAGTAGGAAAGAAAAACCTTATAATCCTGTTCATCTAAAAATATATTTCTTTTTTCCACACCACGGTTATAGACGTGATAAAAACCATTCTCAATATATGTTTTAAGAGCATTTTTGCTTGGCATAATAAAGACAACCTTATTTAAGACTGTCTTTAATTTAATGTCAACCGCTTATAACCTACAAAAGTATGCTTTTGGATTATTATGAAAGGATTATTTTGATGATAGATACATATCAATTAAAATTATTTTTAATAATTTTTATACATTCGTCAAGAGATACTTTTTCTGTATAAAGTTTAATAGCTTCTTTAAAGGGATTATTTTCTATTATTTTATTTAAATTATTAATAATAAAGTCCCCTAGGGGTTTTCTACACCCCTCTTTTATTCCGGGTCTTATCTTATCTCTTTCCTGAAGGGTCTTAGCGGAACATTTAAGTTCATAAACAAAAACGGGAACATTTTTTTGTTTTGCTATATTTACAGCCTCTTGAATATAGGCGGGGTTTTGAAATACTCCTTCCATAACAACAGAAAATTGTCGATCTAAAAAATAATTTAAAACGGTTAAAGCGGTTTTATTAACGTCATCTAAGATTGAATCGGTGCTTTCTGCAAAAAAAGGTTTAAAATTGTCTACTTTCAACCATGCTATTTTCTTTTTATAATCCCTCAGACTTTTGGCAATTGTTGATTTTCCGCTTGATGGAGCCCCTCTAAGTATTATTAGAATTTGTTTCATATTATTTTAAGAAAGACAGTCTTATTTAAGACTGTCTTTATAAAGAGTGTCCTTAATTCTGATTCACTTTTTCCAAATCCACGGCGTTTTCGAGAATGATCCCTATCCGGCCTTCGCGTTCGTTGACCTTGCCTTTAAACATAATAATTTTATTTATATTCAAAAATGATTTTAAAGCAGTATAACTTCGGGGGAAAACCACAACTTCGATAGTGCCACTTTCGTCAAATATTTGGATGATCGCCATTTCCTCATTATTTTTTTTGGTTTTAACAATTTTTTTCCCACTTATCAATCCGGCCAAAATCACCGGTTTATTGGCGTCCTGAATAGTCACTTCTCCGATTTTCTTAGTCGTTTTTTTCTCAATGATCTCTTTAAATTTTGCCATAGGATTTTTACCAATTAAAAAACCGATCACTTCCCGCTCCATCGTAAACAAAACATCCTCTTCATATTCGGGAACGACTTTAAAATTATCAGTAACCTTTTCTTTGGCTGAAGTGGCAAAAAGATCATATTGTCCTTTTTCCGATTTAACTTTGATTCGTTGAATATCGGCAACTATGAGCGGATAGTTCAACATTAAGGTGGCCTTATTGGCAAAGTTGGAAAAAGCACCTGACTTGATAAGACTTTCGACAGTTCTTTTATTAACGCGGCGTAGATCAACCCTTGACAAAAAATCTTTTAAACCAAGGAAATTTCCTTTCCCTCTCTCTTCCATTATAGAATCTATAGCGGCTGACCCGACATTTTTTAATGCGGAAAGACCAAAGCGGATCTCTGGTCCCTCAATTGAAAAACTGTAAATCGATTTATTGATATCAGGTGGTAGAACTTTTATATCCATTCTTCGACATTCCTCTATCGCTTGAGACATTTTGATTTCTCTCTGAGGTCCGGCAACACCGTGAAGTTCTGCCGTAAGAAGTGCTGTCATATACTCAACCGGGTAATTGGCTTTGATGTAAGCCGTCCAATATGCTATTAATCCGTATGATGCCGAATGTGGTTTATTAAATCCATAAGCAGCAAATTTTTCCATGAAGTTCCAAACTTTTGTGATCATCGAAGTTTTGTAACCTTTTTTTTCACATCCCTTAAAAAACTTAATCTTATCTTTTTCCATTAATGCTTTTTTCTTCTTCCCCATCGCCATTCTTAAATTATCAGCTTCGCTCATCGAAAAACCCGCTAATTTATGGGCAATTTCCATGACTTGTTCCTGGTAAACTAAGACACCATAGGTTTCTTCAAGAACCGATTTCAGGTCGGGATGAAGATATTTTATTTTTTTAGCATTTATCTTTCCCTCTAAAAACGAAGGAATAAGGTCCATTGGTCCTGGGCGGTAAAGGGCGACCATAGCGGAAATATCTGACAATTTATTCGGCTTTAGTTCTTTGGCAAGATGCTTCATTCCGCCTGATTCGAGCTGAAAAACTCCGACCGTATCCCCTCTTGAGATTAATTCATAAGTTTTTTTATCATCTGTTGGAACATGATGAATATCGATTTTTACGCCAGAATTTTTTTCGACATATTTTAAAGCCTCTTCGATAATGGTTAGGTTTCGCAGTCCCAGAAAGTCAACTTTAAGCAAACCAACTGCTTTTTGATTTGATACGGCGTTTAGATCGATACAGTACATATCGTACTGAGTAATGATCTTTCCTTCTTTGTTATCTCTTTGAATTGGAACATATTCAACAAGACTTTTGGCGGAAATTACAACTCCAGCCGCATGAACAGATGAATGACGAGGCAAACCTTCGAGACGTCGGGCAACGTCCAAAATTTTTTTTGTTTCTGGTTCGGTTTGATAAGCAAATTTTAATTGAGCTGATTCCTCTAACGCTTGAGAAATAGTCATATTAAATCCTTGTTTTCCAAACGGGATCATTTTTGCCAATCGATCACCGGTTGAATAAGACATGCCAAGTGCCCTGGCTACATCTCGGACAGAAAGCCTGGCTTCCATTTTTCCGAAAGTAATAATTTGAGCCACCTTATCTTCACCATATTTATTCGTGACATATTTTAAAACTTCATCGCGGCGGGTATCGGCAAAATCAATATCAATATCTGGCGGGGTCGGACGGTCTGGGTTTAAAAAACGCTCAAATGGTAGATTTTGATCAATCGGGTTTATATCAGTGATACCAAGAATGTAGGCGACCAGTGATCCTGCGACTGACCCTCTCCCCGGGCCAACGGCAATACCCTGATTTTTAGCCCAGTTAACGAAGTCTTGAACGATCAAAAAATAGGTTGAGTAACCCTTGGTGTTAATAATATTAAGTTCATAAGCAATCCTTTTATTGATCATGTCCTGATCGTAAGAAGCAACTCTGCTTTTTCTTTTTTCAACCATTTGATTTAGAAACTCCGCAACAGGCATATTATTTGGAGTTTCAAATTTTGGTAATATCCATTTTCCATTTGGAATTTCAACGTTACATTTTTCCGCTATTTTAACAGTGTTTTCAATCGCTTCGGGCAGATCGATAAAACTGCCTTTCATTTCCGCAGTAGATTTAAAATAGTAGTCTGGAGTGTCGATCATCGACATCGGCCGATTTTTTTCAACCATGGTTCGCTGAGTTTGGATGCATAGAAGGACTTCCTGAGCATAAGCATCTTCTTTTTCCAAATAATGGACGTCGTTAGTGGCAACAAGAGGTACACCAAATTTTCTAGACAAGCGCACAAGTTCTTTGTTAAGTCGATCAAGGTTTTCAACGCCGTGATGTCTTTGTATTTCGAGGTAAAAATCATCTTTAAAAATGTCTAAATATTTTTGCAAGATTATCTCTGCTTGTTTAGTTTGATCTTCTAAAATTAATGATGGGATTTCTCCGCCCATACACGCTGATAAAGCAATAATACCCTCGTGATATTTTTCTAATATTTCAAAATCAACTCTTGGTTTATAATAAAAACCCTCAAGAAAAGCGTCGGAAACTATTTTAAGAAGATTCTGATAACCGGTCAAATTTTTAGCTAGTAGAACAAGGTGGTATTGGTCACGGTCGACTCCAGCCTTTTTATCTAATCGCGAATTTTTTGCTTTGTAAGTTTCAACACCAATAATTGGTTTGATACCTTTTTCTTGGGCTTTAACAAAAAATTTAAAAGCTCCATATAAAGCGCCGTGATCAGTGATGGCGACAGCTGGCATTTTCTCGGCAATGGCTTTATCAATAACATCATCGATCCGGCACATGCCGTCGAGAAGAGAGTAGCCGGTATGGACGTGTAAATGAACAAAAGACATAAATTATTATAATTTATTAATAACAAATTCTCTCGCTTTATTTTCCCACGTATTATCAACAATCTTTAATTTAACATTTTTTCCATACTTCCTTTCTACCGCTTTTTTGATTAAATAATCTGCTAGTTCGGGATTTTTTGGGAGAATTGGACCATGCAAGTATGTCCCAAAACTATTTTTGTAGTAAATTCCCTCGGTATTATCTTCTCCGTTGTTACCGTAACCTTTAACAACGTTTGCGAAAGCTTGCGTTTTATCGGCTAAATAGGTTCTACCCCCATGATTTTCAAATCCAACTAAATTAACTTTTGGAAAAAGTTTTGACTCAATAACAATATTGCCGATGCAACGGGGAACGTTTATTCCTGGACTTTCTGTATATAAATCAAAAGCCCCCAATCCGTCGATCATTGTTCCATCAGCGGTTTTATAATATTTACCCAAAAACTGATAGGCTCCGCAAACATAAAGTCCAGAAACCCCATCATTAATTGCCTTTTTTAAAAAAGAACCTTTTTTTTCGAGGTCTTTGTTTACAATTTCTTGCTGTTTGTCCTGGGCTCCGCCCATAAAGAGAATGTCCATTTTAGGAATTAATTCCTTGGGTTCATTGACCGAGATTTTATTGACGATTGGTTCAAATCCCATCATTTTTAGGCGATAACTTAAGGTGATAACGTTTCCACGATCACCATAAGTATTCATTAGATCAGGATAAAGCCAGCCAATATTTATAATCATATTTTTTTTCCAGTTAAAATTTTTCGCACTTCCAACATTGCCGAATACGTTGGTAATATATACAACATCTCTTCCTCTTTTGTTTTACTAACTATTGACTCAACCGCCGCAGACAAATCTTCGTAAGTATTTATAATATCCTTATCATTCTCATATTTTAATCTTAAATTAAGATCGTATAAGCGATCTCCGGAAACAAAAATATTACTGGCAACATCAAAGATTGGTTTAAAATCAACATCCCAGATCCAAGAAACATCGAGACCATCGGGAATTCGATTATTTAATATAATTAAGAAATTAGATTTCTTGGATTTTGCCATCGCGCTCAGAGTTTGAATGGATTGGTTAAATCCAGCCGGGTTTTTGGAAAGTAGGATAAATACTTTGCGGTTTTTGTAGATAATTTCTTCCTGACGGCCAAAGGCTGGAATAAAGTATGCGAGCCATTTATTAATTTCCTCGGTTTTGATATCAATCAACGACTTTATTAGTAATAAAACCGCGTTTGTATTATATACATTATATAAGCCGCTCATTGGATAGTTGATTTTTATATTTGAAAAATCACCCACGTCTCCAAATCTCTTGAACTTGCAATTGGAACAATAAAAATCACCTAAATGGGCATAAGATAGTCGATGATATTTGAGTAGTGATAAACAGTTTGGGCAATAAATCGAATCAACGTCATTAGGAATATCTTTTAGTTTCATTAGTTCTTTATCAATTCCAAAGTAATTAACTTTTTGAGTAAGTTTGGTCCCGATATAATAAAGTTGCGGGTCGTCGCCGTTAATAATGATCTCGGTTTTTTTAGCCAATTTTTTTAATGATTCCAGCCACTTTAATGCGATCGTATTTACTTCTCCATAGCGGTCAAGTTGGTCACGAAATAAATTTAAGATCAAAACTTTATCTGGGGAAATTTTATTAAGAAGCAAAGGCAAATTAAGTTCATCACTTTCCAAAATGGCAAAATCAAATTTAAGTTTTGAAAATACATCACTATTTTTAATGATCGTCGAAGCAACTCCGTTTAGCAGATTGGCACCTTCATTATTGGTAAAAACCCTGTGGCCGGATTTTTCTAATAGATATTTTAAGAGAGCCGTTGAGGTCGTTTTTCCGTTAGTTCCGGCAATAATGATAATTTTTAGACTTTTATTTTTATTAACAATCTCTTCAATAAATTTACCGTTAAGAGTTAAGGCGATATGTCCGGGCCAGGTCGAGCCGGAGCCAAAATTAAAAATTTTGCTGACATTAATGATTAGTTTGCCTAAAATAATCAAGATTAAATTCATAGATTTTTTAATATCCTAATCCTCTCCTCAATCGGTGGGTGAGTTGAAAATAAATTCACAAACCACGAAGAATTTTTCTTTTTGAATGGATTGTCGATAAAAAGGTGGGCAGTAGATGACGCGGCGCGTCTCATCGGTTGTGGATTGGCTTGAAGTTTTTCTAAAGCATGGACTAACCCTTCAGGATATCGGGTCAATAAAACTCCAGAAGCATCGGCTAAATATTCTCTTTTTCTTGAAATTGCCAGTTGGATTATAGTAGCAATAATTGGTGTAAGTATTAAAGATATTATTAGTAGGACTAAAAATATTGGATTCCGATTATTTCGATCATCATCACGTCCCCTATTTCCCCACCACATACTTCTCATCACCCAGTCAGAAATCAAGGCCAAAGTTCCTACAAGAACAGCAACGATTGAAGCCAAAAGAATATCGTAATTTTTAACGTGTGAAAGTTCATGGGCAATCACGCCTTCTAGTTCAGTTCGGTTCATAATTTCAAGAAGGCCGGTCGTAGCGCAAACTACGGCGTGTTTAGGATCCCGGCCAGTGGCAAAGGCGTTGGGAGATGGGTCATCAATAACATATAGCTTAGGCATAGGTAATCCTGATGCTAAAGCTAAATTTTCCGCGACTGTGTAAAAATTAAAATAAGTTTTTTTGTCAGCTGATTTTGCTCCGGTTGTCAACAGCACCAATTTGTCACCATAAAAATAACTTCCAATAGACGAGATTGATGAAATAATCAGACCGAGGAAAAAATATCCCCAAGGAAAATCGTAGTATTTACCAATCAAAAAGAAGAATGAAGAAAAGATTAGAATAAAAACGAACATGATGAAAAACGTTTTCACCCTGTTCTCTGATATTTGATTATAGACAGTCATTTTTTTAATCAAATTTCACTTTCACGCTCTGTTTATCCGCTTCTTCTGCTTCAAAGAACTCAAAAGGTTTGAAAGCAAAAGCATTGGCGATCAGATTGGATGGAAACATTTGTACTTTTGTATTAAAGTCCAAAACATTGGAATTGTAAAACTGTCGTGAATAAGCAACTTTATCTTCAGTGTCTTCAAGTTGTCTTTGCAGATCTTGAAAGTTGGTATTGGCTTTTAAATCAGGATAGGCTTCAGCAACGGCAAATAAGGACTTTAAAGCTCCACTAAGCATGTTGTCTGCTTCGGCTTTTTCTTTTGGTGATTGCGCTCCCATCAAGGCAGTTCGAGCTTTAGTAACTTCCGTAAAAACACTCTTCTCATGTTTTGCATAGCCCTTTACAGTCTCAATAACATTAGGAATAAGATCTGCCCGTCTTTTTAGTTGAACATCAATACCAGATAGTGCTTCTTGAATTCGTGTTTTTAAAATGACAAAACCATTGTACTGAGCAGCCAGATAGACTATTAATATCCCAACTAAACCGAGTGCAATAAACATATTTATTATTAGTAATTAATAATGAAATAAGTATAACAGAAACGGGGAAAAAATTGTTTCATTGCTTCATTGTTCAATTGTTTTTTTAACAATGTAACAATGGAACAATTGAACAATATAAAAAAAGCTATTGCTTTATGATATTTTTCTGTTATACTTTAACCAAGATTTTAAACCTGCTTGAATTTGACTACAGTTTTACACTTTAGTACATTTCTTGAGAATTTTGACAGTCATGAACATCTGATGTTATCTGGACTCTTGTCGAAAGGAAAGCTGCGTAAATACTTATAGTTTTATGCGAGTGATCAAAACGAGAAATTTAGGCAGATTTAAGATCTTTATTCGTAGCAACCTTTTTGTCACATTCTTTTCGTTCCTCATTTTCCTTGTGCGCGACGTCTGGGATAAAGTTGGAACTTATTTGAACCTAAATAACGATTAATAATTTAAACAATTATTTAATCGGTTTAGGAATAATAAACGGATTTCGCCTTAAATTATTTATATTATTGTCACTTTTCATATCAAGTAGTTGCATTGTAGTAGCGAAGATATCTAATTCTGGTGGTAATGAAAGTATCGTTTTTAGAATATCTTGAGTTTCTAAAGGTTTTCCAGACATTTCATAAATACCGGCATATATTAAAGTTCCGGGTTGTTTTAAATCATTCGCATATCTGACTTGATATTCCCAACCTTTATAACCCACCATGACAGTGGCTCCATCAAATGGTGGCGCACCATCAGTTGTTTCCAAATTCACTGGATTAAGACCAATAATGTCACCTTCAGGATTCGTTTTAATATCAACTTTAATCTGACCAACATTTGAACCATCTGGTTCGTGATTGAAAGAATCGTGAGTTAACTTGGAAAAACCAAAATCAAAAATACATAAATTGCTTTCTGGATTAGTTTTGTCTGGTTCATATATAATATAAACTTTTCCGTCTCTAAATATTATTTGTGAATCAGTAACTTTTTCAATTTCAGCTGATGCAATGGCATCTGCTTTAAATGTAGCAATTTGTTTTTTAATACTCTCTGTCATGTAATAATTATATAAAACAAATTATGAAAGTCAAACTATAGGACTTATCTTGCGCGACGTCTGGGATAAAGTTGGAACTTTTTTGAGTCTAGATAATACTTACTTTTTGAATAGGCGAACATAAGATTTTTATAAAAGATCTTTAACTTAATAATTAAAGATTTAATATAATTAGACAATGTTACAATCTTCAGATATCCAAACATTACCCCAAGGAGAACTACTTCGGTTTCCTAACAAAGTTCAATCTTTGATAAGTGAATTTAAATTGCCCCTACCTAAAGAAACAACTTATAGAGAATTTCTTCAAATTTTTGATAAAGGTCTTCCGTTTATTAAAAGTGTTTCAAGACAGGCTTTTGAGTCTTTCGTTGATAAAGGTGAATTAAAACCAGATGAACATGAGGTAGTTTATGCTGCAGTTAGCGTTAGTAAACAATATGGTCCTTTTTCTTTAATCACAACTCGAATTCCGATGACGTCAGGAAATTTTAAAGCCTATTGTGTCGATCACGGATCATATTATATTAGCAATAAAGTTCAAGATAAAATTAGTCATTTAGCACATCAACCACCTGCTAGTGAACTAAATGAGCTTAGTCGGGAAATAGAAAAGGAGATTATGAAACAATATACCCTTACACCAGAAGAATTTAGAATATTGTATGCCTTTTGCGTATCCGGCTTAGCTGATTACGAATCAGTTGATAACGAAGAAGCATTGTTAAACAGACCTCTTGGAGAGTCTACTCCTTGGGATTTAATAACATTTGATATAGGCTTGCCTTTTTTAAGGAAAGCAGATATATCCGCAGTTTTTTACAAGGATGGATGGGGTGGAACAACTTTAGATGAAATGAAAGAATTGCTAGAAAAAGCAGAAGGCACTGGTATACGATGTTTTACACTTGATGCTTCTTTAAATAATCAAGCCGATCAGGACGCAAGGCTTACGGAAATTACTTTTCGTCAAAAATCACTTAATATTCCAGAAAAGTTTTGGAATCCTATGAGAAGAGTTGGGTAAAAACACTAAGGATTGTCTGGCGAACTTGAAGCTAAAAGTGTCAGCGCGACCAAAGGGACTCGGACCCTCAACCTCTTCCGTGACAGGGAAGCGCTCTAGCCAGTTGAGCTATGATCGCAATCGAATAATCTTATCAGCTATTATTCTATCAATTATTTGCCTGTTTTTAAAGCTCTTTAATTTTGCTTCAATCTTTTTGGCAATTTGTATGTTTTTAAATTCTTTATAAAAAACTAATTTAAAAGGTTTTCTAAACTTGGTTGATTTAGTTTGACCGCGATTATGTTCCTCAAATCTTCTTTTTAAATTATCTGTAGAGCCGATATAATATTTATGATCGATTTCTGATAGAAGAATATAAACGTATGACATTTTTATTACCCTTCGTTTGAAAATTTTGGACCCTCAACCTCCCCGATGGACATCGGGGCGCTCTAGCCAGTTGAGCTATGATCGCAATAGCTAATATGATATCAAATTTTTATTGCTTTTTAAATTAGAATTTGTGTCATTATTTATATTTAGGTTTTAGGTTGTTAATAATATTAACCTATAGTATAATGTAGACATGCCACAGCCTGGGGAATTAGGAAAATTTTTAGAGGTTCAAAGACGCCATAAATTTCCGGATGCAAGGGAGTCTCTAAATTACAATAAAAAAATATTTTTAGAAATGTCTGAATTTATGGGCGATAGTAGTCGTTTTCCTAACCCACGTTTAAACACACTCGGACAAAACTTAACGTCATTGATGAGGTCAGGAGAATTAAAAGTTGGACATATTTCAAATTATCCAAGTTTAGGTATTGCTTCTGACGTAACGGCCTGTTTTGTTTTAGTAACTTTATCAAAAACAGATTTTGAATCGACTCCATATGTATTATTTGGAAATAATTTTGTCAAAGATGTAGAGATAAAAACTGTTGAAATAGTCCAAATGGTTGCTCTTATGGCAAATCAAGTTCGGGATTACCAAAAACGCCGTATTTATGATAGCCAAAGTTTACATATTTCTGCAGAAAGAGGTTATGCTCATGAGGCTGAAGCACTTTTAACATTAATTGAAATGGCGAGAAAAGAAAAAATTAGTTTAACTTTGGATAACAGCCAAAGAGCGTTGCTTAGTATTTTCCCAAAAGGTATAGATAGTTTTAAAGAACCAATACTCCAATAATTTAGATCGGTATTCTTATTTAGCATCAAAAAGTTCCTATTTTGTTACTTTGATAGCGCTGGTAGTTCGTATCTTCAATTTAATAAGCAATTATACATTCTATTGATCAGCGCTATTTCTTAAAAAAACATAACTGTGTTTTATCGGAAAATCAAAAAATAATATTTTGTGATATAATTAGCGCGTATGAACAGTATAGAAGCTAAAAAGCATTTACTGCAGATTGCCGAAGGATTAAAAATGTTTGCAAAAAGGAAATTAAAAGGTCCGATTTTGCTGTCTTCAGATACCCAATTACAAGTAGGCATGAATACGCTTAGGAAAAATGGGCCAATAAATTTTATAAGGGTTCAACAAAAGTCTGCGGATGAAAAGTTAATCACTGAAGCGACGTTTAGTAGCGGTCCGACATATTATTCTGATTTACCTACGATGAGTTCATTTTCTTATGAAACATTTTTCAGAATACCTGAACAAAAAAGTGATATGGGTGTTTTTAAATCTCTCCAGTTATATTTCGGAAAAGAAAAAGATTCCAGTCGTCATAGTTTTGAATTACACATGACTAAAGACCAAGCTGAAGCAAGTTATAGAATAATTTTAGACGGAAAAGATAAAAAAAATGTTTTAGATATTTTTTCTCGACAGAATAAGGGACTTTCACAAGAAGTTCGAGAAGAAGAAAAATTTGAATTGGTGTGGGACCATAAATTTAATGGATTCAAACTTGTAAAAACAATAAATGATAAGGAAAAGGTAATAGTTGACGTTATAAAAAAAGATGTTTTAACTGAATTAGGTTTGGAAAATATTCCGTCGAGAATTATTAGCGTTGATGGGGCCATTCAAGTAACGTATAAAGTTAATGGAAAAACTGTTATCGTGATGATCCCTTCTGACATACCTAACAATTTGGCAAAGAGTTTCTTGGAAAAAAGAACGATCGTTCCTCACAAAATAACCATAGATTAATTATCTTTTAATAAAGTCGTCTTTAAATATTTATCACGTATTTTGCTATACTTTCTTCATGAAAACGAGAATAATTAAATTAGAGAATCACCCACAGCTTATTACCTTTTGGAAAGAAAATTATTTTGTTAGTGAAATGGATAGTTTGGATAGATTTAAGATCTTCTTGGAAAAAAATCCTGAGTTAAGTTTTATTACCGAAGATGAAGGGAAAATAATCGGGACTGTTTTAGGTTCATTTGACGGAAGACGAGGATATTTGCAAAAACTGGTTGTTGATAAAAACTATCGAGGAAAGGGCATTGGCAAGAACTTAATTGACTTAGCTGTTAAAAAACTTCAAGATCTTGGAGCATTATATATTCCAGTCAGTTGCGATTCAAAAAATTTACCCTTTTACCAAAAAGCCGGCTTTAAAAAAAAAGACCAGGTCACCATGAGTATTTCTAAATGATATAGGACATTCTCCATTGAATAAATCAACTTCATTTTATATAATTTGGCCGTATGATACGCGCTTACAAGAAAAAACCCATAAGAATTAGAGATATTAATTACCAGAAACTTTTGGTACTAACTATTAAAGAAAAATATTTCAATTTAACTCTGGGTTTGTTGGTGGCTTTTGTCATTTCAACTTTCACATACAAAACTTTACTAAAAAACATTCACTTTAATTTGGCTATTAAACTGCCAACTTTTCGGTTTGGGACTAAACCATTAGTTAAAAAAACTATCGTTCAAAAACCTTTAAAAACTTATGTTACCCAGGAAGGAGACGATCTCTGGCACATCGGCGAGAAATTTTATGGCTCAGGCTTTAATGCTTATGATATTTCTCTGGTAAATAAGATTTCCGATTCTTCAAATTTGGAAGTTGGTCTCAAGTTAGTTATTCCTCAAGTTACTCCACGTCAACCAACCGTTGGAGATATTTCGGCAACCTCAACTTCCAAAGTGACTTATGTAGAAAATAAATATATTGTTCAACCAGGAGATTCCCTTTCCACCATTGCTCAAAAAGTATATGGGGATTTATTTGCTTGGCCACGCATAATGAATGCTAATAATTTACTTACTCCAGATAGCATTGAAGCTGGTATGGTTTTGATTATCCCCCGTTAATCTAGATTGATGTATAATTTATTTATATTTTAGCGGAACGTAATAAATTTATAAAATAAATTTAAACGTTCCAGCAACGTTGAAATTTTCAACGAAAATTTCTTACGTTGCGGGATTAGTACACCGGTAGTATGCTACCTTCCCAAGGTAGAGAAAGGGGTTCAATTCCCCTATCCCGCTCACAAGCGGATTTTCAAGTCTCAAATAATACTTTTGGATCATTGCTCTGCTCCATTCTTTAGGTTCGATCCTCCATCTTTCATCTTCCACCTCTTTTTTTGTTTCTTTGATGTACTCAAATGGTTTTAGAAGATTAAGACGTAGTAATCTCGTATCAAGGATTGGGTTCAAATCTAAGGTTGAGAGTATGATTCTCTTTTGTTCGCGACTGCCGTTTCCAAACCAATATTGGGCTCGATGACTAAAATCGAGGGTTTGTCCGGTCGTTTCAGAAGAATAATCAAGATTCTTACTTGAGTTATTTAATTGGTCTTCAAGGATGGTAATTCTCTTAACGATCTCCATTTTTTTCTGCTTATAGTCGCTGCTACTAATTATCTCTCCATTTTTATTTTCCGGATCAATAAACCTATCAAGAAGATTTTGTAATCTTTGTTTTTCAAGGGTACATTGACGTTTAGCCGATTCATCAATTGAAGCAAATTGACTTAATTGATTATTAACAGCAACTTTTAGGTATTTCTTTCCCCATTCTAAAAAATCATCAGGAATAGTTATATTTATCAGTTCATTTGAAACTTGTTTTTCAAAATCTTTTTCGTTTACCGGCGGTTGTTTACAATATTTATCAATCTGTCTAGAACACCGGTAATAGGTGTAAATTCTCAAAGGAACGTCCATATCATCTTTTTTTGTTTCACATTTTGGGCAAACATCATTATGCTGTGGATTAAATTTTTCATGACATAAGGGGCAGATCATCCTTGGCTTAACTTCGGCGGTTATTGAGGCAGAGCAAGGGCATTTAAGCATACCGGTATAAGTCGTCTCATGTTTTTTTATTCCTGATTTTCCTCTTAATCCAATAATACTTTGAGCTTGTTCAAACTCGGCCATAGTAATCATTGGTTTATGAATTCCTTGACGGATTTCCCCGGTGTAAAAGTATTTTCCCGTATAAAAAATGTTGTGAAATAATTTATATGTTTGAGTCCTGCTTAAAGGTTCTCCGTTTCTATGTTTAAGTTCCCATTGCTTGGTAACAATTTTATAAATAAGAGCAGGTGTATATTGACCGGTCAAAAGCAGATCCCACATTTTGCGTACCTTTGGAAACCGTTCTTCGTCAACTAGAATTTCTTTTAATCCTTTTGGTTTTATTTTATCGTTCATATATCCAATAGGAGCTAAAATAGGAGCCTTTCCCAAACTCAACTTATCGTTTAACCCACGTTTTACAGATTTACTTAGGTCATTACTAAACTGGTTGGCCATGGCAAACTCAACATACAGAAGAAGAATATCGTTTTTGTCATAAGTTTTTGTAGGCGTAACAATTTTGACAGTATCATTTTGTACAAACCAGATGAGCCTTCCACCGTCAACAGAATTACGGGCTAACCGGTTCAACTGCCAGCAAATTATATGAGTTACTTTACCTTTATTGATACTTTCGATCATTTCATCAAACTTCGGTCTTCCTGGAGCTTTGGCACTTTTTGATTCTTCATACCAGGTAAAAGGATTAATATTTTGCGGAACAACTAATTCCTCCATGATCACTTTCTTTTGTGACTCAAGAGATAATATCTGCCTGTCTTCGGTATCGGTTGATTTTCTTATGTAAACAACGTATCTATCCATAGTAAAAATAATGCCTCCGCTGGTGAGCTCAGAACGGTTAGGTCCTGTCCAACGAAGGCATTAAAAAACCCAACCTTTCTCTGAGCTCAAGATAATTCTACAAAACTTTTTCTATCAAATTCAACTGCTTTTTATCAATAAATTTATTGATGTTTTTGGCTGGACCTAAAGTGTTTTTAATTTCCTCCAAATGCTCCTGTACGTTCTTTTTTGTTTCCTCTATGTCCACTTCCCAAGAAACAATGAAGGCTTTATTAAATCCTCCTCCATTTTTAAGTTGTATCATGTTTGAAGTGCTATTAAATACGTTTTGTTTTTCCGTCCCAGTAAGTTGTCTTGTCTTTCCATTGGATAGCATTAGATTATAAACTTTGTATTGTTCCGGAACTTCTGAGATTGTCATACTTTTGTTACAGAATATTTATTAATGATCTGACGTTCTTTCTGAATAATTTTTAGTGCATCAGACTTTACCCAATTCATTAAGGCCGCCTTATAATTCATATACGTCTTTCCTTTGGCGGCCATCCAGTTAACCATATCATCAAACTTACTTTGTACGAAGGCAACCGGTACTCCATATTTTTCTGCTATTTCCTCCATTACTGACAGATCAATATTTTTAATAGAAGAGTATTTCTTTTGTAAATTATTTTTTGTTATTGTCTTTTGTATATTGTCTATTGTGTTCCCCTGTAGGGGCATATTTGAAACCCGTACAGGTATATTCTTAACCTTAATTGGTATATTTGGAACCTGTAGAGGTATATTTTTTTTATGTACCCGAATTGGTATATTCTTATCTTGAATTGGTGAAGTTTTTTTGCGTACCTGAACTGGTATGTCACACCACATCGTACTATCTTTTTGGAATGCTATTTTCGTACTATTTGAGGTAATTATTTTACGGAGTAATAATTCTTTCTTTGCTCTTGATACATGAGCTTGCCTAATCATTGTTGCTTTTGCTATTTGGTTTACTGAGATCCAATCTTCCTTTTTATTGTATCCGTAAGTTTTTCGAAAAATATAGAATAGCACCCTTGTTTGATAAGATGTTAATTTGATCCTACAAAGCCCCTCTAGAATAACATTTGCTATTCTGGTATATCCATCTTCAAGTTGCGGTTTATTTATTTTGTTGTCTTCCATATTCTTTCTTTCCCTCTAAATTAAAATTAGGAACAATTACATAACCTTTGCCATGACAACCCTGACAGGTTTTAGTGCCGAATTTAAGAGTGCCGAAACCATTACAGACAGGGCAACGTTCGGAGTGAAATTGGGGAGTAACTTCCTTAATTATTGTTTTCTGATTGGGATCATTATTTTCTTCCATATTTTTTAAGTAAATATTTTTAATTTATTTTTGATAACTTAGTGATTTTGATATTGGTTGAGAAATTACCATAAAAAAATTTATAAATTCTTGAGCTCGTTTTTTTGCTTGTTCAAAACTTAAACTTGATCTAAAATGTTTTAGCATTAAATCCTGGAATTCTTTTATTGCTTTGTCCGGCAACTTAACTGGTGATATTAAATTTTCCATACATCAATCTTTTTGATAATTTGTTTTGTTTATTTTTTTACCTAAATACGGACAATAAGGAAAAAGTGAACAGCCGGAAGTAGAACAACCTATATTTTTTTGATCACCGATGCAGCTACGACATTTTTTAATTACCGCCTTTCGTATCTTCTTAATATTTCTTATTAAATTATTTTTTGGTAATTGACGAAAATTAGTCATATGCTTTCCTCCATCTAAAAGAAGGCTAACAGAAGGTGTTTTGTTGTCGAACTCAATAAGGAGAGATTGTTATTGAGATATAAGAAATTTATTGTATTGACGCCTTAGATTTGCAATTCGTTTTATTCTTTTATTTTCCAATCGTTTGATTCTTTCAGGACTCCAATTATTATATTTTTTATTGTCATCAATGCTTCCAAATAATATATCTGCTTTTTCGTAATCTGATCTATGAATACCCGTTTTTTGATCTTCTATATCCAGATCAATCAATTTTTCTAGTAATGGTTGTAATTTAGTTATTCTTTTTTTATTTAGCCAATGTCCCCTTATTTTTATTTGAAGTGGTTTAATAATTTTGTCCCAAAGCAATTGAATTTCTTCGAGCGATGTATTCGGTGAAATATTTAAGGCAATTCTGTGTTCAAGTTGCTGCGGGTTTTTACCATAAGTTATTCGCTCAGTTACATCAAGACTAGGATTTCTTATTGAGTCTATTTGATCCCTACCAAATAAAAGATACTGCTTAAATAATTTGATCCAATATAGATCGAGGTTTAACTGGTTCATTAAAAGTTTTACTTCATAATCAAAAACTATTTTGGGGGAATCTCCTAAGAAAGTGATACGAGGTTCAAGTTCCACAAAATCAGAGTGAACTGTATGAATAATTTTTTCATCTTCAATTTCATGAAACTTTTCCACTTCGAAAATTAAAACACTATATTTTTTATTAGGGTATTTTGTCTGAATTTCTTTTAACCACTTTTTGAGTATTTTATTGTTTTTTAATTCTCTTGTTTTAATACCCCAATCATCCTTAAATTTTTTTATTTCTTTCCAATGTAATTTTTCAATAGGAACAATAACTTTTGTCTTGAAATCGTTTAATTGCTTTATTCTAAATTTTTGTAATTTAGTAGTAGCACTTTCTTTTTGTTTTCCATCCTTCTTTACTTCCATAAATATATGGTAATAAAAATATTGTATAATTTTTGACAGATAGAATTAAATCTTAAATACTTTATGAAATTAATGTTTTTGGATGAGTCCGGTGATCACAGTTTGGAGGAAGATAAAATTGATAAGTCCTACCCAATGTTTGTATTGGCCGGCTGTATTTTTGATTTGGATTATTACTCAAAAACTGTAGAACCTGAAATAAACAAGTTGAAAATAAAGTACTTCAATAATCAGGCAATAATTTTAAGATCTTATGATATTAGAAAACAGAAAAATGATTTTGCCAGTTTAGTCGATCGAAAGAAAAGAGAAGCATTCCTTAATGATCTTGACAAGCTTATATCTTCATTAGAATTTACAATCATTGCCGGAGCAATCAACAAATTGAAACTAATCAAAACATATTCCCAACCTAACAATCCTTATTATATTTGTTTTCGTTTTATTCTTGAACGGACAGTTATGTATTTAGGAAGAAGTAGTGAGGGGATTATGCTTCGGGCTGAATCACGAGAGACACACAATGACCGTCAGTTGGCATTAGTATATGAAGGATTTCGGAGTAAAGGTAATGAATTTATAAAACCGGACGAAGTTCAAAGAAAGTTTATTGATCTTTCTTTCAATCAAAAAACACAAAATGTCATCGGTCATCAAATTGCTGATTTAGTTGCTTATCCTATTGGTAAATATGTATTGGATTCTAAGAAGGAAAATAAACCATTTGAGATTATAAAGACAAAACTTCACAAGAAAAACGGAGCGTTCTTAAACTACGGATTAAAAATCTTCCCATAAAAAAAGGGGCCCAGGAAAGCCCTAGTCCCCAATAGGCTTTAATTATACTATAAATCTTTTTCTGTTTGTCAAGGTTTTTATTAGGTTGTTATGACAGTATATTTTTTTTACTGATTAACTTTGACCAAAATATCACTCAATTTAATTTTTAAGACAGACGATATTTTGAGTAATGTTTTTAACGTCGGATTAGTTTTCCCTTCCTCAATCTCAGCCAAGTAAGATCGATCAATATAACGATCGAGTGCTAAATCCTCTTGAGATAATTTTTTCTCCTTTCTTATTCTCGATATTTCCTTTCCCAGTCTTCCAGAGATGTATTTGTATTTCATATGGAATGATAAAGTAGACAAAAGAGAATAAAAATACAATCAACCAGCCACAAACCTTAAACAGTCCAAATCGAACAACACACTTACAACACCAACACTCCGGCCAAACTGTCAATCAATATAAGCCCCAAGAGATAATGAAGAACAAATCGACCCCTGCTTAAAAGGATTGAGTGTCCATCCCAAGACAGAAGCAAGAAAAAAGACTGTTGGACATAAGGGAATAAAGCCAGTTTTTTGATTATTAACAAAGGAATAGGGTTAGCCTCTGGAAAGAAAGCCTACAGGAATTTTAATAATAAAAAAAGAGGGATATAAAAAGAAAGTAATCATCAATATTTCTAAAACCAGTCCGGAAACATTACTTACAATATAAAACTTATATATAACCACCATTTCACCCGCACGTCAAATGAAGAAATCTTTTGCTAACTATAAAGGCAGTATCTTCCTATGGAAGAATTATAACCGCCCCGCACAAGTCATCTGGCGGTCATATTTTCGAGGCTAATAGCTATCAAGTTAGAAAATAGCCTCAATCCTTAATCATATAAAAAGAAAATCAGTGAAGTTGTAAAAAGGAAAAATAAATGACCGTAAACAAATGTCAACCATCAACAAGATCCCCCTCGTAAAGTTGGTCACTAAATTAAAGGTTATCTGTCGGGGGAACAATCTGTATGTCACTAATAGACTCTATTATTCCCTATCTACTGCCTAGAACGGTGTGTTCAAACGATACCGAGCATGATTTTCGTTGAATATAAAAATGGAATGGAATGGGATCAACTCTAATTGTTGCAAGCCCATCACTGCCGTAGCTTCTTAAAGTTGGTCAATAAAAAGAAAAATCACACTACATTGTCTTTTTCTTCTAAAAAGCTATCGTCTGTGGGCTTGAATATTGTTGCTCGCTCCTTTTGGTCGCTCGCAACTATTAAGATAATTGTTTCGGGCAAGTAGTCAGCCCTCCGCTCAAAATGGAGTCCTCCTTCACCATCTCCTCCATTTTTCGCTACGGGCTGTTTTCTTTCGGAACGAGGGTAAAAAAAAGGTACAAACATATTTTAATAGGTCATCGTAAAAAGATTTTTTACGACGCTCTATATAGTTTTTTACCCTCTGGTCATCGCAAAATAGCTAATTTTACGACGCCCTCCTTCGAGAAAAGGAAGACAGTTTCTGCTCCTCATTCTTCGGAGCAGACTTGCCCGAAGACAATAGGCGGTTTGTTCGTCCCTCACAAACCGCCTTCAAGGTAATGTTCGATAATAATCTCAGAATAGTTTGACACCGGCTTTTATACGGATTTGGAGCTGTGCGTGTACGTAGTGGAAACGCACCATCGCACTAACAAAACAAGAAGAAAATAGAAACTAAGAAATTATTTGTTTTCTTACCTGTTCATTCATCCATTCTTGAGTATATTTCAAGCCCATGTTTCGTCTTTTTTGAGAAATGGCCAATATTGATCTCTCAGGAATGAACCTAGAAATTTCAAAATCAGGCATAACATGAAAACATTTTTGAACGATATGAATTTCTTGAACTGACCAATGATGATTTCCCATATTTGAAAATAGTATAACACCGGTTAGATTTTACGCTTGGGCTTTCTGTCCTTGATTCCCAGTATAAGGGGCAAAAAAGTTTATCAAAAGGTGGGTTTTTAGCCTGTATAAATATCCTCGTATGGAAATTTTTAATAGGCAAACTATTTCTCGGATATTTATAACAGGCGTAAAAATCCTTTTTTACTTTTACATATCTAAAGCCCACGCAGTAAAAAACTTTTGACAACCGTAAAAATAAAAATAAGGAATATTCGATTTTTCCACGATAAAATCGATTATTTTTACTACTTTTTTCTGCCCCTTAACCCCTGTAGCGAAGGACAGAAAGACCCTGAACTTATTTATTAGTTTTTCTTCTGCCTTTGGAATTATGGCTTATTTTATTTTCTTTGCTTACTGGTTAGCAATGCTTTTGGTTTTACTCCCTGGAAGTAAATTGACTAGAAGAAATAAACCAGAATGGAAAGAATTAAACGAATTTAGAAAGTATCTCCGGTCAGATGAATTCAAAAGAAAACAGAAAAAGTTAGAAGTTGAACTTTTCAAGGAGGTGAAAAATCATGGATAAACTTGATCGTTGATAAAAAAAGGTGAGGGTAGTTTACACCCTCACCGTCGGGGAACAATTATTGCTAATTGACCCCAGTGCTAAATCTTTGTGGACTTTTGCACATTATTATTTTAGCAAGAATTTTACTTTCATGATTATCAAGATTTCAGAAGATAAAAAAGAGATTGTGAAACCTCAAGATATTTATCGGATCTTAACTGATTGTTTACGATCAGAGGATAAAATTGATCGAGACAAAGAACATTTTTGGGTATTCCACCTGGACTGTCGAAACAAGATCAAATTGCTTGAGCTGGTGAGTCTTGGAACGTTAAATAGTTCACTGGTTCATCCTCGGGAAGTGTTTACCAGAGCAGTTGGTGAAAGATCAGCTCAGATTATTATTGCCCACAATCACCCGTCAGGTGAAGCAACACCATCGGATGATGATATTGCTTTAACTAAACGGTTAGTCAAGGCGGGGGAATTGTTGGGTATAGAACTGATCGATCATATCATTGTGGCCAACAGTTCATTTGTCAGTTTGAAGGAGAAATCCTTGATCTAATTATTAAAAATTTAATTTTAATTTTATGAGCAACTATCAATTGTCACGTTATTACCAGTTGAGAAATATAGTCATGCCTTATTTCTGGGGAACGTCAGAAGTCCGGCCGACTGATAAAGAGCGATCTGAATATGTCAGATTGTTTAATCTTTTCATTTGGAACGTTAAAGACCCAAACCAGCCGGAAAGGAGGCAGAATGGATACGCTGATTGACTATTTCTTTATCCTACTTGGCTGTCTTTGGTATGTTGGAGTATTGGTCGTTGTTATTAGTTTTATAGAGAGGAGGTTGAAAAAATAGAAAAGTGTTTGTTGGCCGCTGGTGTAAAAATAACTTTTATGCCGGCGGCTTTTTTTGTAGTCCTTTTACATCTCAATAAATAAATTACTAGAACGAAAGAACGTCAGATGATTTTATGTTCAAAGCTCTAATAATTCCATAAAGTTTTTCAATAGAAAAATTAACTATTCCTCTTTCAATCTTGCCGTAATAACTTGGGTTTAAGCCTGCATCAACAGCCACTTCCACTTGTTTTAATTTTTTCATCTTTCTTATTTTCTTTATCTTTTTACCGATTGTTCTTCTGATCTTGGAAGTAAAATAATATGCCATACAGCAACCATTTTCCTCGAATTCCTTTATAAATATCGTCTTTATATAAACTATATAGCCTCAATAGTGTGCTTGAAATCTATTTCTGGGTACTGTAATATAAAAAGACAATGGTAAATGAAGGAGCAGAAGGTCAGAATATAAACCAATCTATAAGAAGGAAATTGATTGCTTTTAATACTGCGGAACCACCCCCAGAAGTAACTAAAATTATTGAAAAACAAGGATTGCTTGATAGTAATATTGAAGGTTGGGCTGCTGTGCCGGCAATCACTCCTCCATCAAAAAGAATTTCTAGGAAAGAAATTTCCACAGAAGGCTTGGTCGACGCATACGAACTATTAAGTCCTTTTTTAGGAAATAAAACACTTGATCAAACGCTTAGAACCGCTGATATTCTAAATGGTTGTGGTCATCATTGTGACACTTGCTTAGCAGATGCATCTTTTCCTACAAAAATGTTTTCCTTTGAATCAATGAAAAAACTTTTTTCAGATGAACGATTTATTAACATGTTGCAAAAAGACTCTTTAAGGTTCGGGTCCTCTGGTGATATTCTTGATCATCCTCAAGCAATCGATATCGTTAAAACAGCTTTACAAGGGACTATTCCTCTTAATGAAAAAAGAGTTCGAGAAGAAGGAAAAAGACACAAAATTAGGATTTTTACAAATTATAGACCTAACACAGAAAAACAAATTGATGAGTTGATTGAGTTAGCTCGCCAAAATCCGGATCGAATTGATTTATGCATATCTTTACCTTTTAATAAAAAGGATGAAGTGAATATAAAATTTCAGGATTTTGTTAAGGCCAGACCGCAGTTTTTTGGTGAAAAATTTGAAACGCTTGAAGATGGAATGCTTTCGGTTCCGTGGGGGAATGAAAAATTAGAAAATATAGGGATCCAAGATGTAAGACACCCTCGCCTTCTTTTTATGGTGGGTAGAGTGTTATCAAAAGAAGCAAATGCAGGGAGAGTTCCAGATTATGATATGGTTGAAGCAGATCGAGATACTGCTTTTAGAGACAGAGGATTAGTAAAAACGTATCTAAACCCAGATGCTTTATGGTTAATGATTTATACAACTCCTTATGAATCTCACACGGGAAGAGTATTTACTCCTATTACCCCTTCGAATTTAGAAGCATTCAGTCATTTGCCATATCATTATGATTTTTCTACTCCTCCGAACTGGCCTGGTGGAAAAGGCGAAGAAAGAGATTGGCAGTCGGCTGGTGAATTAAAAAAACAAGCAGAGATTAGCAATAAACAAATGAAACCAATTGTTGTTGTTCACTAAAAAGATTAACTTAATTCTTCATTATCTTAATACAGTTATCTGTCATCGAGTTTGAAAAAAGATAATTTAATGATCAAAGTTTGGTATATAATACTTCTTAGCGGACTGTTGATAAAAAGTTCTAATTTTGTTCACTAGCCCGCTCACATTGCCGACGTAGCTCACCTGGTAGAGCAACTGTATCGTAAACAGTAGGTAGTCGGTTCGATTCCGACCGTCGGCTCATGAGAAGATTAGAAAGGGTTCAAGAAAAAAAAATGAAAAACACCATCGCCGTATATGCGATCATACTTTTTGTGGTCTTATATTTGATCTTCACTTTTGGAATAAAACTTTTATTAAACACATCCAGTTTTGTATCAGGACTATTTCCCCAACCATCGGTTAAGCCATTATCAAAAACTGAAGACAGTTTTAGTTCAGTAGATATTTCCTCAATCCCACAGGCAACCAATAGTGCCAGAATAATTGTTTCCGGTTCAACATTAAATTTTGATATATTGAGTTTTTATGTAAATTCACAAAAAGTCAAGGAAATAGAATTAACTTCAGACATATTTAGTGAAGAAATTGGAGATTTAGTAAAAGGCGATAATAATTTATATGTATTAGCAAAGTCGAAGGATAATAAAACCCGAAAAAATACTATTACATATAAGGTTTTTTACAAAAGCGATAAGCCAAAGTTAGAGATTACTGAACCTGCAGACAACTCTACAACAAACAACCAGGAAATAAAAGTAAAAGGTAATACTGATAAGGAAACATATATACGAATTAACGATCTTCCTGTAGTGGTAGACGCTGACGGCAGTTTTGAAACATCAGTTCGACTAAAAGATGGAGAAAACCAAGTAGTAGCAACGGCTCAGGATGTTGCCGGGAACATTGAGACAAAAACTCTTAAGGTTACCTATCAGAAAGATTGATGAATAATAAAAATAAAATAAACGGGTGAAGAAGAACGTTGTCAAATAACGAAATAATACTTAAAAAGATCAATAACGAAGAAGCTATTTTATTCGATTTTCTAAAACTCCACAGTACCCAAATAAAACTCAGCAGTCCCAATAATCCGGACGATACCAAGATTGTAAGGAAACTAGAACTAAAAGTTGCCCCAGAATGGACAGAATCGCTATTTTTGACGTAGCGGATCCGATTATAACCATAGCCAATAATTGGTTTATTTTTCCATAACTTAATCCCCTGCTGATAATCAATAAATCTAGAGGTGATGGAATATAATCTTGTTAGATTGACTCCTTCTCCGGATGGTTTGGGGATAAAGAAAATCAAAGCAACAAAAAATAATATAAATAAGATTATTTTTTTAAGCCTTTTTTGTTGCATAAATAAATAAAGCAACGTTAAAGATAGACCTATGTATATTGATCGGGAAAAGCTTAAAGCAATTAAAATTAAATAAATATTTTTTATCAAAGGCTGGTTAATCGTAAGAAAAAATATACCGAAAATTGCCGCAGCAATTGAAGTATCAAAAAAGACTCCAAAAGTTCTATATAGATGTGGATCCCAACCTTGATAAATTAAATTCCTAAGGTCAGGGTAAAGAAAATATTGAATTAAAGTAGAAATAATGGTTAAAGCCGCAATTACCAAAACCCCCCTTTTAATTACTTTGGAAAAATCTTCATTTATTTTTACGTGATAATGAAGGTAAACAAAATAAATTAAATATAAATGCAAACGATATAGATAAAGTGCTCCAACGGTATTTTCAAATAAATTATATTTTGCCCAATCAACAATTAAGGAAATTAATAAAATGCCTAGAAAGAAAAAAATCGGTTTAAAATTTTTCCAGGCATCTTTGACAGGTTGAAAACGGTATTTAAAAAAGAGAACAAACAGATTTAACGCTAAGGCAACCTCATATAAATAAAAATTAACTTGTTGGTTAAAAAAAGAGATCCTTCCCAATTGACCTAAGGAGAATAAAATAGCAGTTAAATAAAACAGAATGCTCATGTTTTGTTTATTAGTTGATAAAGCTTGGCCCTAACCAAAAATGAATGAAAGCTCATCATAAAGGCATAAGTAAAACCAGCTGGTCCATCTAAAAACCCCATGTTTAAAAAATAATTATAGATAAATTTTCCAAATGGAAAAAATAAAATTTCAAAAACATTGGTTTTTGTTTCTCGATTAAAAAGCTCTTCAGCTCTTATGCTTGAATAGCGGTTAACGTCATTAATAAATTCCTTCAAAGTAGGGTGCGGATAGTGATTGAGGAAGCCATTAAGTTGACCAATATTGTTGGCGGTGTGAAAGACTTCGTGAACAGAACCCATCCATTTGCCATAGTTTTTATTAATTAGTCTAATGAGACCAATTTGTCTGACATGTCTGACTTCACCGTGCTTTAATTCTCGATTCCAAAAATAATCGCGGCGTTTAATAAAATATGCATTATTTTCGAATTTCGAATTTAGAATTTCAAATCTAAGTTCATTAGTAACCAATTCATCCGCATCTACAAACAGAATCCATTCATTACTAGCCTTACTCATTGCAAAATTCCTTTGCTGCGCAAAATCATTTTTTAAATTATTTTCTAAAATTTTAATTTTTAATTTGTCATTTTTCTTTTTGATTTTTGATATTTGATTTTTAGTATTGTCCGTCGAATAGTCATCAACTATAATTATTTCATCACAAAAATCTAAGGACCTGAGGCATCGCTCAATATTCTTTTCTTCGTTTTTTGTCAATATTACAGCGGATAGTTTCATAGTCAATATAATTTTACTAAATTATTAACATAATTCTTCCAATTAAATTTAGTGTATAGTCGATTAATCGATTGTACGCTTGGTTTTTTTGGAATTTTCTTCATAAGTTCAACAAATTCATCAAAATTATTGACTACGTTAATGTACGGTTTCAACTCGGGAATTATCGCAGATTTTAAACCAACGACCGGGCAGCCTTGTGATAAAGCTTCTAAAACAGGAAAGTTAAAACTTTCATAATGAGAAGCCGTTAACAGAGCAATAGCGTTTTGATAGAGTTTTTTGAGTTTTTCTCTTGAAAAATTTTTAGTTACTAAAATAAGTTTATAACCCTCAAACTCTTTTAATAATTTAAACTTTTTAAAAGCTTTTTTAATAAAATCCATATTTTTTATTGGGTGATCCATGCCAACAAACAGAAAGTATTTTTCTTTGTTCGCCGAAGCCTTGCTCGGCCTTCGTAGCCACTTCGGCGAAGGAGGCACGTAGGAGGACATATCAAATGGAATCCCAAAGGGTAGTTTTATTATTTTATTTTCAATCGATCGATCGATCGAAATCAACTCACTTTTAACTTTTTCCGAAGAGACGATAATTTTATCTGATCTTTTTATCATTTCCTTTAGCTGTTTATTTAATCGAGTAACGTCTTTTTGTGAGTAATATTGAGGGTAAAAGTAGTATGACAGACCATGGCAAAAGCTGATAATCTTTCCTGAGGTATAAATAGGAATGGCTTGATTCATGGCTAAAAATACATCCTTTTTTTGCTTAAGCTCTTCCAAACTCACTCGTCCTTTAAGCCAGGCTATTTTAGGTTTAAGGTTATCAAAAGTATAATAAAAATATTGATTCTCTTTATCATAAAGCTGTATGGCTTTAACCAAATTTTCAGAAAAGACAGCCGTCCCAAATCGCTGGCTATTTTTTGGATTCAACGCTCCTCCATCGACAGATATTTTCATAAGGACTCTCTTTATATAAGGTCCGTCCTTATTTAAGGACGGACCTTAATATTGCAAATGTTAACAAAGTGTTTAACAACTCTCCCCCAACTGTGATATATGCCGAGGCAAAAAAACTAAACCGAGGAATAAATAATATATTTAAGGCAATGTTAAAAATTAATTGAAACAAGAAAATATATATAACAGTTTTTGCCTTGTTTAAAGCGTATATTGAATTTAAAAACACCGATGTTAAGAGGATCAAGGGCAAGGCAAAAATAATTATTTGCAAAACTTTTATAGATTGCGAGTATGTACTTTTATACAAAATTGGTAAAATAACCGGGCCTAAGAAATAAAAACCTAAGGCAATAAACATACCGATTAGAAAGACCAAAACAACATCTTTCTTTATTTTATTTATAAAAATATCCCTCTTTTTTTCTTTAGCTAGTTTGGAAAATAAAGGCATCGAAGAGACATTATAAGCGGTGACTATAAACATTAAAGCATCTAAAAATCGGTAACCGGCGGAATAAATACCAACCGCTTGTTTACCCTTTATAAAATTAAGTATAAGAACGTCAACTTTGGAATAAAACCCAGCAAGAAGGCTAATGAGCAGAAATATAAAAGATTTTTTGATAATAATCGACCACTGTTTTAAATCAATTTTTAATGATAATCCTCCAACTTCCTTTCTAACAAGAAGAAAATTTACTAAAGAATAGAGATTATATAAAACAAATGTAATTACAAAAACTGTCATTAATTGTTTTGTGATCAAAACGCCGGCAATCAACAATAGGACTAAACAAACTTGGAAGATCATGGAAACAATCGAGGCAAGATAAGACTTTTGTTTTATTGAAGTGAGTATCAAATAAGTGCCGGAAAGCATATTGGCAAAAATAACAAAAGAAATAAGAATGATTGGAATAAGAATAGAAGCAGGATAGTGAAATAATACCGCTAAAATTATCGTCAAAATAAAAGTTATCAGCGATAAATAAAATCGCAGTGAAAATAGTTCTCTTATTTTTTTATCTACCGAGTCATTGATATGAACTAAGCCGTACGAAGTTGTACCAAAATCCAGCAGGGGCAAAAGAAGCCCAACTTGTGTCCAAGCTAACGTATAAACCCCATATTCTTCTGGTTTGAAATAATTGATCAAGATTAAAAACAGAACAAAATGGAGGATTTTATTTACAATGGAAGAAATATTGAGACTAAAAAAATTTAAATAAAAAGGCCTTTTTTTTATTTCTTCAAAAATTGTTTTTGGTAATCTAAAAAATTCGTGGGCTTTTTGTTTTAAAGATCCGTACTTCATCAGAAACTTTAAACGGTTTTTAAAAAGGTAAAATTCTTTTTTTGGATTGTCTTGTGATACCTCAAAATGTTGATAAGATAATTTTGAATCAACGCCAATTTTAAACCCAGCTTTTTTAGCTCGGTAACAGTAATCGACATCTTCATAATACATAAAATAACTCTCGTCTAAGAAACCAATCTTGTCAATGACGCTTTTTTTGATAAACATTAGAGATCCGGAAACAAAGTCTGTTTTCACAAAACGGAATTTTGGTTTTTTTTTGATTAGTCCCCCACTCATTCGTAATTTATCAATAGCTCCACCATAGTAGGTTTTATCTTGTTGTTGAAATGCATAGCCCCATATATCAAAGTGCTCAAATGAGTCCAATAAGTCTAATGAGTCCAATTGGTCTAATGTGATATCTGGGTTTGCAATCGCTAATATTTCGCATCCATCTTTAATAGCTTCTCTTAGACCCTTGTTGGCACCAGCGGCATATCCTTGTTGATTATTAGAATTGTCAATAAAATAGATTAAATAATTTTTTAGTTTTAAATTTTTGACTTCCTTTTTTAATCTATTAATTTCCGACTGTGGTGTTTTAAATAAAATAAATATAAATCCAATTTTCATGTTATTTTTTAATTTTTTTGCGTCTGGGCCCGCCTAAGGCGGGAGACATAATAGCTAACGTAAAATAAGTGATAAACTCCATATATGCGAATCCCAAATCTAATGGTATCCTAAATAATCCATCTTCATATCCTTTGTCCTCGATAAATCTCGCCCAAAACATATGAGCGGGATATAAAAAAACTTTTTTGAATGATGATCTTTCTTTACGCGCATATTTTTCCTTAGCAGTTCTGATTCCATAATCAGTAAATTTTATAATCATTTGAGAAATGGAACGATAAGAATGGTGAAATATTTTACCATTGAGCCGACCTGCTTTGCCTTTCGTTAATTTAAAATGCTCATGGATCAGCGAAGGACTGATAGTGGCGTATTTTCTTCTAAACAATCTTAGCATACGGTAATTTTCTCCTCCGTATTGAAGTGGGATATTTAAAAAAAAGTTTTGATACGAAATAAAGTAACCAGCAATTTTTATTCTTTTGTTTTCAATTTTAGATTTTATTTCTTTCATCAATTTTTCAGAAACTATTTCATCAGCATCCAAAATCAGTATCCATTTACCGGTCGCTTTGGAAAAACCAAATAGTCTCTGTTTTCCTATATCAGAAAATTCTTTGACATAAACTTTGGCAAGATAGTTCTTTGCAATCTCAACAGTTCGATCAGTCGATTTACTATCGACAATGATTATTTCATCAGAAATCTTTTTTATTGAAGCTAAAGATTTTTCCAATGTTTCAGCGGCGTTTTTTGTGATCATCAAAACAGATAGTTTTGCGCTCATTGCTATATTATAGCAACTTCATCTAATTCCTATGTGGTATATCGTTAAAAATATAGCCATACAACAACATAAATAAGTAGTTTTGTAGGTTATAAGCGGTAGACAGGAATTAAGTTAAGAGTTAAAAATTAAATATGAAAAAAATATTTTTAATATTTTTTGGATATTTATTTTTTGTTAGAACTATTTTTGCCTTTGAGTTTGATAAATCAATCAAGAATCCTCTTAATATAAATTATATAAACGGTTACACTAACCATCTTCAGGCTAATATATTTAAGGAGGATGGCCTTTATAAAGGAATTTTCTCTATAAAAAAAGCAACAGAAAATTATTACTCCTTGGGATATTTTGAATCAGCAAACGGTCTTGATTGGCAGATGAAAAAGGAAATATTGAATATCGGTCGTGACCTATCAAATCCTAGTGTCACTAAAACTCAAGCGGGATATCAGCTATTTATTTCCGTTTTTGAAAATGGTTCTATTTATAAAATTTACTCCAGTGCATGTGATTTTGATTTTAATTGCTCGTCAAATCTGGCTCAGGTAATAAACCCCGATACAAGCAATTATTCAGAAAACAAAGGAGTTTTTGCCGGTCATCCGATTCAGCAAAATAACCAAACTTATCTTTTTTTCGGGGCTTGGGGCGGGGATGGTTTTAAAATTAAATTAGCTTATTCTGACGACTTGATCAATTGGCAACGATGTCCAAACGATAAAACTTTTCTATATGGTGGAGATGGGCCGTTTTCTTATAAAGACAATAATGATTTGCTAATATTTTTTCACCGTTCAGATAATAGCGGAATAAGATTGGCAAAAAGTAGCTTGCCATTAAGTTGTGACTCGACTTTTGAAGATCAGGGATACATTTTGAACCGTAACAAAAATTACGATCTAAGACACCTGATATTTCCTTCAGTCATCAGCGACCAAGGAAATTTAAAACTCTTTTATTCTGGACTCGGAGACGACTTTCAATGGCGATTAAATTTGGCATGTTCAGAGCAGGCATGCCTGTCCCCTACATTGACACCAACGCCAACCTCGATTCAAATTTTAACAGGGTCGGAAGTACCCACCCCTACATCATCGAAACTGCCGATTATTTTAATCCCCGGTTTTTTAGCGTCTTGGAACAAAGACTCCATCATTCATAACATTGATAAACCACAATCAGAGTGGAAGCTAAATCCGATGGCAAAAGAATATAATGGAATTATTGATACTTTAAAAAAGTTAGGTTATGAAGAAAATATAAATTTGTTTGTTTTTGCTTACGATTGGCGAAAACCGATATTAAATATAGTTGAAGATTTAAATAGCTTTGTAAATACGAAATTTCCTACGAACGACTTACAAATAATTGGTCATTCATTGGGCGGTTTAGTGAGTAGAATATATTTACAAAAATACAATAATCAGAGAGTTAGGAAACTAATAACTGCTGGTAGTCCTCATCATGGTGCGACGGTGGCATATAAGATTGTAGAAGCCGGGGAAATAGAAAGATTTAACGATTATTTATGGCTGGCGGTTAAAATGGTTGCAACTCTAAATAAAAATAATTTGGAAACTGATAGGCAAACAATCAACAGACTTTTTCCGAGCATGAAAGACCTTTTTCCCATCTATAATTTTTTGAAAAAAGATGGCAAGGATATAAACATTTCCGAAATGAAGATTAAGAACGAGCTTTTATCATATGAGACTTATAAGACTAATGGGACCAATTTGACCAATGTTGAATCAGTCGTTGGTAAAAAAGGAAATACTTTAAAAGGATTCAATGTGATCGATCAAACGATCACAGATAAATTATTTGATATCTATCCAGATGGCCGTCCCCAGTCTTCTTTTTCAGAAATTGGCGATTATACTGTTCTTTCTACGAGTGCTACAATCGGAATACCAATTATTTTAAAACTTGAACACGGTGAATTGATTTATAAAAAAGAAGCCATAAAAAATATTTTAAACTTGCTAAATATTCAATATGGGGACGAACAGATTGTCGAAGGAAAAGGAACTATCATAGACTCTTCAATAATGTTTTTGATCAAATCACCTGCAACCATGGAAGTCGTTATTAATGGTCAAACTTATACTGAACGGGATGGAATGATATTTATTGAAAACGCCCAGAGTGGTGATTATCAATTAAAAGTAAAAGGAGTTGATAAAGGAAAATACGAAGTAATCGTTGGTCAAATTTCCAAAGAAAATGATCTCTGGGAAAGTATTAGTGGAGAGATAACCCAATCTCCTGCCTCATCACAGACTGACAACTATAATATACTATATAACAGTCAGACGGCTTTATCTATTAAATGTACGGGTCAGGCATGCCTGACCCCTACGGTAACGCCAACGATAACGCCAATTCCAACGAACCCAATCCCTACATCGACACCAATACCAACGCCAACAACGACATCAACATCAACACCCTTTCCAACCTTATCAAATTCGTCTCCGGAAATTTTAGGAATTTCTTCTCAGCGAAAAGAGTCAATTACTCCTACTATTAAAGTTTTAAAAAAAATTGAGGCAAAAAAAGAAATTAAAAAATCATCAATTTGGGATTTTATTTTGCCATCGTTAGTTATCAGTATATTAGTCGAGGTAGGTTGGTTTGTTAGAAAAAATCTTCAAAAGAAATCAAAATAAATTATAAAATATGATTAATTATCTTCTTCGGGCCTCTGTTCCATCGTGGCAAAATATGTGGAAGGATCTCATAAATTTTTTGATGAGGGGAATAATTATTTGGAGTGCAAGTTCCCTTTTCAGTATCAAAGCTACAAGCTTCAGCTTTACTGAAATTAGTCGGTGTGCATAAGAAGATACATGCCCATCCTAATAAATATGATACTTCAACTTCATGAACGCAAGGAGGAATACTTCCTGTACCAGTTTGGCTCTCGGCAGGAAAATCTTTTTCAACCATGTTTGTGATAAATTCTAACAGATTTTATAACTTATACAATAAATGTATTAGATAGACTGATTTGACTTTCTAAACTGCGAGATATATACTACTCGCAAATGTAGGTTATAACCTACCAATATCATGAGAATAAAAAAGAAAGTTCTCCAGAAAATAGTTTCTGTTTTTGCTAGTTTGCTTCTTTTAGTAAATTCTTTTTCCCCATTTTTATTAATCGCGCCAAGTTTTAGTCAGGTAAAAGCTGAAGATCCAACGATTACTCAAACACAGGATCCAACACCAACAGATACTATTAGTCCAACTGCGACTGCTGATCCAACATTAGTTCCGACTGAAACCGCCACACCAACACCGACTGTTACTCCGGAACCACTACCTCTACAAGCTCCTTCTCAGTGGACTTTTGAAAAAGTAGAGCTTAATAAAGAGTATGTTGATCCTCAGAATAATCAAATAAAATTGACATTCACAAAACTCCCCGACCCCTCAGGTAATATAAAAATTGAAGAAATTACATTAACGGAAGATCAGATTAAACAAACCGGATCATTGTCTGATAAAGCATACGATATTACTTCTGATATGAAAGACGGCGACTTTACCTATAATCTTTCCCTCCCTATTCCAGAATCGTCAAAGGGAAAACCAGTTGAAATAAAATTTGCGGAAGAAATTTCGAATATAGGTTCTGCAGAAAAAGTTGACAATGCTCTTACAAAAACAGACACGTCGGTTTCTATAGTAAGCCTGGATCATATGACGATTTTTGTGGTTGTGTATGATGCTGTTCCGAGTGTAACAAATATTAATTATCCGAGCTTAGGTTTCCAGGCAACTCAAACAAGCGAATTTGGAGATTACATTCATTTGGGAGGCAGCGATAGATTACTTAATTCTGTAACAGTAACAATGAGCAACTGGGCAAAATACTCAGACTACTCAACTGATGTACTTTATTCAGGTAACAATACATCATGGTCTCACCCCATCACCATCAACATCTATAGTGCAGAACTGAAGTTAGATGGTACTCCGAAGACAAAATTAGGAACGATTACTCAAAATATCACGATCCCATGGAGGCCAGCAGGAGATCCTACCTGTCCAGATACTGGGTATGGTGCTGGATTTGCATGGAAATCTCCTAGTGGAACCTGCTACAACGGATTAGCTTTCAATGCTGTATTTGATATGAGTAGTTTAAATTTAATTTTGCCAGACGATATTATTGTTGGCGTTGCATATAATACAAACACATGGGGATATAGCCCCATTGGACTAAGCGGACCATACGAATCACTAAACGTAGCTGTCCCGGAGAATCAACCCCTAACAATTGGAAGCGACGATAGTGTAGATGAAGTATTTTGGAATACAGTCACGAAAACCTCATATACAGATGGAGGTGCAGCGGGTTTTGGCATATTCCGCAAAGACACAGCTTGGGTTCCCTATGGTACGGTAGCTTTTAAAATTGAGACAATAGACACAACTCCAGCCTGTGATGCTAGTAGTTTTGATACATTTACTCTTGGTTCGGTTAATGGTCAAGGTGGATGGACAGTCACAGGTCCTTTTGATCAGGCTATCGTGAAAAATTCATATGGATATACCGGTTTTGGATGCAAGACTCTTCGTATCTCAGACTCTGTAACAAGTGGTTCATTTGGAGACCAGATTTTTGCTAATCCTCAATCTAACAGCGCTGGTGAGACATCTGCCACAGCAGGAACTTTTTCGGTTGGAACAAGACAAAACCATTTTGAAACACAATTTGATATTGCGTCAACTATTCCTACCGCTCAACAGGCAGGTATGCACATTTCGATATCACCGGACAGAGGTGACGGTTCACGTATGAGTTATCTCCGCATTGAGGACGGTGTCTTTGGACTTGATGTTTATTTTGACGATGTACAACAAACTTCCCCATGCACTCCATCTGGATGTGCCAATTTTGTAGAAACTCAAATTGCAACCGGACTAGACAGAACTATTCCACACACCATCAAAATCAGTATGGATTTTGTCGAGGGCCAATCCAACGACGTGGTTAAAGTTTGGATTGATGGAGTATTAAAGATTATAGGTACTTCTTGGGAAGATTATTATCGCTTTGACCCAGAAGCATCAGCTGAGCAAAGCCCACGTATTGTAAAAACGATATTGTTCCGAGCAAGTGGAACAGCAACGGCTGGAGATAGTGGAAAAGGTTTTCTTTTTGACAATGTTAGCCTCTCTTCAACAACTCCTGATACAACAGCTCCTGCCGTTCCAACTTTAGTTAGCCCGGCAGATGGTGCATCCGTTAAACCTGCTGGATTAATTCTTGACTGGTCGGATAGTGTTGATCCAGAAGGATCAAACCCAGTTAAATACTATTACAAATCCTCTTACATCTCAACAGTTGGCGCTAATAATGCTTTAACATCACCTATATACACTTCTGGAATCCTTACAACATCGCAAATCAATGCTTCAGGTAGTGCTGATCATATTTATTATTGGCAGGTAAGGGCCTGTGACAGTTTAAATAACTGTAGTAATTGGTCGGGTCCCTGGGAAGTAATTATCGATCGAACCAATCCAGCTAATCCAGGGACGCCTGTTGCAAGTGTAACCAGCCCTACGAATCAAACCACAATCACGTGGAATTGGACAGCCGCAACAGATTTAATTTCAGGAATAAAAAATTATTTTTGGAATCTTTGGATGGGTGCAGAAAAAAAAGATTCTGGAACAACTACCGACACTTTTAAAACGCTAAACCTTTTATCATATGGTGACGGTATTTTTACGTTTGATGTTCAATCAGAAGATAATGCCGGTAATGTAAGTGGTGTTATGACTTCTGCTGCAACTACGACTGATACAGTTGCACCAAATGTTCCAACACTCAATTCCCCTATTGATGGTTTTGTAACCAAAGGGGTTGCATTTTCTCAAACTTGGAATTCGGTAGTAGGCGCAGTACTTTATGAATATGAAAGTTGTAATGTAGACCCGGGTGATATCGGAGGGGTTTGTTCGAGTGTAAGATATTTATCTACCTATACTGGAACGACTAAAAATGTGGGTGCAGGTCAGCCCGATAGTCACTTCTGGTGGAGGGTTCGAGCTAAAGATGCGGCAGGTAACTGGAGTGGTAGGAGTGTTGCCAGAGAAATAATTATTGATAATACGGCACCAGGAAAGCCAACTATAACTTCACCAACAGCTGAACAGTATTTTAAAACTTCTCCAATCTTAAATCAGTGGGGAGTAATAACAGATTTGTCAGGAATAAAACAATATACTGTTGAATATATTTATGACGATGGACATACGTTTAGTGGTGCTCCTTATAGATATACTACTACCAACTCTCGCAATCATTCACCTGCCTTAACAGAGCAAGGAGGAGCAACTATCAGAGTTCGTGCTGAAGATAATGCAGGTAATATAGGAGAGTGGAGCAATCCAATTCACTATGTTTATGACGCAACAGCTCCAACAGTTACCTCTGTAAGTTCAGATGGTGCAATATATAATCTTGCGTCAGGTAATCCAACTATACAAGTTACTTTTAATGAAAACATTTCAAATACTCCATCAATTGAGATTTTTTCACCTGTTGGGACACCTCAATCTGTGAGTAATTGCGGTGATACAGATGTAAAAACGTTTTGTTTTGACTACAACCTTTTGTCTGAAGAAACGATTCACACTATTAAAATATCTGGAGGACAAGACGTTGCCGGGAACACAATGGCTGTCAGCGATTCCCATACATTTAAAGTTGATAGAGTTGCGCCAACAATTACAACCGTTGATACCACTACTGCCGACGGATCGTATACAATCGGTCAAATAATTGATTTTAATTTAACTTTTAATGAAATTGTAAATGTTTCCGGTACACCAGAATTTTTAGTTAGTGCTGGTCCAGGACGAAAAGCGATCTATAATTCTGGTAGTGGTACTAATACATTAACTTTTAAATATGTTGTTGGTTCTTCCGATGGCACCCCAAGTTATTTATTTGCTAATGATGGTAGCTTAAATCTTAATGGTGGTAGCATAAAAGATGTTAATGAAAATGATACTAATTTAACTCTTCCCAGTAAAGATATATTTTTAGTATCTCATTCAATTTTTATTGACACTAACGTACCGGTAATTACCGCTCATGGAAATATGACTGTTGAAGCTGATTCAGTAAGCGGTGCTACTGTCAACTATACTTCCCCAATTGTTACAGATAACCATGATAGTGATTTTTCAGCTCTGTGTGGTCCTCTTTCCGGTACAGTATTTGCTTTTGGTACGACTTCAGTTACTTGTAATGCCTCAGACACTGCAGGTAACAACGCAAGTCCGACTTCCTTTACCGTTACAGTGGTGGATACAACTGTACCAACTGCGCCTGTTGTAACTTCTCCAAGCCACGCCTTAAGTACCTGGAGTTCGGACAGAACCATTGATGTTTCTTGGAGCGCTTCTGACTTTTCGGGAATTTCTGGATACTCTTATCAATGGAGCACAAGTCCAACAACTAATCCAGACACTGTTTCAGAAGGAATAAATACAACGACTACAAGTGGAAATAGAGCAACAAGCCAGTCAATATATTTTCATATCAAAACATATGATGGTGCCGGTAATTGGTCAGGCGTTACTCACTATGGTCCATTCTGGGTCGATGCTAATAATCCCACGGGTGCTTGGACAACACCGTTGGATGGTGATTATCTAAGATCAACGGTTAATTTAGAAGTTTCTTCAAACGACGTTGGATCAGGGGTAAAACATGTAGTGTTTAAAATTAAAAAAACGGGTGGCTCTTTTACTACTATCTCAACAGATATAACTAGTCCGTATCAAGGATTATTAGATACGACTACAAAAACTGATGGAACTTATGTATTGCGTGCGCAAATTGTTGATAATTCTAATCGTTCAGTAAACAAAGATATCAATATCATCATAGATAATACAGCGCCAATCTTTTTTTCAAAGACACTATTTACCGGATGGCATAACACAAATCAAACTTCCACCTTTACCTACTCAGATACAAATGGAGTGGTTTCAGGCAATAACCCAACTTGTGATATTACGACTGAAGGAACTAACCAAACTTGTTCCGTAACACCAAATGTTTGTGATACGGCCGGAAACTGTAATACAACACTGGTTACTTCAAATGGAGCAAATATAGATTTTACCGTTCCTTCAAGTGAAATTACCACACCTTCAAATTCGGGTTCCGGTAGTACAAAATATATGAATAGTTGGGACGGGTCGATTGAAGGAACGGCTTTAGATGCTTTGAGTGGAGTAAATGGCGTAAAAATATCAATACAAAATGGCACAGGTCAATATTTTAATGGTACTAACTTTGTAGATAGTGGCACAGAAATATTACGTGACGCAATTTACGTTGAAGGAAATTGGCAATATAATGAGTTAACTTCGCCAGCTGAGGATAGCTACACAGTAAGATCTCATGCGATTGATAACGCGACCAACATGGAAAGTACTTACACTTTAACAATTATTTTGGATAAAACAATTCCTGAAGTAGCAATTTCTCTAAACCCAGCTGTTGCAGATGCATCAAACGGTTGGTATAAAACTCAGCCGGAAGTGACTCTGACAGCTACAGATACAAATAAAGATATAGTTGAATATCAATGGAATTCTCAAACTGGCACTTGGACAACTTATTCAGGACCGTTTAAGCCAGGCAACGAAGGTGAACATATCTTATATTATCGAGCTCGTGATTTAGCCAATAACTATTCAGGAGTAGGTATTAAAAACATTAAATGGGATCAAACAGAGCTTACAGACGGCCCATTAAACGTCAGTGTTTCTCCAAATCCAACATCAGGAACAACGTCAGTCGTTAAGTGGGATGCCGCCAAAGATAATATTGGAATTGATAGATATGAAATCAAATGGTCGCTCAAAAACGGTGATAAATCTTATACGGAATCCGTAGGAAGTAATATTAGGGAGAAAACGATAAACAACCTTATTGAAGGAGATTGGACAATAGAAGTAAAAGCATTTGATTGGAGCGGGAAATCAAAAAGTGCCTCAACTGATTTAACAGTAGATCGAACTGGTCCTTCAAATCCTACCCTATCAATTTTTGGAACGTCAGTGGGATCAGTAACTTTAAGTTGGACAAAAATAGATGGAGCAAATAGCTATATAATTTGGTATGGAACAAACCCTGGATCCTATCAATACGGCGCAAATGTTGGTGATACTCAAGGTTATACAGTTCAGGGACTAGGAACAGGATCATATTATTTCATTGTAAAAGCTGTTGATCCGTCCGGTAATCAAAGTGGAAATAGTAATGAGGTGTCATCAGGAACAATAATTGGAACACCTGGAGTTAATGAAAATACACCAGCTCAAGGTTTTGCTGAAGAAGTGCTTGGTGAAGCAACTGAGTCTGCAAAATTGACTCCAACAGGTTCAGTACTTGGAACAAACAAAGAAAATGGCAAAAAAAATCCATGGTGGTGGCCATGGGCATTAATGCTTGTACTTCCTTTCGGCTGGTTCGGATATAAAAAATGGAAAATTAGAAATAATTAAGTTATTTTTCTTCTCCTTCTTAGCTTCATAATAATTGGGTATCTATCGTAAAAAATATCTTGATTTAACAATCTAAAATACTACTTTTGTAGGTTATAAGCGGTAGACTATTTTTAATTAATAATTAAAAATTAAGAGTTAAGAATTTAATTAAAAGTTAGTAGTCTAGAATATGTTAAACAAAGTCCAAAAACAAATTTTGTTGGTTATATTTTTCATTGTTTGGTTAGTCTTTACAAATAGTGTTTTGGCGGAGGTTTATACCCGTTTTGTGACTTCGGGAACTTTTGCTTCCCAAACAAACGAAGAGACGTTATTTGCTTGCGACGGATCATCATTTTCAACTTACAGCAATGCCAGTTATGATTATTTTACTGTTGATGATGCTGAACTTCCTCTGTCAGATGATGTTGAATCGATCGATTATTGCATCCAAGGCTTAGGAGATATTAATGTTGGGTATAACACTGAACACTTTGCAACTTTTGTCGGGGACGGTTCGGAACAGTGTTATAGCAATCCATCTGCGTCAGAAAACATTTGGCTTCACAATGATTATGGGTTATTTGGTGGAGCATTAAATACAAACTCATCAACAGATTGTCTTTACGTAAAAATTAATACTTTCGCACCTACTCCAACTAACACGCCAACACCCACAAATACGCCAATACCATCTAACACGCCAACTCCAACAAATATCCCCACTTCTACCCCAACAAGTACACCGATACCAACCAACACACCAACAGCAACACCAGCACCAACAACCAGCATTAGTAACAACAGCAACGAAATTTCCAATTCATCAAATTCTTCTGCCCCTGTTTGTAATGATCAAAAACCTGGTAGCGCTCCGATTTTACTTTTGGCAACCTCAACTGGTCCCAACTCGATCAATTTAAACTGGGTAAAAGCCAAGGACCCAGTTAGCTATTACCTAGTGACCTTCGGAACAAAACCAGGTGAACAACTTTATGGTAATTCAAATGTTGGTGGGTCAGAAACTACTTCATATACGATTAACAATCTATCTGGAGGTAAAAATTATTATTTTAAAGTTCGCGCTGGAAATGGTTGTATGCCGGGAGACTATTCTAACGAGGTGATTGGTAGATTAATTGGTGCTTCTGTTACTGGTTTACCGGAAAATTTTAACTCTGGAGTTTTAGGAACTTCTATTGAACCTTCAACTCAGCCGTTGCCTTCAGCAAAAGAAAAATTTAATAATAAGATTAAGTCGGTAAAGACAGGTAATTTTACAAAATATATCCTCCTAGTAATAATCGCGTTGATTTTAAGTGGAGCAAGTTGGTTTTTCAGAAGACAATTATTCAAAAAATGAAAAGATTAAATTTAAATCAAAAGAAAGCGATATCAGAATTATTAATAAATTTGTCAGTAGCATTAATTTCTATAGCAATTATTTCGCAAATATTTATGGAAAAAAATTTCGACCAATATTATTTGCAATTGGGAATAATTGGTTTTATAATTTCTTTGATGATGATTTACGCATCAATTTATATATTAAAAAACAAACAATGAATCCAAACGTTTATTCAATAGTAATGATTGAGCTAATAGTAATCTTTTCTTTTGTTTTATATATATTTCATATAGCAAAAAAGTAGTATGAGTATTTTTAATATAGCTTTGACGACAATTATGTTAGGTTTGATTGTTTATGCTTTTACTGACATCTATCGAGATTTTATAAAAGATTCTGCAAGGAAATCTACTAAAAAGTAAATTTCAAAATTTACTTTCTAACAAAAAGAACCACATTGGGTAAGTTACGTCCTGGTCCGGCTTTGTATCCCCCGCTCCAAAGTGCGGTTGAACCGCCATCGTCCAAGTTTAAAGCATTTTGGATTCCTAATGTATGAATCACATGGGCGGCTTCGGCAACCGTAGCATTAAAAACGACCCCAATGTAAGCAGTTGAACCAGTCGCTCCTACGAAACTTCGATTTCCTTTGCTTCCTCTTTTAGGTTCTCCATCACCATTAAAAGTAATATTTCCACCAGACACTAATAAAGGTTGCATAGCAAGTACAGCATCAACTCCGGTATCGCGTCCCCACTCAAGCGACTGTCCAATAAATCTGGCTGAGTTTCCGGAAAAAATAACGGCTGGAACCGTACTATAAACATTATTATCTGAGTTTAAATATTTTTTATTTTTATTCATGGCCAGTGTGTCAAAAGAATTTTTTTTATCCGAACAGCTTGGATAGTCGGCTGGACAAAAATATGACCCATTTATTCCGGCGTAAGCTCCTGAACGTGATACATAATCTCCCAAACTTAAAACCGGACAGTCATTTTTGCAATCAGAATCGGATGCGGTATCCACGATCACCCTGGTCGAATTTAAATCGGCGGCCACAATTCCAACTAAAAAGTCACCAACATCACTCTTGACCACTTGTCCGCTATACCCTGAACCTGGCGGAGTATTATTTTCTGGGACATTAACAGGTATTTGAAATGAAGCAATAACTTTAGCTTTTTCTTCATCTATGTTTTTTGATAAATCGACCAACTCTGCTTCGGCTGATGAGTAATTTTTTTTAGAAAGAAGTGTCAAAATATCAGCAAATGCAGAATCAAATTTTTCTGTTTTTTTAGTAACAATTTTAAGATCAAGTAACTTTTCATAGGCAGTAACAGCCTTAGTATAAGTAGTTTCTATGTTTTTAACTTTGCTTTCGAGATCTTTATTAATTTTGTATTGGTCTTGGGATTTTAAACTATTTAAATCAAGAGAGGCGTTTTTTAAAGCAAGTTCAAGCTTAATCTTATTTGATTGCATTAATAAAATTTGACTAGTTGTTTTTTTGTAATAAAGGTAAATACTAACGAATATTGTTGTAAAAACAACAATTAAAATAATGGTATTTATAAAAATCTGATACTTTTTGAGAAGTTTTTTCATCTGCTTAAATTGTAACAAATATTTTATTGTTTAAATTTTCCTTTTGCGTTTTTACAACGATTGTCTCTTATGTAACACTCATATTCACAAGTTGAGTCATTTGGGTAAATTTTAGGACATTCGCTTAAAGTTGGAACCGCATAAGCTTCACATTGACCTTCAGGATTTGGTCCTGAAGCAGGCCCGCATACATATTGTATTGGTGTGGGAGATGGAGTTAAGGAAGTGGGTGAAGGAGGTACTGTGGTGGGATTTGGAGTAATAGGAGGTTCACAATAATCAAGAGAAACGTTAGAACTTGAGACTCCAAAATTATATGCACAGTTAGGTCCACAACCATTTTCGCATCCTGTCATATAAATATTTGGGTCTTCAGACCTTTCTAATTTTGCATAAAGCTTAAAATAAGGACTACAATTTTCACCGGTTGTGATATATGGGTAAAAAGAATTATTCTTTGGGTCGCAAGGTATTCCTGCTAGTATATTTGTGCTTCCAACTGAAAAAACATTTCCGCATTCAGGCAGTCTTTCTGGGTAACAATTAGTTGAATCGTAATATTCTTCTAGACCCTTCTGAATTAAATTAATGTCAATTTTTCTCTTTCCATCTCTCGCTTTTTTTAACTGAGTAATAATTGGCAGATATAAAAAAAATGATAGTAGGCCAATTATAGAAATTGCTATAATAATTTCAATCAAACTCAATCCCTTAATTTTCTTCAAAACCTTCATAGTGGGCTTACTTGGACTTGAACCAAGGACCTTTGCAATGTGAATGCAACGCTCTAGCCAACTGAGCTATAAGCCCTTCTGTTAATTATACAAAACCGCTTGTAATACTAGGCTGGTTTTTTTACAATGATAGCTTATGAAGATTGTCAAATCGGTCATTGATTTTGTGATGGATATTTTAGAAACAGTTGTTTTTATTGGATCTCTATTTATTGTTGTTTATCTTTTTATCTTGACTCCCAATCAAGTCAAAGGGGCGTCAATGGAACCCAATTTTCATACAGGAGATTATATTTTAACAAGTCGAGTCACCTATAAATTCAGGTCACTGGAACGCGGCGACGTTGTTGTTTTAAAATCACCGACGAATCCAGATATTGAGTATATTAAAAGGGTTGTCGGTTTACCAGGAGACGTGATTAACATTAATAATGGCCAAGTTCGAGTCAATAATACAATACTTGATGAGCCGTATATTGCCGCAGTCACCAATCTTTGGGATGGTGGATGTATTAAAAATGATGTGTCATATACAGTAAGACCAAATTATTTTTTTGTGATGGGTGATAACCGTCCACGATCTTCCGACTCCAGGGAATTTTGTGACGTGCCGGTAGACAGTATCATTGGTGATGTTTTTTACCGCTATTTTCCCTCAAATGTGATTGGAGTAATCAGTAATCCACTGCCAAAATCTATTCGTTAAAGTAGAATATTTTAGGGCTTAATAAATTAAGCCTCTACGAAATTTTGTTTTCTTTGCAATTAATTTTTTAGTCTAATAGTCGGGCTAGGAAAATTTGATTAGAGTCGTACTCGCACCCTGCGAGTCAGACTACTTTCTTTACAAATTGAAAGAAAATAAGAAAGGAGGTGATCCAACCGCTCCTTCCAGAACGGTTACCTTGTTACGACTTAACCCCCATCGCCGGTAATATCCTCTCCTGATAAATCAGGATTCAAATATAATCGACTTTGTTGGCTTGACGGGCGGTGTGTGCAAGAGGCAAGAACGTATTCACCGCGACATGACTGATTCGCGATTACTACCAATTCCGTGTTCATGGGGTCGAGTTGCAGACCCCAATCCCCACTGAGGATAAATTTCAGGGATTTGCTCCGATTTGCATCGTGGCAAAACCCGTTGTTCTTATCCATTGTAACATGTGTGTAGCCCAGGGCATAAGGACCATGCTGACTTGACGTCTGCCCCGCCTTCCTTCCCGACTAAGTCGGGACCGTCTCTTGTGACAAATATAACACAAGATAAGGGTTGCGCTCGTTGTCCCACTTAAGGGTACTCCTCACGGAACGAGCTGACGACAGCCATGCAGCACCTGTGCTATCATCCTTGCGGATTTCCCACTATTTCTAGCAGAATGTACGATAGCATGTCAAACCCTGGTGAGGTTCTTCGGTTTGTTTCGAATTGAACCACATGTTCCACTGGTTGTGTGCCTCCCCGCCAATTCCTTTGAGTTTCAACCTTGCGGCCGTACTCCCCAGGTGGCTTGCTTAACGGGTTACCTTCGCTACACCCCTCAACCTTGCGGTCGAAGAATGCGGCTAGCAAGCATACGTTTAGGGCTAGGACTACGCAGGTCTCTAATCTGCTTCGCTCCCCTAGCTTTCGTGTCTCAGTGTCAGTCTGCTTTCAGAAACTCGCCTTCGCCACTGGTGTTCCCCAGGGTATCAACGCATTTCACTACTCCTCCCTGAGTTCCAGTTTCTCTAAAGCAAACTCTATCAAGCCAGTATTTTGCCCCTTTCTACGGTTGAGCCGCAGTATTTGAAACAAAACTTAGCAAGACACCTACACTACTTTTTACACCCAGTAAAACCGGATAATGTTTGGGGCCCACGTATTACCGACGCTTCTGGCACGCAGTTAGCGGCCCCTTTCTTATAGAGTACCATCAACCCCGACTAAGTCGGGGCTTTTTCCTCTATCACAGTAGTTTACGCTCGTTAGAGCTTATTCCTACACGCGGTGTCGCGCGGTCAGACTTTCGTCCATTGCCGACTATTCCTGATTGCTGCCTCCCGTAGGAGTGGGGGCCGTGTCTCAGTCCCCCTCTGGCTGACCACCTTCTCAGGCCAGCTACTCGTCGTAGACTTGGTAGGCCATTACCCCACCAACTATCTGATAAGCCACAGGTCCATCTCTTTTCGAGAAGTTAATCCCTTTAACAAATACCTTACGGTATTCATACCATGAAGTATTATCCCACCTTTCGATGGGCTATCCTTCAAAAAGAGGTAAGTCCCTATGTGTTACTCAGCCGTCCGCCACTACCTTCTGCCTTGCGGCAAAAAGACGTTCGACTTGCATATCTCAGGCACACCGCCAACATTCATCCTGAGCCAGGATCAAACTCTTAAAAAAATCCCCACAAACGCACAACGCATCTGTGGCGGATGATCCTAACCCGACTATTGAAAACTAAAAAAATTAAATTGGCAAAGAAAAACAACAATATGTCAAAGAGCTTCTGAACAAATTTCAGTGAGTTTTAATTCTATATAAAATATGTTTAAAAAGCAACCGCTATTTTACGGGATCAAGATCTTGGAGAAAGATTTTTCATCTGAAGTTAATTTCATCAAACCGTTGATAGTCGCATATTCATATTTATCGCTGCAATAAACACTTACCTTTAGTTCTTCTTCAAAAAATTTGTCGATGCCATCAATTCGAGATAACCCGCCAGTCAGTATCACCCCTTTTTGCATGACTTCATCGACCACCTCAGGAGGTGAGCTCTCGATCAATTCTTTGATACCATCGATAATTTGATTAAAATTAGTTCTTAGAGCCTCATTAATATCAGAACTTTTAATTTTAACTGACTTCGGTAAACCGTTCTCGAGTGATTTACCACGCGTTACAACTATTTTTTCAACATTTTTGAAATTAAGAATATCTATTTTTAAATGTTCACATGTAGCCTCACCTAGAATTATTCCATATTTTAAATAAACGTAATTAAAGATCACCTTATTCATTTGATCGCCAGCATTTCTTAAGGTTTTTTGAGAAAGGATGCCGCTGGAGCCAACTATAGATATTTCAATTAGTCCTCCTCCGAGGTCTGCAATCAGCGTTGGTTCGTGTGAAAAAATATTTACACCAGCACCAGCTGCCGTTGCCAATGGTTTTTCAACTAAGAAGACCTGGGACATTCCGATCTTTAAAAGTGCTTCTTTAACTGCTTTTTGTTCGATTTCAGTTGCAATCGTTGGGACGGTGGCGATCCCGATCATCATTGGTTTGATAGTTTTGTTTCCGGTATATAAATAAACCGACCTTTCCAAAAATTTTTGCAATAAAAATACTTGAGCATCAAAATCAGAGATAACCCCGCTGACGATCGGTCTGACAACTTTAATAAATTCAGGTGTTTTACCCAAAATTGTTTTGGCCTCAGTACCGATAAAAGAATAGTCTTTAATTCGGCTGTTGTATCCTAAGAAGGTCGGTTCTCGCAAAATAACACCCTTATCCTTAATGGCGATCTTTGTAATAGACGTGCCTAGATCGAAATAAATTTCAAAATTAGCAAAAAACGGCAGCTTGATTTTTTTGAAAATATCAGTTAAATTAAGCATAATGATTGACCAAATTATTACTTTTCTTTATGGAGCGCTCTTCTTTGTCACTCCTCTCCTAATGTCAAAATCGACTTCAGAATTATTTGAATTTAATAAAATACTTTTTATTTATGGCTCAACGGTCTTAATCGCCTTTTTTTGGTTTTATAAAATGGCCATCAATAAGAAAATTATACTGAAAAAAACACCCTTAGATGTCCCAATTATAATCTTTTTTTTATCTCAGCTAATATCTACAGTTGTTTCTATTGACATTCATACGTCGGTCTTTGGTTATTATGGAAGATTCAATGGTGGCATACTTTCAATAGTTAGTTACATAATACTCTATTACGGTTTGGTCTCAAACGCTGTCAACATAAAAAAACTATTAAAAACCATTCTGTTTTCATCATTATTGGTGATTGTTTGGGCTATTCCTGGCCATTTTGGTCATGATCTGACCTGTCTGTTATTTGCCGGAAGTTTTAATAATTCCTGTTGGGATAATTCTACGTTAGCGTTTCGTCCAGAACTTAGGGCCTTTTCAACACTGGGTCAGCCAAACTGGCTGGGAGCATATTTAGCCGTAGCCTTTTTTATAGGGATTTATTTTCTTGTTAAAAATAAGAGCAATACTAAATACTTTATACTAAATACTTTATACTTGTTCCTCAATTTCTCAATGATTTTGATGTCCCGATCTCGTTCCGCAATTGGTGCGGTTGTCGTTGGACTTGCTTTATTCGCTGGCTATTATTTTTTCTTTATAAAATCTAACTTTAAAAAAATCCTAATTATTTTATTGCTTGTTACGGTTGTACCGATTTTATTTTTCAAAACCGGAGAAGACAGGATCGACAAGGTGCTTAATTTTCAAAAAAAACAAACTTCTTCTCCGTCTCTAGTCACTAGTCAACAGCCACTAGTCACTAACGTGACCGAGTCCTTTGATATCCGAAAGATCGTTTGGGAAGGGGCTTGGAAGTTAGCGTTAAAATATCCTTTATTTGGGACCGGTGTAGAAACGTTTGCGTACAGCTATAATTTTGTCCGGCCGGTCGCTCACAATCTGACGAGTGAGTGGGACTACGTCTACAACAAGGCGCATAATGAATACTTTAACTTTCTTGCAACGACAGGATTTGTAGGACTTGGGTCATATCTCTTGTTAATTTTTACTTTTTATTTCTCAATTTTCAATCAATTTTTAAAGCTTAAATTTTTAAACAATGAAAAATTAGTAAAAAATGAAAAATTCAAAATGCAAATTGAAGAAAATAAACTTAATAAGCAAATATTAATTGTAACCTTATCAATTGCCTACATCACAATACTTATCACCAACTTCTTTGGCTTTTCCACCACCACCACTCAACTATTTTTCTTTTTAATCCCGGCACTGGTATTTGCTTCGTTGGATCCACTATTCACTAGCCACTATCCACTAGCCACCGACAAACTACAAAAACTATTTATCTTTCTCCTAGCGTTTGTAACAATTTATCTATTTTTCTCAATAACAACATACTATTTAGCTGATGTTGAGTATTCATATGGACTAAAATATTCAAAGATTAATGATCAACAGAAAGCAGCTCAATATTTTGAAAAAGCCTTAAAATTGAGACAAGAGCCTGTATATTTAGACAAACTCTCGTCCGCGCTCGCCTATCTCTCGGCTTTGGCTAATGTGCAAAATCAAGCTGAGCTATCAAAAGAGATATATGATATTTCTGATACATATAACAAAAAAACTATCCGTGATTTTCCGAAAAACGTATTTTTTTGGAAGACCCGGGCAAAAAATATGTATTATTTCTATTTGATTACAGGCAAGGAAAAGGAGCTATCACAAGGTATAGACGCGTTAACAAACGCCCAAATACTGGCGCCTACAGATCCAAAGATCCCTTATTCCTTAGCCCTTTATCATTCGATGCTTTTTGATCTAACTAAAAACTATTCCGAAAAACAAAATTGGCAAAAGCTATCACTAGAGGAAATCAACAAGGTTGTTGAATTAAAGTCTAATTATCGAGAAGGGTATCTGCTAAAAGGGCAACTACTGAAGAAATATGGACTGAACATGGAGGCTAAACAGGTGTTTGAATATATTTTGAAGAACTTTGATGCGAAAGACCCTGATGCGTTAAAAGAATTGCAATCTCTATAGCGAAAACAGTTAAGTATTAAACTGTTAAATTCTCACGGTGATACATCCGAACTTGATACTGCCCAAACACAATCAGTATCTGTGGTACCATCTTTTTCTTTACACCTAACACTGCTGCATGACATAGTAGGAGCTTGAGTCAAGACGTCATATGGAAGGATTTGCAAATTATTCTCAAGACAGGCGTAAAGCCTATATGAACCATTGGTTAGTTTGTATTCATAACTCATTTCTGAAATCGGGTCGTTCGGTACCTTTTGCATATAAACTTTTTCGGCTACTAAACATGAGGCAGTTTCACAAAGCTTCCCACCAAAAGTTAACGTAGCTGGGTAAACTTTTTTGTCTTCATAATACAATTCAAGCGCACGAGAAACTTGTTCAAGATCGGCCTTTCTTTTGGTGTCACGACCTTTTTTTAACGAAGTGAAAAAGTTCCCGGTTATCAACGCAGCAAGTACACCTAAGATAACTATAACAATCAATAGTTCTAGTAAAGTGAATCCTCTTTTGTTCATAATATAAATATACTATATATAACCAACAAAAAAGGGTGGATTTCTCCACCCTTTTATTTAATTAAAAGTTACTTAATTTATGCACCATAGACAAGTCAAGTCTGCTCCTCCCTGTCCTTTGCAGGTACCGGCTGCGGCTTCAACTCCGGTACCAGCTACAAATTTAGTGTTTGGATCTTCTATAAATGATTTTGCTAATGGTTTGTAACATACTTCTACTGTTGCGTTAGTATTGTTTCCAAAAACTATCAGTTTGCCTAAAGTTCCGTCACCAGCCAAGCTTGAAAATGCGCTTTTTAATTCTCCTGTACTTACAACATTCTCAATTACTGTAGTTTTTAAACTAAGAGCTACGTTAGGTCCAGCTTCGTTAAAGCCATCAACAGCACAAGCTGCAGCAGTTGTACACCAAGGCATAATATTCTTTATTGCATAATATCTAACGATTGCGCCATGAAGCTCTGATGCTGTATTCCTTACTCCAGTATCTGTTCCCTTTTTCAGTTGTTCAAAAGGGTCAAGAGCGGCCAAGAGTCCAACTGCTAACGCACCAAGAAGAGCAATCACGATCAAAAGCTCGATTAGAGTGAAACCTTTGTTAAATTTTTTCATATAAATTCAATATAATATATTTCTTTTCCATTTGTCAATAGATAATTTATGTGATAATATTAGAAATTAGTAATTAGAAATTAGAAATTTTTATCTATGGCTCCCCTACCCAAATCAAAACGATCAACCGCTCGAAAAGGAAGAAGCTTAGTTTCCAAAATGAGATCATTCTCAAAATTAGTCAAATGTGCTAACTGTGGCAAAAATAAATTACCACACAAGATCTGTAAATATTGTAAAAAATAATAATGGATCCACGACACGAGCTACGAGTTAAGATCATACAACAATTATTTGCTCTCAGTTTTGAGAAAGGTAAAGTGTTAAATAAGAACAAAAAGACGATAGAGATCCTCAAAAATATTTTAAAGATCAACGACTACATTAAACAATTTGCTCCCAAGTACCCGATCGACAAAATATCAAAGGTTGACTTGGCTATACTCCAATTGGCTGTGTATGAACTTTTATTTGAAAAACAAACACCACCAAAGGTAGTCATTGATGAGGCGATCGAGCTTTCCAAGGAATTGGGTAGTGACAAGACGTTTGGGTTTGTCAACGCTGTTCTCGGCAAAGTATATGCGAAATCAAAAATATGAACAATCAATATTCCAACTTAGAAAAAACTATTAATATCAAATTTAAAGATAGGAATCTTATCGAGAACGTCTTTATCCACCGCTCCTATCTTAATGAACACAAAAATTCTAGTTTAAGGTCTAACGAAAGACTTGAATTCTTAGGCGATAGCGTTTTATCTCTCATAACCTCAGTGTATTTATTTAAAAAATACCCCGAATTGAAAGAGGGCGATTATACGGAAATAAAATCGGCGATTGTCAAAATGGATAGTTTGGCCGAAGCTGCAAAAAAAATAGAGCTCAATAACTATCTACTTCTTTCAAAAGGAGAAGAAAAAGGTGCCGGAAGGACCAATCACAATATAATGGCGGATTGTTTTGAGGCCCTTATTGCCGCGATATTTTTAGATAAAAATTTTGAGGCTGCCTATACTTTTGTCGTCGACTTCCTTTTCAAAGATAAGCTCGATTATCTATTAAAGAACAACCTGTACCTATCTTCTAAGAGTAAACTGCAAGAGATAATACAGAGCAAATACAAGAAAACACCTGTCTATAAGGTTTTAGAGGAAAAAGGACCGGAACATAAGCGGATTTTCAAGATTGGAGTATATTTTAATAACCAGCTGCTTGGGAGTGGGATCGCTCCGTCCAAAAAAGAGGCCGAGGAAGAAGCCGCTAAAATAGCATTGTTGAATGTTGTTTGACGATTACCAAAATACATATTTATTTTAATTTTTTAGTGTTATAATTAAAAACTATGGCAGTAGCTTTGAAATTATATAAACAAGGAAAAAAGGGTAGCCCATGCTATCGAATAGTTGCTGTAAATAAACATTATAAAGCCGATGGAAAGTATATCGAAGAGGTCGGTTTTTATGATCCAATGGCCAATCCTGTCGTTTTAACCTTCAAAAAAGATCGTTTTGACTATTGGATGAAGGTAGGTGCCCAGGTGTCAGAAGGACTCGCAAAGCTTCTTAAAAATAAGAAATTGAACAAAGACAGTCTTAATTAAGATTGTCTTTAATTTTAAAATGGGTTATTCTTCTTCGGATAATCTAGGTTGGGAGAACTACTGGCAATTGTATTTTCAAAATTAAAATTGACTTTCGCTTTAAGAGTTTCCAATTCTTTGTAAATATTGCTGTTTGGAGATAATTCCAGACTGTTTGCGGCCACAGTTTTTTTACTATAAAATGTTAGATCGATTATTATAGCGCCGGAAAAATTTGGATCAAGTTGAACCTTATCTGAAGTGATCAAACGACCGCCCGAAAAGTTATAATCCTTTAAAAAATTTACAAATGTTAGGCTATCGCCTTCACCAGAAATTTTCATTCGTAATTTTTCTAAAGTTGAACTGGAAATACTAATTGTATAATCGGTAATTATAAAGCCTGACTTTTGAGATAGCTTTTCTAAAGCATAAATTATCGAAAAATAGTCTTCCGCATTTGGAATCAATGTATTCAAAAAACTGACGTCTTCGTCGAGTTTCTCAGAACCCGGGATGGTACTATTCATCAAAGTTACCTTATTCATTAGGCCAATATTCTCCGTTTTTAAGGAACTGATCTTCGTGTTGTAGTTGGAATTTTCTGATAAACCAATTCTAAAGGTGATAATAATCAATGTTAATATAAAAATATTTCCAATAATATAATAAATATTTTCTTTAATTAATCTTTTGATAAAAGGTTTTATTCTATTTTTCATTGGAAGTATTGGACTTAACCGGTACAAATTTACCGGTAAAGCTTAACTCATAATTTTCATTTTTATCTTGATTGCCAACGATAATAAGATTTTTTAGGGAAATATTTTCAAAATTGTTTAAAAAAATTTCTGACTCGGCAAATTTCAAAAAATCCATCATCTTTTCAAAAACCGTAAAGGTAATTGTAAAAGATGTGTTACGCGTTTTATCGACCTCAAGTGATTTTAGTTTGGCAGATTCGCTACTGTTTTTGATAGCATTAGAAAGTATTTCATAGTAAGTGACGGAAGATGCATCGTCCTTTAAAAAATTTTGTAAGTCAATATATTTTTTCTCGATGTAATTAATCTTTGCTTCGTCTCCCCTTCGATTGGTTAGTAATTGTAAGTAAGATTTTTTATCTAAGTTCATTTTCTCGTAAGTATCAAATTTACTTTTTATTGAAAAATAGAAATATAGAAAAAGAATTGTTAAAATTACAGTTAAAACTGCAGCTGAAAGCTTTAAACGCTCAAAAAAATTTTCGTATTTTTGATAGTCTTCTCGACTGACAAGAAGGTTGATATTGCTTTTTTTCATATTACCTCAGATTTCCTCCTAAACCAGGAATAAAAACAGACAACTCTTTTTTATATGAATCAACTAATTGGGTCTTGACTAAAAAAGAGCTGGGATCAAAGATATTGACTGGTAGTGCAAGCTCCTCCGCTAAGTTAGTTATGAGAGACGGAAATAAAAATATTTTATTGGTAAACAAGACCGCAGCAGGATTATATTTGTTTGTAAATAATTTTAGTTCGTTTGAAAACTCTTTTACCAGTGGTTGGACTATTTTTTCAATTGGATATGATGAAGGACTTTTTTTGTCATAGGTTTTGAGCATTTCTTCGGATTTTTTAATATCAGTATCGGTGTTCACTTGGGTTTCTTTTAAAAATAGTTGATAACCAATCGAGAGATGATGAACCTCTTTAATGATAAAATCTTGGGGCGAAAAATAAGATAAAGAAGTTGAATTGGTATCAAAATTTGCGACCACGAACCCCTGGGTTTGATTAATTTTGTATTGATTAATAATATTTTTGCTGAAGTTACTGATAAAACGACCGTTGGCACTAAGTTCATTTTCGACAGATTCGGGATTAAGACCAGCCAATTCCAAGGTTGTCTGAACTTTCTCGATTGTTTTCTTTGGGGCGGCCACAATTAATAGTAGAACCTTTTTATTTACCTGATCTTCATTGATGACCTCGATATCAATGTTCGTTTCCTCAATTGGCATCGGGATAAATTGATCAGCCTGGTATTTAATCGCGGTTATCAGTTCTTTTTCGTTAAGAAGAGGCATAGAAATTATTTGGCTGTAGGTAAGGCTATCGGGGATAATGATATTGACGTTTTTTTTGGTGATCTTTAGGCTTTCAACTAATTTTTTTATTAAACCAACCTCTGTCTCAATGCTCTTTTCAAGATTGCTGGAATAAAAAAAATCTGGAGTTTCTATTTTACCCAAGGCAGTGATTTCCAAGCTCTCACCGACTTTTTTACTATCAACAACCTTTGTAAATTTTTCATCAATGTCCAAGCTAAAATATTTATCAGCCATAATTACAATATAAAGTATTAAATAATAAGTATCAAGTATATGTAGGGGTCGACCTTGTGTCGACCCTAGTAGTTACGTAATTTAATCCTTGTTTGATAGTGTAGCGATGCGATCTCTTCAGGACGAGTCTGACTGCACGCAACATCAGCACAATAATCTATATTGAAGCTTAATGAAATTGATGGTTGAGAGTACACATTTGTCCTTGAACAGGAAATGGAAAAACTACTCACCCTGATCTTTGGTGATGTTAAATTGATTGAGGTTTGGCCGGCTGATGCGGAGGCCAACGTATCGCTATTCTGTTCATAGCCGAACCAAATACCGTCTTTGTCCAAAAAATAAAGGTTTGATGCGGAATAAAAAGGATTTAGATCATCAAAACAAACCTTGTTAGTGGTAGGGGGAATAGGCGAAGTACTGCTAAGGATCGTTACTGCCCTATCACGAACGGTATTATCAATTAGGTTGACAATATAATCTCCTTCTTTTTTGACGGCATTTAAACGAAAAACTTTAGTTTGTTGTTGCAGTAAAACGAAAAAAATTGAAAATATTATTGGTAACGTCAACCCAATTACCGCCACAACAACAATTGTTTCGATTAACGTAAATGATTTTTTAAATTGTTTCATTGGTTATTCCCAAAGATTTAACACTGATTTTAATATAACTGATTGTACGGTGTTATTTTCCTTCCAGCTGACTGTCATATTTGCAACAATCGAGTCAACTGGTGTTCCGGAATTGGTAATCATTAACACTCGCTTAAATATACCAACGGGTGAGCCAAGTGAATAAATATCATTACAATTAGTAGACTGGTTCGTCCAATCGAGCGGGTTTGAATTTAAACAATATGTCGTACCTGTCCCATCATCATGTAAAGTAAAATTTTGCCAATCATCTTCTTTTTCCTGTTTTAACCACTCAATACCCTCCTCGGCATAGCGAGTCGCCAAAATTTTATGTTCCTGTATTTTCAAATTCCTGATACTAAAGGTCGTAATTGATAATGCGGTAATAAAAAATAAAGATAAGATGGAAACAAAGACAAGTACTTCAACTAATGAAAAACTTTTTCTTACTCTCATAATTCCAGTATACAAAATAAAGTTGTACAATAAATACATGCGTTATTTGGTATCTTTTTTTATAACGATCGGATTGATATTAGGCATAGTTTTTTCAAAATATTTTGCGATTATTCTTATCTTTTTTTCGAATATTTTTTTCACCGCCTATTCCGACGCAAAGATAATTGTTTTTTTAGTATATTTAGCCATGCTTTTTTTTATCGGATATATCAGGAAGAATAAAATTAATATAAAAAAGAGCCATGTAATCCAGTTGCACCTTTCACTTTTTATATTGGCTTTGGCTAGTGTTTTTTCATACACATATGTTACGCAAGCTTTTAAACTGCCGTTTAACAGTGTTTCTACTTTTGTGTATTCGGGGGGACACGATTCGACCGTTGGCCCTTTTCACATTCATACATTTAAACCTGTTTTTACTTGGTTGTTGACGCTTATTGGTGTTCATAATGTTCCGTATTATGGAAGCGGTCTAACCTTTTTCCAGGCGTTTAGGGAGCTGCAACCATTATATATAGTGTCTTTTCTTTTGTTGCTCTACACTATTTATTTGTTTGTTAGATATGGACTTCATCTGGGCCAGAAACACGGAATATTTTTTCTTGTTATTTACGCCATTTTTTCTTACGGAGTGATCAAGGCTCTCGTTGATGGCGGACCTTTGTGGTACGAAACGTATCTGAATTATGCTTTATTTTGTCTTCTTATTTATTTTTCAAAATTTAAAAAAAATATTGGTTGGAAAAAAATTGCTTTGATAATATTTATTGGTTTTATTGGAAACTATATCATCTTAGTTTTGCTTCGAGGTTTGGTTAATTCATCGTTTAGAATCCAACTTTTACAAACGCGCCCTATTATCGAGTTTGCGCTTTTCCAAATTGGGTTAGGACTAATATTATTGGCTTTTAACTATAAAAAAAATGTTTTGCTTATCATTTTTTGCTTTATTACGGGCTTATATTTTTATATATACGCCTCCCCTTTTGTTGCCTACATTGGCTACGGAATGAAAACGATTTTACCACACGATAAAGTTACTGTCTTTTCTTCAAAATCTTTAGCACTTCCATTGGTAGGAAAAGAAGGTCAACTGTACCTGTATAAATACAAAGTTGAGAAAAATGAAAATATTTTCTCAGTAATAACTCGATATGGTCATTTATTTTATCGAGAAGTTGCTGTTGAGGGTAAAACATGTGATCCAAAAAAAACCATTTCTCAGTCAATGATGATGTCAGTCCTTCAAGGAAGATTAAATCATAAAGAATCGATTTCCTCCTCATTTTTTTTATCATTCGGAATTGAGCAAGCATTATCAAAACAAAATACATACACAATTACTTACTCATATAAGGACTGTCTTAGAGATCCCAACGAAATTATTTTTATACATCTTCAGAAGCTAGGATTTTATTCGTTTGTAACATATCAATGATAGAAGCGTTAAGGTTGCTTATACCTTTATGGTGTGCGAATGCGCTAGTAAATATTTTCGATTATTTTCGTAAGAAATATCACTTTCCCGACTATCCGCTGGATGGTAATAGATTATGGTTTGATGGTCGTCGTATTTTGGGATCAGCAAAAACGATACCTGGTATTCCAGTGCTGCTACTAGGAGGATATGTTGGGGGAATGCTAATACATTCACAAAATGGTTTGCTTCCTGGTTTTGCAGTATTATTAGGGGAAATTATTTTTGGGTTTATCAAGCGTCGTATAGGGATCAATCAGGGCGATTCGCTTATTATTATAGATCAGGCAGATTATCTTTTTGCTTTTTATTTATTAATGATTTTATTTAGAATGACAGTAGATTCCAAAATAATTTTCATTGCTTTGGGGATAACTATTCCCGTTCATCTTTTATCAAATATTATTGCCTATAAGCTAAAAATAAGGGAGAGATTTATGTAATAAAAAACTTATTTCCAGATACAAGTAGTGGTAGGGTTTTTTTTGAAGGCGGTTTGCTAGAAAAAAATTTAAAAGCTAAAAAAATTGGTAAAGAAAATATTATAAAAACAATGAAGGCTTTTTTCATTTGAGTTTTAATTCAATTGATTTTAGTCTTTGCTCGAGACTTTTTATCTTAGATGTAAGAGAATCTATCTCTTTTTTTTGTTTTTGAGTTTCGGATAAAAGCAGGATTGAAAGCTTTTCGTAATCGACGTTGGAAATTTTACCATCAAGCTTTATTGATAGTTCAGGGATAACATTATAAACTTCTTCAGCAACAAGACCAATCTGTCTGCCTCTTCCTAATTCTTTACCATAGCTTTTGTATTCGGGTCTATAATCGAAGGAAACAGGCCGGAGATCATAGATTTTTGTTGAATCAGCCTCAAGGTCTTTTATATTTTGTTTAAACCTTTTCGAACTACCACTGGCATAAATAGAACCAGCCACCTGGAATTGATATGTTGGTGAAGTCGTTCCGATGCCGACGTTGCCAGAAGAGTTCCAGATGCCACCGGGGAAATTTGCAGTACTTTGGAAATATGAAGTGCTATTAACCCAAAGATTGGACATTGCTATGCCTTTAGTTCCATACGCTCCGGCATCAGTAAAAAGATATAACCAATCACCTGACTGGTAGAATCTCATTTCAGATCCTATATATAAACTGCTGCCATTTACATCCAAATCACTGGTGAATCTTCCAGTACCTGAAACATCCAATTTATACCCTGGTGCCGTCGTACCGATACCAACGCTGCCACTCATAAATATACCCGAATTTGTCCCATTTCCAGTTACATAAATAGGTTTTGAATTATAGCTTTTTATCCACGTGGCATCTGTCATATACCAACCACCACCGTAAGTGTTATACCATCCGGTTGCTCCAGTGGACCGGAACCACGTGTCAGTGCCGTTTAGAAGTACGTTCCCATCTTGTGAAATACCGCCATTTGCTGCAATTGCACCCGCAGCGGTAATAGTACTTGATGTATTGACTGTACCTGAAATATCTAATTTTGATCCTGGTGCGGTTGTCCCGATGCCTACAGAGCCGTTGGATTTCCAAATGCCCCCGGGAGTATATGTGTCACCACTAGTATTGAGATTTAATGCTCCTGTTACAGCCAATACTTCATTGGCAAATTTGGGGTAACTTGATTTAGCAAAACCCCTAGAAAGAATTAGAATAGAAAAAAAAGCTACAAAAAATACTAAAAAATAATTATTACAAATTTTTTTAATCTTTTTTATCACAATATATTAAATATAGCTATACACTTTGCCACTGTCAATGTTTTTACTTAATTTAAAATTTCCAGGTACATTGAATAGCGGAATTGTCAAAATAATTTCCCTGACCCAGGTCCGAACATAGATTACAATTTCCTTGTGAGTCGTAATAACAAACAAGGAATGTATTATACAAATCTTTTTTAAAGCAGGTTCCTGTTCCGTTACTGGAACAAGCAGTACCGTATGGGAAATAACTACCGCAGGAATAATACTCACTATTATACGTACATGCACTGTCACAAACATTGTTGGTTGCCCAACATGGAATAGGCGTTGGAGTTGGGGGTATTGGAATAGGCGTTGCTGTTGGCCCAGGTGTGGGAGTGGGACCTTCACAATAAAAGCTTACGCAGCTATATCCAGAACAACATGCTTTAAAACGACAATATTCACCGTAATTTGCACATATTGGCGCCGTTGTGGGTGTTGGTGGCACCGGTGTTGAGGTTGGCGGAATTGGTGTTGAGGTTGGTGGAATTGGCGTTGGTGGAATTGGTGTTGATGTCGGTGGTACTGGTGTTGAGGTTGGCGGGATAGGTGTTGTTGGAACCGGTGTCGGTGGGATAGGAGTATTTGTTGGAAGTGGTAGTGAAGACAATATCGAATCGACAAATGTCACTATTCCTATTGGTGAAACTGTTACTTCCACATATTTTCCGATGGCGGAGTTATAAAACACGATGCTGCTATCTGAAAAATTAGGATTGTTCATTAGAGGTGGAAAATTATAGTCACCAGTTCCTGAAATGATCGAAATATTTGATGCTAAATTGTAGTTTTGGATAGTGGTATAGGCAGAAGCGCATCCAAATAATAATGAATAAGAGCCTTCTAAAATTTTGATTTGGTATCCGGTAAAATCAGGACAAAAAGTAGGAATAGGTCCCGGCGTAATTGGAAGATCTGCTGAAAGAGCCTTTTTTTTTGCTAGTTCAAAAACGTCAACTAATTTTTTAGCTTCATTTTTTAATTTAAGTTGTCCTGCATTATTATTATAACGAGCCAACGTAAAGCCAAAGAACATCATAGAAATCGACACGACCACGATCAACTCAATCAAAGTAAAAGCTTTTTTCATGATTATTTTTGTCCATAAGGACCCATACAGTAATTACAAGGATTGCCGGTGCCACAAGCGTTTCCTCCAGGTGCTGTGGTGCAGCTAGATGAATTTTCCAATTGGGCAGCTAAAATGTAATCACTTCCGTCAGCACTGCCATAATAAAAGTCATTAGTAGAATCTTTTGGATCAGTTGGTAAACTTTGTATATATATTGTTGCGCCAGTTAAAACAGACAAATTTGTCCATACACCCACAGGATAAGTATCATTACTTGATTTATACATTTCCAAAGCGGCCCTGACTTGTTCCAAATCAGCTTTTCTTTTTGCATCGCGTCCTTGTTTTAAAAAAGAAGAGTAACTGATCACGGCGACGGTTGTTAAAAGAGCAATGATCGTAACGACGACTAAAATTTCGATAAAAGTAAAACCTTTTTTCATATTATTGTTGATTGCTAACCGTAAAATTTGTTGCTGATGTTTCAAGATCAGCGGTTAAAGTATAAGTTGAAGTTGTTGACGCTATTGTGTAAACATATGTTCCTGTATTCAATGGATCTGTAATAGAGAAAGTTAAGCTAGCGTTTCCAGGACATGCAGCAGGAGTTAATGTTCCCCCAGTATTACTGATGATGGGATATTGATAACTGGTTGTATTTACCGAGTAACATTGCTCCATTATTTGTTGAGCCGCCTTCAAATCACCTTGCCTTTTGGCGTCGCGGGCTTTTTTTTGAGCGGTAGAATACGACGAAGTCACTATACCAACTAAAACAGCAATAATACCGATGACGACGAGCATTTCCAACAATGTGAAACCTTTTTTAATATTCATAATATTAATATATCAAAAATTTAACTTGATATTTTACGGTTGCGTGATTCCATAACACTTTTTTCCTACTGCACAAGAACAACTTAATATTCCATTTGTACAGGTAGTTGGTTCCGGGTCGGCTGTATTTTCTAGACATGCACACAATAAATAGGTTAATGTGTTTGAATCAACAGAATAAGAATAGTTGACTCTGGTTGCCGCTGTTGAATCAGGATCGGATGGAACGGTTGACATGTATACAGTAGTTCCTGATGTCCAACTGGTGGCGAGATTTAAAAAACTACCGTCAGTCGGAAAAGCGACCGGGTCTTGGTCTTGTCTAAAGATCTCAAGGGCTTTCTGGATCTGCTTCAGATCGCTTTTTCTTTTTGCGTCCCTGGCTTTCATTTGAGAGGTCCCTAAAGAAGGCATGATCAGACCTGCCAAAACAGCAATAATTCCTATAACAACGAGCATTTCGATTAATGTAAACCCCACCTTGCTTTTCATAAATTATTTATGGCTGATTAACGTAATAACATTTGTAACCGGTACCACAACTACACAATCCGAGTGGGCAATCTTTTCCTTCTGAATCTGCCTTATTTTCAAGACAAGCACAAAGCGTATAAGCCCGTATTGACTGTCTTGAATAAGTATATGTTGTTATGCCATCGGCATCGCTCGCATTATTCGGTGGTGCTGGGAATTTGCTCATATAAACAGTTGTTCCGTTAACAAATTGTGCTCCTGCTGCGGGAAGTGTTCCGGTAGCCGGATACGAAGTATCGAGTTGATCGGTCTTGTACATTTCTAATGCTTTTTGGATCGATTTAATGTCAGCTTTTCTTTGCGAGTCACGAGCTCTCTCACGGGCTGCCATAAAGTTTGGTAAAAACAACGCGGCTAAACCACCAATAATGGCAATGACGACGAGGAGTTCGATGAGGGTAAAACTACGTTTCATAATTTCTAATTGCTAATTTCTAATTGACCTAATCAAGTTCCAATTTCCAAATTCCAATTGGTTTATTGGTCATTATTTAGAAATTAGATCAATTAGGTTAATTAGGTCAATTTATTTCATGTTATACTTTTTCCAAATAAAAATCAATGCTTGATCAACCGTTAATTGTGGATTGAGATTATTGCTTTCCAAAAGTCTATTCAGGGACAAAATTTCTCTGATGATAATTGTAGATTTTTTATCGGTGTCTAATCTTTCTCGAAAATAATTAATTAATTGCAATAATAAATTGTGGGCGGATTCTTTGTCCGTAATTTTATAATTTGCTAACGATAATTTTGTTTCATCAAAAACGAATTTTTCCACGTCATCACGTTTATTATTTTCCTGCAATTTAACAATTTTTGTTCTCGAAACAATAGTCGGCAGTAAATTATTTTTGTTATCTGTAGTTAAAACGAATTGAACATTTGAAGGAGGTTCCTCCAGAAGTTTTAAAAAAGAATTTTGTGCTGGAATTGATGAATGATGAAAATTTTCCAGATAGTAAATTCGGACTTTAGGGTTATATATTTTAGTTTCCTTGATCAAGTTTTTAATGTCATCAATAGAATATTCCTTGGTTGAAGGGGTAATTTCGAAAAAAAGACTGCCAACTTTAAGTTTATCGACATAATCATGAATTAATTTTGAATCCTTTGAAAGGATAAGTAGTGGAATCATAAAAATATTTATTATCTACCTTGAATTTTATCATACAAATAATATATAGTTAAATTATGAACGTTTCTCCCAAACAATTACTTGATCAATTGGTTAAAAATAAAATTATTACCGAAGCTGAAGCTGCACAGTATGAGGTCGCTAGTTTACAAAAAGACGTTTCCATTTTTGAATATTTATATAAATATACTAGTGTTCAACGAATCGAGATCGTTCGGGCTCAGGCAGAAATTCAAAAAATTTCTTACGTCGATTTGGATAAAACACCAATTGATTCACAGGCGGTTGGTTTGGTTTCCGAATCGATCTCACGACGCTACGAAATAATTCCCTACCGGTTCGATTCAATAAACTCAACTATTTTTATCGCGACCGAAGATCCCTTCGATCGTTCGATCATTGATTTTCTGGAAAAGAAAACCGGGAAAAAAATTGTCTTTTCGTTAGCCGATAAAGAACAAATCCTAAAGATGATAGATCTTTCTTTTAGTCAGGGATTGTCACCTGAAGTACGTGACGCACTAAAGGAATATTCACCGGACCTTAGTAAGGAAAGCAATAATAGTAACGTGCAATTGCAACAGGCACCAATTGCTAAGATTGTTTCGACGATTTTGGAGTTTTCTGTCAAAGGCAGGGCCTCAGATATTCATATCGAACCTGAAGAAGCCAGGACTAAGGTCCGCTATCGGATTGATGGAATTCTTCAAGAAAAATTATCTTTACCTCGAACGATCCACGAAGCTCTAATTTCCCGCATAAAAATATTATCGGAAATGAAAATAGATGAAAGGCGTATTCCTCAAGATGGCCGTTTTACCTATAAATCCGCTAACGATGAAGTCGATCTTCGTGTCTCTACCTTACCGACTGTTTTTGGCGAAAAAGTAGTTATGCGTTTGCTTAAAAAAACCGGTGGAATCCCATCGCTTTCCGAATTGGGTTTTGGTGGTCCACAGTTAAAGGAGTTGGAAGAAGCCATCGCCAAGCCATACGGAATTATTTTGATCACCGGGCCAACCGGAAGCGGTAAAACCACAACTCTTTATTCGATTTTATCTAGACTGAACAAGCCGACCGTTAATATTGTCACTCTTGAAGACCCGGTCGAATATCAGATCGCCGGCATTAACCAAGTACAGATCAACACTCAAGCAGGATTGACTTTTGCCACAGGCTTAAGAGCATTTTTGCGTCAGGACCCAAACATAATTCTTGTTGGAGAAGTTCGTGATAAAGAAACCACCCAACTGGCGATCCAAGCGGCATTGACAGGTCATTTGGTATTTTCGACACTCCACACAAATAATGCCGCAACCGCTATTCCGCGCTTGATCGACCTAGGGGCGGAATCATTTTTGATAGCTTCGGTATTGACTGCGATTCTCGCCCAAAGAATTTCCAGAAAAATTTGCCCTTATTGTAAAACTACCTATGAAGCGCCGCCTGAAATTGCCGCTAATATCAAAACTGTTTTGGGCCCGATCTTTCCCAAAAAATACGAAACTAGTCCGATTATGTTGAGTAAAGGAAAAGGCTGTGAGGAATGTGATAAGACCGGGTATTTAGGAAGAATCGCGATTTTTGAGATTCTTAAAGTAACGACGGCCATCAACCAACACATCTTACATCAAGATTCGGCTGAAGATATTGAAAAGACCGCAAAGAAGGAAGGATTTGTTAAGATGATAGAAGATGGCTTTTTAAAAGTTCTTGATGGTGTGACGACTATTGAGGAAGTGTTAAGAGTTGCAGAAACCTAAATTATGGACCTATCTAAATTACTACAACTAACTATTGACAAAAAAGCCTCCGACCTTCATATGGTTCCAGGTTATTTCCCGGCAATCAGAGTAAATGGGGACTTGTTTCAATTAACTACGCTAGAGCTTATTACTGCTGAAAACATTGAAAAAATGCTGATCACTATTTTGAACCAGGAACAAAAAGAAATTCTACTGGCAAATCGGGAAATTGATCTGGCATATAAACTTAATGAGGCCCGTTTTAGAGTTAATCTTTATTATGCGCAAAATTTGTTATGCGGTAGTTTTAGATTGATTCAACCAAATATAAGCACTCTAGAACAGCTTGCGTTACCAGCTTACCTCCATCAATGCGCCGATCTACGACAAGGTCTTGTTCTTTTAACCGGGCCAACCGGTGAAGGTAAGTCTACGACATTGGCGTCTATTGTTAACGAGATAAACCAAAAATACGCGAAACATATTATTACCATTGAAGATCCGATAGAATATGTTTACCCGAAATATAAAGCAATAATTTCTCAAAGAGAGCTTCATCAAGATACACATTCTTGGACGGTTGCCTTAAAATCGGCTTTGAGAGAAGATCCTGATGTCATACTGGTTGGAGAGATGAGAGATTTTGAAACAATTTCCTTAGCACTAACGGCAGCGGAAACTGGTCATCTAGTTTTTTCTACACTTCACACAAATTCCGCGCCTGAATCAATTGATAGGATTATCGACGCCTTTCCTCCACACCAACAAAGTCAAATTAAAAACCAATTGTCTACTGTATTAAAAATAATAATTGCACAGAGACTAATGCCAAAACAAAATGAAGTTGGACGGATTCCAGGAGTTGAAATATTGGTTAATATTCCGGCTGTCGCCACCAGTATTCGCGAGGGGAAAACCTTTTTGATCAGTAATATTTTGGAAACATCAGAAAGCGACGGTTGTCTTTTATTTGAAAAAAATTTGCTAGGACTTTATCGGGCGGGTATAATTTCAAAAGAAACTGCCATGACCTATGCGATTAGACCTAAAGAGATAGCAAGGTTGATCAGGTAAGAAAATTAACCTAATTAATCTAAATAATCAAAATAAATCCCAATTCCCCAATTAGAAATTGGTAATTTTTTAGGTCAATTAGACCTGCCTGCCGGCAGGCAGGAATTAGTAATTAGAAATTTAAAAAGATGATCTTTCAATATAAGGCCTTAAAAAATGGGAAAATAGTCGTAAAAAAAATCGAGGCGACCAGTTCCGCAAACGTAATTGATTTTTTGCAAAAAAATGGCTACTTTCCGATTTCGGTTACCGAAGTTAAAACTAGTAATATCGCTTTTTTTGACAGCTTAACTCAAAAACTAGATTTCAATGACATTGTTGATTTTACCCGTCAAGTAGCATTAATGCTTAACGCTGGTTTAACTTTGATCGATGCGCTGGAAATTCTAAAAAGACAGACGCCAAAACCAATTTTGAGAAAGATGATCGAAGATATCGATGCAAAAATTAAAGGAGGATCTTCATTTTCCGTAGCCTTATTGGACTACAAAGGTATTTTTTCTAAACTGTATATTTCTTTGGTAAAATCAGGAGAGGCGTCGGGAAAATTAGGTGAGATATTATTAAGATTGGCGGATAATTTGGAAAAGGAACGGGAATTTAAAAGTAAATTAAAAGGGGCCTTAGTTTACCCTGTTATCGTCGTTGTTGGTATGTTGATAGTCATGTTTATTATGATTACTTTCGTCCTACCAAAATTGCTGGGTTTGTATAAGGATTTTAATGTTGAACTACCTTTATCGACAAAAATTTTGATCGCTGTTTCGACTTTTTCAACCCGTTTTTGGCCCTTTGTAATTATTTTAGTATTTGTGGGCTCATACTTTTTCAGAAAGTACTTAGCAACAAAAGCAGGAAAAAGTGCTTTTGATAAATTTACACTAAAATTGCCGGTTTTTGGGAAAATAATTTCTATTTCTGCCCTGGTTGAGTCTACTAGGACTCTGGCAATTTTAATTTCTTCCGGTATTTCAATTCTTGACGCTCTATCAATTGTCGTCGACGCAACTGAAAATTCAGTTTATCAACAAGCTTTTTTGACCGTTAGCCATAAAGTGGAAAAAGGATTATCGATGGGAACGGCACTTGAACAAGAAGAAATTTTCCCTCCAATTTTGGTTCAAATGAGCCAAGTCGGAGAACAGACAGGGAATCTTGACGATACTTTATTTAGGCTTTCAAAATATTTTGAGATGGAATCGGAAATGGCTACAAAAACTATGACAACATTGATCGAACCGATGATATTGGTGGTCCTTGGAGTTGGAGTTGGATTTTTGGTAATGTCGGTCATCACGCCAATATATAATTTGACAAATTCGTTTAAGTGATAATTAACCTAATTGATCTAATTTCTAAAAAATAACCAAGCCTCAATTACTAATTGGAAAATTGGAATTTGGAAATTATTTAGGTCAATTAGATTAATTAGAAATTAGAAATTTAGTTTAGTCCCTCGCAATCATTCCCCCCTTGTACTTCTCCACTGCTTCTTCAAGTCTCTTCCATTCCTCGATCTTATATTTTCCAACAAAATACTCAACGGCGTTTTTGGTTTTATTTATCAATTCGAAATCAGAGAGATCGGCGATTTTTAGGTTTACAAATCCGTGTTGCTCGGTTCCAAATATATTCCCGGCTCCTCGATTTTGCAAATCAAACTCCGCCAGTTTAACACCTAAATTATTTTTACAAAAAAAATTAAGACGACTGGTTGATTTTTCGGTCAAATTTTCGGAATACAAAAAACAAAATGACTGTTTATCTGACCTGCCTACACGACCGCGCAGTTGATGCAGTTGGGCTAATCCGAATCGCTCCGCCCCCTCAATAACCATTATTGTTGCGGCAGGAATATCTATTCCTACCTCAACTACCGGAGTACTAACCAAAATATCTATTTTTTTATTTTTAAAATCCTCCATAATTTTATTTTTTTCGGTTGATTTTAATTTTCCATGAAGCAATCCCAATTTGAATCCTCCAAAAATTTTTTTTAATTTTTGAAATTCAACGGTAACTGCTTTTATCGACTTCATAGTTTCACTTTCCGATTCTTCAATTAACGGACAAACGATGAAAACTTGTGATTTCAAATTTTTAATTTGTTTTTTTATCCACTCATACCCCTTGTCCCGTTTTTCTTTAGGTACCAAAAAAGTTTTAATTACCTGTCGACCTTTGGGCATCTCTTCAATATAACTTAGATCAAGCTCACCATATAGAGTTAATGCAACAGTCCTAGGAATAGGAGTTGCCGTCATCGTCAACAAATGAGAATTTAGGGTTTTTTCTTTGAGAAGTGCTCTTTGACTGACACCAAAGCGATGTTGTTCGTCAATCACAACCAAACCAACCTTTTTAAATTTCAGATTTTTATTTAACAGGGCATGGGTACCAATTATAATGTCAGTATTTTGTATAAAGTATTTAGTATTTAGTATTTTTGTTGACTTTTTTTTATACTTTATACTAGATACTTTATACTGAGATCCGGTAATTAATGAAATCTTTGGTACCTTTCCAATTTTTGTATTTTGGAATAATTTTAAAATAGATTCGTAGTGTTGATTCGCTAATATTTCCGTCGGGGCCATGATTATCGATTGATAACCATTAAGAAAGCTCAAATAACAACAAATAGCAGCTACAACGGTTTTACCCGAGCCCACGTCCCCCTGTAAAAATCGGTTCATCGGGGTTGTTTTCTTTAAGTCATTAATGATTTCGTCAACTACCTTTTGCTGATCTCCTGTTAATTTAAACGGTAAATTATTAATAAAATTCTTAATTCTTAATTCTAAATTCTTAATTCTAAATTGATTTCCCACCCGTTCTTTCTTCCATTCCTTTTTAACCAAATTGTTCGCCAACTGCAAATTAAATAATTCGTCAAAAGCCAAGCGCTGGCGAGCTTTACTCGCTAATTCTTGGCTATCTGGAAAATGGATTTGTTGATAGGCATCGTTTACATCAATTAAATTATTGTAGGAAATAATTTCGGGCGGTAATGGGTCGACACGGGGGTCGACCTCTACGATGGAATTAAAAACATTAAACATTTTTTCGCGAACCGTTTTTATTGAAAGGCCTTTTTTTTCTGGATAGATTGGAACTAATCTCCCAGTGTGAATTCTTTTGCCTCCGATCTCGTATTCCTTTGGTTCGATCGAAATTTTTGCCCCAAACTGTTTAACCAACCCGGAAACGGAAATAATTTCGCCAATTTTGAAGACCCGGATTAAATATGGCTGATTAAACCAGTTCACATCAATTGTCCCGGTATCGTCGGTAATAACTATTTTCTGAATTGTGATCCTGGAGAGGGTATATTGATTTTTCGCTTCGATTATCCTACCTGAAATGGTAACAGTCTCTCCGATCCGGATTTGAGCAATTTTAGTTATTAACGAATAGTCTTCATAGCGGCTTGGAAAATAATTAAGTAGGTCAAAATAGGTATTGATGCCGAGGGATTTGAATTTTCCGATAGTGATAGAACTTGTAGCAGGAAGATTTTCAATTAAAGTTTGTTCTAATTTCATTGTTTCATTAATAGAACAATTTAACTTATTTTAGAAACATCGGCGCAAAAGATGACAATATCAATAATATTGAAGAAACGATCATAATCACTTTCCAAACACTCTGATGTTTTATTTTTTTTCCTAAAATCTTCATACTTTAAATTGTACCAAATTGTTATAATAAAGTTATGTATTTATCTCGAAGATTACGATTTCGTACACAATACGATAAAGAAAAATTATTAGCTAAATTTCTTTTTTTTCTAACTGGTGCCGTTATAGTCGGATTTATTTTCTTATTTATTCTTTTTGCCTGGTACGCAAAAGACCTGCCATCGCCATCCAAACTTTCTCAAGCTACCGGCTACTCAACCGTATTTTATGACCGTGAGGGTAAAGTCCTTTACGACATGTATAAGGATAAAAATCGTGTACCAGTTACTTTTGAAGAAATTCCTAAGGCACTCAGAGAAGCAACGATTGCCATCGAAGATAAAAACTTTTATTCCCACAACGGTTTTTCCCAAACCGGCATGATCAGGGCGGTTTTTAATATGTTTTTGGGTCGGGGTCTTCAAAGTGGTTCGACCATCACTCAACAGTTGATCAAAAACGTTTTATTGACAAATCGTCAAACCATAACCAGAAAGGTACAAGAAATTATTCTTGCTTTTGAAGTTGAAAGACGCTATAAAAAAGATGAAATTCTTTTAATGTATTTAAATGAAGCTCCCTACGGTGGATCCTATTGGGGTGTTGGCACGGCGGCTAAAGCTTATTTTGGTAAGTCGGTTAAAGACCTTTCTTTAGCCGAATCAGCCATTCTTGCCGGTTTACCGCAATCTCCAAGTTATTATTCTCCCTTCATTGGCAAAAATGATGCTTGGAAAATTCGGACAAAAAGCGTTTTACGTCGTATGCGCGAGGACGGATATATTACTTCAGACCAAGAAAAAGCGGCTGGATTGAAGGTCAATCAAACGAAGTTTTCAGCTCCCAAAATTTTGATCGAAGCTCCTCATTTTGTGTTTTATGTCAAAGATAAAATAGAGAACGAATATGGCTCAAAAATAATAGATCAAGGCGTAAAAATTAAAACAACCTTAGCCCTAGACGTTCAGCAAACGGTCGAAAAAATTGTTGAAGAGGAGATAGGGAAATTGAAAGATTTTAATGCCACCAACGCCGCCGTCATTGTCCTTGATTCCAAAACCGGTGAAATATTGGGCATGGTTGGGTCTTACGATTTTAATGATGAAAAATTCGGAAAATTCAATGCGGCTCTTGGCCTTCGCCAACCTGGAAGTGCCATGAAACCATTTACCTATGGACTGGCTTTTGAAAAAGGTTATAACCCGTCATCAATATTTATGGATGTCCAAACAACTTTCCCAGACCAAGGCAACGCTGATTACGTTCCGGTCAATTACGACGGCAAATTTCGTGGCCCGGTTCAACTTCGATTTGCCCTTGGTAACTCGATCAACGTCCCGGCAGTTAAACTATTGGCCGTACTTGGATTAAAAGATTTTTTAACAAAACTGAATGATCTTGGATTGAATACTTTTGCTCCTAACGATACTAACTTAAAACGGTTTGGTCTTTCTCTCACTCTGGGTGGTGGTGAAACTACTTTATTGAACTTAACTTCTGCCTATTCCACACTGGCAACCGGTGGACTGAGACACGATGTTAGTTCGATTGCCGATATCACCGATTTTAAAGGCAAAAATATTTTCAAAAGTGTCCGAACTCCGGAAAAAAGAGTTTTTTCCCCTGAGGTTTCATTTTTACTTTCTCACATTTTATCTGATAATAACGCCCGAATTGATGAGTTTGGCCCAAATTCGTATCTCAATGTTCCCGAAAAAACCGTCAGTGTCAAGACCGGAACCACAGATGATAAACGGGACAACTGGGCGGTTGGTTATACAAAATCGATCACGGTCGGGGTTTGGGTAGGAAATAATGATAACAGCAAAATGAATCCTAAGATTGCCTCAGGGGCGACCGGCGCTTCACCAATTTGGTACAGAGTAATGAAGGAATTGTTGAAGAAGTACGACGACGGGATTATGGATAAGCCTGATAAGGTCAAGGCTTTAACGATTGATGCGTTTTTGGGAGGCCTTCCAAAAGACGGTTATCCAACCAGGTCGGAGTATTTTATCGAGGGTAATGAACCAAAGGATATTTCTCCTTGGTATAAAAAAATAAAAATTTCTAAAGCAAACGGAAAACTGGCTAATGAAATAGAAATTAAAAGCGGTAATTATGAAGAAAAAGATTTCATTGTTATTACCGAAAGTGACCCTATTTCAACTGATGGTAAAAACCGTTGGCAGGAAGCGATTAATTCTTGGCAAGGGCAACAAGGAGACAGTAAGTTTAAACCTCCTACTGAGACGTCTGATGCATCGGCTGATTCGGTGATCGTTTCCATAAAAAATCCTCCAGGACAATCAACCGTTTCTTCAGGGAATCTAAATATTAAAGCTAAAATTGCTTCGATAGATAAAATAAAAAATATAAAAATTAAATTAAACGGGGCTGAGATTCGAAATATTAATGAGGACAAAAAAGATATTGATGAAACTATATCGATTACTGATGGTGTTTATGAGCTCCAGATTATCGCCATTAACGAAAAAGATAAGCTAGGAGAATCAACGATAAAGTTTGGAGTTAATAAACCTTGGGATTATGTTACACCAATAATTAATCCCGTTTCTGTAACCCCAACACCCTGAATGTCTGAATCGTAAGCTCCTGAACAAGGCTGTCGGTTAACGGCATTATTTTTTCAAGTTCATCGATTAGTGGTTCAACGCTTTCTTGTTGCTCTAAACCACCAAAGTATTCTAAATTGTCCTTAATGATGCTTTGAATCATTCTAATTTCTAGATAATTACCTCCTTGGATTAAAATTCTACGGGCTTTTTTAGTTAAGTAATTAATTTGATTTATATTTAAAAAAAACTTTCCTATTTTATAGATGTAAGTATTGTAACGTTTTATGATTTTTATCGAAACGGAATTTAAAGTAACTAATTTAAAGGGTAAATTGTCTCTTGGATCTAAAAAAAGTCCATTTTTTTTAGCCGCTTTAGGCTTATCAACAGTAATTAAAGTACTAATTATGTTTAAGGGTTTTTTGTTAATAGAGAGAACCAATGGTAAATATAATATATTTTCGTTATTTTCAAGATCTATACCCTTACATTTAATGGCGATAATATTTGTTTCGCGATTAATCTCAATATCAAGAATTTTTACTTTAGAATCTTTATTAATCTCTTTTAATAATTTACCGATGTCTTCTTTGTTTTTATATGACATAAGTGGAATTTCTTTGAAATTAGTAGTTTTATTAGGTGTATCATGAGCAATACCGATCGTTTTTGTATCATTATTAATGATAATCTTGTAACCATTTTCAAAGTTGATCATTAAAGTATTAGTTGAGATGGGACTATCTGTACTTGTCATATCTCCGAGATAAGTGGTTCTTAAAGTTGATTCATTTTTTTCATTTCCATAATTTACAATTAATCTGACACGATTACCGCCCTTTGTTTCGTACGAGTCATATGAAATAGTGAATCTAGTTAATTTTTTATTTTTTGTAGCGGTCTCTTCCTCTCCTTCACTATGATTATTTGACAAAGTACTACCTTCCACGCTTAGTTGATTTTTATCAAAAAAAATAAAATGAACTGAAGCTGAGAGTAATTTATTAATTGTAGTTCCTTTTATAAATAATTCTGGACACAAATTTTGTACTCTAACTCTTCCTTCAGCTACATTGCTAGTTAGGGTTTTTTCTTGCATAATGCGTATTATAGGATACAAGTCAGGTTTATTCAAGTTTATTACTATACTGAAGGGTACGAATTAACAAATTTATGTATGGTTCAATTCCATCTTCGCTTCCTCTTCGGTGATGTTTCTATCTGGTGAGGAATAATAGAAACGGAGAGTTAGCTTGTTTTGATAGAGGGTAACGACTTCAATTCGTTGTAACAATTTAGACTTTTCTGCCGATTTGTAAATTGCCCCATATGTGTTATCAGGCGAAATTTCAAATGTTTTGTCCAGCTTGATAATCGCATACGGATGTAACGGTTTATATTTTAGCACCAATTGACAGTTATCAATCAATTTTTGGAAATCCAGTTCAACCATAAAAACCCCGTCTTTTTCTTTGATCGCCGTAGCCTTGGCGAAGGCGATTTCATCAATATTCAATTCTTTATAAATAGCTTCGACAATACCTTTTAGATCATAATAATCCGTGTTGGTGGCGATGGCCAAACGATATATTTCGTTTGGTAGAGAAGGACGGACCTTATTTATCTTATTGACGACCGTAGAGATAGAAGGTCCGTCCTTAATGTAAACTTTGGCAATTTCAAATAATCTCAAAGTATCTTTTTTCCCGGAATTTTCTTTAATATTCTTAAATAAAGAAACCGGTAAACTGGTTCTCAAATATTCTATATCTTTTGATAATGTGTTTGATAGGCGTAAGTGTTTGGCCGGATCTAGGCCAAAATCGGTTATCTGATCTTTGGAGATCATCGAATAATTGATCACTTCATTTAAACCTAAATGTTTCAAAAATAATTTTATTTTATTCTGAAAGACAAATATATCCTCCATCGCTTTCGGCTGATCGATATAAACGATCGGTTGTAAAACCGAAGGCACGTTTTGATATCCATAGACACGGGCTACTTCCTCGACAATATCTTCGGGGATACTGATGTCATTTATGCGAAATGAGGGAACGGTAATTTGCAAATGATGTACAGACGGGGCATGCCCCGTCTCTACGATAAACCCCAAATTCGTTAAAATACTTTTTATTATTTTTTTATCTATTTTAACTCCGATCAATTTATCTATTAATTCATATTTAACGTTAATTACTTTCTTTGGCGATTTTTTAGGATAAATATCTTGAATCTTCGAAACCACTACCCCACCGCAATACTTTTGCAAAAGTTGAGAAGCGATAACCGTAGTTGCCTCAACCCTTTCTTCATCTAAGCCTTTTTCAAAAAAAGTTGCCGCGATCGTCCTTTGGCCTGTCGACATGGTTGTTCTTCTAATTTTTGATTTGTTATAAGTTTGAACGAACAATAAAACTCTCTTTGTCTTTGAAGTGATCGCCGAATTTAAGCCACCCATGATCCCACAAAGATCGATCAATTTTCCCGACCCATCTTCAATAACAACATCTCCACCTGGCAAAGTTATTTCCTTTTCATCTAACGTGATCAACTTTTCTCCTTTTTTTGATTCCCGAACGATCATTTTTTTATCGGCGATTTTATCATAGTCAAACATGTGAATAGGCTGTCCAAGGGTGATCATTAGATAATTTGAGATATCAACAACGCTATTGATAACCTTGACTCCTGCATAAATCAGCCTATCTTTAATAAATTGAGGGGAATCCTTAATCGTTATTTGATCAAAGATCAAGGCTGTAAAACGGGAAACCAAATTTGGGTTTTGTATGTCAACCTTTAGGTCGTAACCAGAACCTTCTTTTATCTGGGCGAATTTTAAATTGGTTAATGGGTTTAATTTGAGAACAGCTTTTTTTCCAAACATTGGTAAGATTGCTTGAGCTTCTTGAGCAATACCGATCACTGAAGCAGTATCGATCCTATTTGAAGTAATTTCAATATCAAAAACGTAGTCGTTTCCTATTTTTTCGACACTTTCAACGGATGGACCACATAGGGAAAGATATTGCCTGATCTCGTCAGGAGTGGCGTCAGTATCCAAGTAATCTAAGAGCCAATTGTAAGTAATCTTTATATTCATAGTTAATAAACTCGTTAACCCGTTAACGCGTTAACGGGTTTTAAAACTGCTCAAGAAAACGTATATCTCCTGAATAATAATTTCTAATATCATCCAGTCCGTATTTCATCATAATTACCCGTTCAATACCAAATCCAAATGCCCAGCCGGAAAATTCTTCTGAACTAATTCCACCTTCTTTAAGTACATTTGGATGAACCATTCCACAGCCTCCCAATTCCAACCAGCCTGATTTGCAAACACGGCATTTTCTCAGTACGGACAATTCATGAATTGTCCCTACACCCTTGCATACATTACACGATATATCAACCTCAAATGATGGCTCGGTAAATTGAAAATGATGAGGACGAAGTCGAGTTTTTGTTCCTTTGCCAAAATATTTTTCGGCAAAATAATCAAGAGTGCCTTTCAAATTAGCGATAGTTATTTCTTGATCGACACACAGTCCTTCAAATTGATGAAACATCGGAGTATGGGTCGGATCCCAGTTTGGTCGGTAACATTTTGAAATATTGATCATTCTGATTGGAGGCCTACCAACCCTTTTCATTTCGCGATTTTGACCGTTTGAAGTATGGGGTGTTAGGACCATTTTACCGAGAGTTGAATGAGCTGGTACGTCAATGAACGAAGTCTCGACATCGTCGCGGGCCGGGTGATTGGCAGGCATATTTAATGATTCAAAAGCACCATACTCCCAATCAACCTCAGGATAAGAAACCCGAATAAAGCCAATCTTTTCAAATATTTTTGTTATCTCCTCGATCGCCAAGGATACAATGTGAAGACTGCCTTTTGGATAGGCCTTTCCCGGTAAAGTTTTATCAAAGAAAACATCAGATTTTTTTAAATTTAGTTTCGTTTTCATTTCTTCGATCGATCGAACGATCGAAGTCTTTAATTGATTGACCTTCTGTCCATATTCACGTTTTTCTTCATTCGGAATATTTTTTATTTCTGACAGAAGCTTATTAATTTCGCCGTTTCGTCCCAAATATTTTATTTCCAAATCATTAAGTTCGTCTAAATTTTTCGCAGAACCGATTTCCGATTCGTATTTCTTACTGTCCATGATAAAGAAGATTATATAAGAAAAGTATTTAATTCACAAACTCATGTAGTGGTTTGATTTATCAAACCATAGCAATTATTATAAGGATCAATTGTTTTTTCATCCACGATCTAGTCGGGAATCCAGACGAAATATTAATATTTTATCCTGTCCTATCAATATTCACTTGACATTTTTATTAATTATTTTATAATTCTTGAATGTCAAGAACTCTAAGCAAAGTAAAACCGTTAGAACAATCTGCGTCTCACGTTCTTGGTAAAGAAAACGTTTTCGGACCTACCTCATTAAAAATATTAGAACAAAAAATTTTTGAACTTTCCGGTTCTAAAGTTAAATTTTCTACTAAACCTTCAAGAGAAATTTCTAGCACTGCTTTACAACTAGCTAAAAAAAAGCATGAAAAACTAATATATATCCCTGACACTATGACCGTAACAGTTCTTAGAGGTGAAAAAGTTGAAGAACCTCAACCAACAAAAATCACTATTAAAAACATTTTTGAATTGTTTGAAACACATCAAGCTGTAGGTACTGCATCCAAAGCTTTAGAGGAAGCAAGTGAAGATGAATTAAAAAATGCTTCTATTGTGTTAAAGGAAAAGCGGAGGGAAAAACTCAAAGCAGTTTCAGAAATTTGGGATGGTTTAATATCAAAGTTTCAACGAAAAATTAAAGGAGTTGATACAGTTGTAATTAACTTTATGTCATTATTTAACATGATTGAAGCAGATGAAGAATCTGCGATTTCAGGTGGTTGGCATTTTATTGGTGAAAAAATAAACGAGGAATTGGTTGATCAAGAAGAGTTTGCAAATAGACATGGATTGAGATTACCATCGATAACAGAATTGTTATTGACTCAATTATTACTAAATACAAAGCCCAGTAAAAGTGAGTGGAAATGGCTCCCTACGGAATCAATGACATCGGTAAAAGTAGAAACTGGTAAAAAAGGCGAGACAACCCCAGGAAGAATTTTCGTAACTTCGAGTCCAGAGAGGGGTGTAGGTTTAGAAGTTTTACGCGACGATATACCAACTTACAAAAGAAGAGTTACTATGATAAATATCAATGCGTGATTTTGTTGCGTAAAATTACTCTAAATGAATTTTTACTTCGCTTTTTCGACGACTTTCTTGAAGACTTCCGGATGTTCAACAGCTAGTTGAGATAATATTTTGCGGTCGAGTTCAATTTTGTTGATTTTCAGTTTGTTTATAAAGATACTGTATTTCATTCCGAGTTCCCTCAATGCCGCATTCATCCTCATGATCCAAAGTTGTCTAAAATCTCTTTTCTTATGTTTGCGTCCGGCAAAAGCATATTCTCCGGCATGAAGAACGGCTTCCTTGGCCTTTTTAAATTGTTTGTGCCTGGTCATCCAAAAACCCTTGGCCATTTTCAAGACCTTTTTATGTTTTGCTCTAGTTTTGACTCCACCTTTAATTCTTACCATAATTATTTTTTACCCAACATCATTAACACTTTCCTCTTCATTCTTCCAACTACTTCTAATGTTTTTTTCTTTCTTCTTAGCCAGCTTTTATTTTTTTTACCTCTTAAATGACGGAATCCTTGTCCACGATTAAGAACTTTTCCCTTAGGAGAAACTCTAAATCTTTTGACTGCTGATTTTCTTGTCTTTGGTTTATTTTTTGCCATATTATTTCTTTTTCGCTACAACCGCTCTAACAATCTTTCCTTCTATCTTTGGCGGTTTGGAAATATTGACTTCGCCTAAGCTAACAATAAATTTGTTAACTAAAGCAAAGGCCATATCTTTCTTCGCGTTTTCCCGACCTTTTAATAATAAATTTATTCTTACCTGGTGTCCATCAGTCAAAAATTCTTTAGAACGTCTTTCCATCCGATCTAAATCTGCTTGTCCTATGAACAAACCTAAGTTTATATCTTTGACAACTCCTTTCTTAACTCCTTTTTTTGCATCTTTTTCCTTTTTTTCTTCTTGGTACAAAAACTTCTTAAAATCAATTATCTTGGCAACGGGTGGAACTGCTTTTGGAGCAATCAACACCAAATCCCCTTCCAACTCTTGAGCTTTATTTAAAGCTTCCTGCTTACTCAAAACTCCAATTTGTTCACCCTTCTCATCAAGCACTCGTAAAGTTGGTGCTTCGATTCTGAAGTTTGTAAAGTAAAACTTCCTTGGCGTAAATTTTCTTCTATGAAAAATTCTCAATTTGAGATTTTATTTGACTTATAAACTTTTTAACTTCTTGCATTCCCAAATCTTTTCCTTCTCTTGTACGTATCGTAATCAAGGGCGATTCACGAATCGCCCCTACATCTGTTTGCGTTTCCTTTTCTCCAATTATAATCATAAAAGGTATTTTTTGCAAGGCGGACTCGCGTATCTTACCCCCAAGCGACTTGTTATCATCGTTTAATTCAACTCGAATATCGTTTTTTTCAAGTTCCTCTTTTACTTTTCGAACCGGTTCTAAGAATTTTTCTGAAATTGGTAAGATGACAACTTGAACTGGGGAAAGCCATAAAGGAAATGCTCCGGCAAAATGTTCGATCAAGATCGCCATGGTTCTTTCCAACGAACCAGTTAAACCGCGGTGAAGAATAACAGGATGTTCCTCTTTACCTTCTTCATTGATATAAAATAAATTTAACTTTTTTCCCATGAAAAGATCGAGTTGAAGAGTGCTCATTTGCCATTCCCGGCCAAGCGAATCCCTGACAATAAAATCAAGTTTAGGTCCATAAAAAGAAGCCTCACCCTTTCCAATTTTATATTCCAATTTATTGTCCTTAACAATCTTTTCCAGCATCTCACCGGCTTTTTTCCAAGTTTTTTCATCAGCGATGTATTTAACGTCGTCATCAGGATCAGATAACGAAAGACGAACATAAAAATTATCTAATTGGAAAGCTTTAAACATCTTTTTTACCATTTCAATACAGGTTTTAAATTCTGCTTCGATCTGTGATTCTCGCATTAAAATATGACTATCATCAATACTTAGAGCTCTGACACGAAGTAAACCGGCTAACTCACCCGTTTTTTCGTAACGGTAACAAGTTCCTGGTTCGGACAACCTCATCGGCAGATCTTTATAAGACCTTGGACGGGAAGTAAAGATCATATAATGATGCGGGCAGTTCATTGGTTTCAGAACATATTCTTCACCGTCAATTCCAAAAGGTGCGTACATCACATCACGATAATGTTGCCAGTGGCCAGTCTTTTTATACATTTCGGATCGGGCTATGTGTGGAGTAAATACTTGTTGAAATCCAGCTTTCTTTTCAAGCTCGTATTCGTAGTCAAGGATCGATTTTCGTATAATATTACCTTTAGGAGTAATTAAGGGTAGACCTTTACCTATATTTTCGGAAATAACAAAAAGATCCAGCTCTTTGCCTAATTTTCGATGGTCTCTTTTTTTTGCCTCCTCAAGCATTTTAAGGTAGTTATTAAGATCTTCTTTTGTTGGAAAAACGGTTCCGTAAATACGGGTCAACATTTTATTTTTCTCATCACCCCGCCAATAAGCTCCGGCAATTGATAGCAATTTAAAATGTTTTAATTGTTCTTTGGGATTGTCTACATGTCCACCACGACAAAGATCAGAAAATTCTCCGGCTTTATAAATAGTAATTTTTTCTTTTCTATCAACAATGCCCTTAATCAATTCTTCTTTATATTCATTATCCTTAAACAGTTTTAACGCTTCGTTTTTATCTACTTCTATACCTTCAAACTTAATCCATTTTTTGGATAGTTCGTGCATTTTTTGTTCAAGTTTTGAGAAATCATTCTCAGTCAATTTTTTAGTTCCGAAATCAATGTCATAGTAAAATCCGTTTTCGATGGATGGCCCGAGGGTTAGTTTGGCATCAGGATAATAAACAAGAACTGCAGCTGCGAGTAAATGAGCGCACGAATGGCGGAGATTATCTAAATTTTTATTTTCCATACAATAGTGGGCGCATCAGGACTTGAACCTGAGACCTTTACAATGTCAATGTAACGCTCTAGCCAACTGAGCTATGCGCCCTGATTCATAATTCTACCAAAAAGTTTGCCTTTTTTATATTCCAATATTTTAGCCTTGTACAACTGGTCCAGTTGTATAGGATTAGTAACTTTTATATAAATTGGTAATTGATTATCAAGCAAGGCTTCCTGGTATCCCTCAAATTTATTATTTAAAAATATAATTGTTGAAATTCGCCCCACATTTTTTTTCAAAAAAGCTTCATATTTTCTTTTCCCAAGCTCAGCCAACAACTTCGCTCTTTTTATTTTCACCTTGAAAGACGGCTCCTTTAAATTTTTTGCCATATAATGAGCGGCAGTATTGTCCCGATTGGAAAATCTAAAAATATGGAATTTAGAAATAGGTGAACTTTCAAGAAAATCGTAAGTATCTTGAAAGTCCTTGTCAGATTCATCCAAAAAACCAACGATAATATCGGTCGCGATTAATGCAAAAGGATTAATATTGTGAAGCTTATTAAGCTTTTCCATCATTTCCTCACGAGTATAGCCACGCTTCATCAATGAAAGAATTTTATTTGAACCTGATTGAATTGGAACGTGGAAGAAATTTATAATACGTTTTAATGGTAAGATCTTTTTGTAATAATCGAGAAACTCATCATTAATGCTCCATGGATGAATCGATCCAAAGCTAATTCTTGGAATTTTAGTCACTTCAATCGTTCGATCGATCAAAGTGACTAGGTTTTCGCCTGTATCAAACCCAAAGGCCTCTGTGTTGATAGCTGTAAAAATTACTTCCTTGATATTTTCCCCCAAACTCTTAATTCTGAATTCTAAATTTTGAATTGTCTCAGACTTTGGTGTTCCTCGTAAATATGGCACGATACAGTAGGTACAAAATCTCTGACAACCATCCTGAATCTTAATCAAAGCTCTCCCTGAATTTAAATATTTACTTGCCCACCGAAGTCTTGACGAAGGTGGGTACAAATGACGCACCTGAATGTTACGGTCTGAAGTAAGACGTCTTTGAAGAATTTTAACGAGAAACTCTTTATTAATATTATCAACCACTAAATCAATTGGAAGGTTTTTGAGTAAATCATTCTTTTTCCAATAGGTGGCCGAACAACCAGTCACGACTACCTGGCCATCAGGATTTGCGCGCTTAAGCTTGTATATAAGTTGTTTAGCTTCGCGTTCCGCTTTATTTGTCACCGCACAGGTATTGATAATAGATATGTCCGGGGCATGAACATTGAGGCTAAAACCATGGTTTTGCATTTCTTGGTCAACGACTTCCTTCTCGGCCTGGTTTACTCTACAGCCAAAACTGTAAGTATAAAAAGTTTTCTTTTTCATTTTTAAATTTTACATTGTCATTTTGATTTTTGATATTTAATATTTGATTTCCTATTATATAGGTTTATCTTATAAGTCCTTGACACTCCTATAGTTATATGCTATAATACCTCCTAGATCCTAAGGTTCTTCTAATTTTTAGAAAAGCTTTAGGATTTTTTTTATGAAAAGAATAATTTCCTTAATGGTTATTTCGACACTTTTTTTGTTTATTGCCTCACCTACTAAAGCCGAAATTATTGCCGGTGCATCGGCTCCTTTGGTTCACAATTCGTTCATCGATTATGATGAAATAGAACAACTGCGTCAAATAAAAATGAAGAATGTAATTGAAAACGTTCTTAAAAGATATGATTCTCCGATGGCCGACGACGCCGACTCATTTGTTAAAGCCTGTATAAAATATCAAATAGACTGTTATCTTTTACCGTCTATTGCTGGTCTTGAGTCGACATTTGGTAAATTTATTTGGCCAAACTCCCATAACGCTTTTGGCTGGGATCGTGGCTATATGATGTTTGATAGCTGGGCTGAAGGAATTGATACTGTGGCCAAAGGATTAAAAAAAGGCTATATAAACAAAGGGGCTTTGACTGTTGAGGATATTGGCCCGATATATTCAGAAAGTCCTACTTGGGCCGTTAGAGTTAACTTTTTTATTCAACAATTTGAAAAAGAAGAGGCTAAATTGACGTTGCTTTCAAATCAATTTCCTGTACAATTATAAACATGTACAGCTACAAAAAAGAAAAACTTCCAAAAAATACTACTCAGCTCATAGTCGAAGTGCCTAAGGCTGATATAAAAAAAGAGGAAGAAGCTGCCTTTCTTAGACTCCAACAAAATCTCACTATTGAAGGATTTCGCCAAGGCAAGGTCCCAAAAACTATCGCTGAAAAAAATATCCATAAAGAAGATCTTTATCAAGAATTGGCTCAAAAAATGATCTCTCGTATCTATCAGGAATTACTAACAAAAGAAAATTTAAAGCCGATCATTTCACCTAAGGTTGATTTGGTTAAAGCTAAAGAGGGTGAAGACTGGCAAATAAAAATAACCGTAGCTGAAAAACCATTAGTAACGCTCGGCGATTACAAAAAAACCATTAAAGAAGCCAAAGAGAAATCCCAAAAAGCCAATATCTGGGTTCCAGGGAAAGACAAAGAAGAAAAAAAGCCTGAAGATGATAAAAATAAATTATTAAACGATGTTTTAACAGCCCTTCTCAAGGAAGTAAAAATTGAGGTTTCTGACCTCGTTATTGATGAAGAGATTAACCATAGGCTGAGTCACCTGGTTGATGAAATCCAAAAAATCGGACTTACCACCGAAAATTATTTAAAATCAAAGAATTTGACCATGGAATCTCTCAAAGCGCAATTTAAAAAAGAGACGGAAGATACCTATAAATTAGAGTTTGCTTTGGCAGAAATTGCAGATAAAGAAAATTTGAAGGTGGAACAAGTCGATCTAGATAAACTGTTTATTAACATTAAAGATGAAAAAGAGAGAAAAGTAGCGGAACAAAACAGCTATTATTATGCCACGATCTTACGAAAACAAAAGACACTTGACTATCTGATTAGCCTGTAGTAAAATATAGGCATGGTAAAAATGCAAAATACCAAAGCAAAAAGTCAAACAAATCCCGCTAAAAATCCTCTAGAGTCACTTCGTGATTTGGGTACTTCAACTGCTAAAAATACCGCAGACGCATTTGGAAAAATTGGTGGTGGAATGTTGGATCAATTTTTTGGCGGCCAAGACGATCATGAAGATGATAATTTTGGATCAGAATTTAACTTTAAAAAAGAAATAGACAAAGCAAAAGGAAAAAAACAGGAAGTTAAGGTTTTTAACTATCAAGAATATTACGAAAGCACTCTCATTAAAAAACAGATCCAAGAACTAACAGACGCGATCAAAAAAGAGATCGAAATGATAAAAAAGTCCGACTCTTCAATGATAAATGATATTCGCGATGTGGAAAAACTGACGATCAATGATCTCCCTGAGAAACCAGGAATTTATCATATTCGCTTTCTTGAACTTGTATTAAGTATTTTAAGAACATTAAGGGCTAAAGTTGGTGAATCAAGAACTTGGCTCCAAGCTTTGACTTCAAGAAAGAAAAAAAGAGGATCGGCTTTCGCCGTCCGAAGTAAAAAATCGGGAACGCAATATTCAATGTCCCAAGAGCTATCTAATTCTAGAAGTGTACAATAAATATGCCTAAAATAACACATCCAGCAACTGGTAGGACAATTGAATCCGGTAGTCCGGGTGTGTTTATTCCTAAAGAAATAAGAAGAAAGATTATTGTTGGCACAGCTCTTTTAGCTTTTGCTTGTTCCGCCTGTCTTGGTCTTGGTATATTTTCATTATTACAACCGTAATCTTACTCTAAAGCCTTCAAAAACGTATTTACTCCATGTTGCCAGCTACCTTTTGATGATGGTGTATATTTAGCCATGATGGCGGAAGCTGTCACTAACCCTTCATCAATATAATGATCTTTAATCCCCTTACCAACCGTTTCAATCGCGTCATCGTACGAATCAAAACGGGTTACGGTTGTTCCATAAATCCCCCAACCCCAACAGTTGTAGGAGTTATCAGGAATAACACGACATAAGTTTGATTCCTGCATGGCAATCGCTGGAAGAAGCCGGTAATCAAACTGATATTTATCGGAAACCTCAATGATCTTTTCTGCATGATTATAAAGATCTGAGTTATATTTTCGCAAAAAAGCTTTCAAATTAGCGGCTCTAGCATCCCCTGGTTTGATTTCTGCAGTATATCCATCAGATAAATCTGCCTTATATGAGGCGGTAAATTGGTAGTTGGAACTATTATTTTTTCGGTCTGATATTTCTCCTAGCACCTGAGCAAAATCTTTTCGTGTTTTAGAATAGGCAAAAGTTTTTTCAATTAAAAATAAATTGAGAATATTAAGAAACAAGTAAACTACAAAAAGAATCCCTGCTTTTCGCATCATAGTTTCAATATAGAGTAAAGCAACAAGAAAATCAAACTAAATTGGATTCCTGACATTTATTGGGTTCATTTCACATCCAATTTCGTGAGTAATTTTATCTGATTGTAGACTTTTACTTATAATTTGTTTCTCTGATCTGCTTCCTGGTCTATATTTTCCTACGAAAGATGCCCCACAACCATAAGAACAATGAACGGTCATTGTAACTAAAACTTCTTGAGCGTTTTTTACAAGTTTTCTTGCTTCAACCATTATTTATTTGAAAAATTTAATTTAAATGTGAGTCCGGGGAGACTCGAACTCCCAACCAATGCCTTAAGAGGGCACTGCTCTGCCAGTTGAGCTACGGACCCAAATCTAAGTGCTCCCAGGAGGAATCGAACCCCCATCACTGGTTCCGAAGACCAGTACTTTATCCGTTAAGCTATGGAAGCAAATTTATTTTATATTATATCAAATATATTGCCGTTCCCCTGAAAGTTAATTTTTAAAAAAATTGACATAGCTGATAGAAGGTATATGATTGTAGTATAGGTATAGAAAAAAAGGATTTTCACAAAAAAATATTTAAAGATGTTTTATTTGTCAAATTTTCTGTTCCCCAAGGAAGGGAATCAAAAGAAGCAGTCACTATAGGCTGGAAAAAGAAAGATCAATCTGAAATTGGAATAGCGAGTAAATTTGGCGGTTTTTGGTTTTTTAGGTGGAAAGATGGGGGCGAAGTAATTGCAAAAGATGATCTGTGCAATCAAATTGATCAAGAGGCATCTGCTAAAAAACGAGGTAAACCCTGGCTAGGAAATCACTAGATAATAGCCGATTTTTTTTCGATTTTAATAACTTATTATGATTAATCTGATAATTTATCTTATTTTGCTTTTGGCGCTTTTGATTTTTCTGATTTTCATGTCTGTTTATGGAGCGTCTCTTATCTTTTCTTCATTGATGGGCGCTCCTTACGTTCCGACCAAAAATAAACTAGCAGAAGAAATTTTGAAAGAAGTTAAATTTAAAAAAAATGGTCTGTTTATCGAACTTGGGAGCGGTGACGCCAGGATAACCCGGACTGCTGTCAAGAATCACAACGTTTATGGAATGGCCGTTGATGTCAACGGTTTACTTATTTTATGGTCAAAATTTTTAAGCAAACTTGATGGAACTTACCCGCGAATTGATTTTGTCACTAAAAATATTTTAAAAGTTGACCTCAAAAAAGCTGATTATATTTATCTGTTTTTATTTCCAGCGTTGATTGATAAATTAATTCCTGCTTTTGATCGAGATTTAAAAAAGGGCACGATAATTATTTCCCATGGTTTTAAAATCGCCAAATATAAAAATAAATTAGTTAAGAAAGTTGACAGAAGCACTTTTCCAACGTATTACTATAAAATTAATTAATGAATTGCGAATAGCGAATTACGAATAAACTTTAATCCGTAATCCGAAATTCGTAATTAGATAATCAAATAATTTCTTCTTTTCTCTTCCTCACAAACGATATCCATTCCTCCACTACCTCAAATATCAATTTGAAAGGTGCTTCAATAATGAAGTCAAAGATAAAGATAAAAAAATTAAGTTTAGCAATTCCGGAACTAAAAAATTTTCCTAGTGACAGCATTGGCATAAAGAAAAAATCTCCAATTGGGGCGAGTATACTGGCTTTTTCTTCAAGTCGTAGCTCTTTTGTCACCTGACGAATCCGGTAGGAAAAAAATGACACAACACTGACAAAGAAAATAAATATTGCCTGACTAACTAAGTTAAAGCCAATCTTTGATAAAAATTCATAGATCAAAGATAGGGTGACTAAGAATGTGAGCGAATAAAAAACCGTAAAACCAAAGATCAATATCGGTCTTTTGGGGTTAGATTTTTTTGGAATATACGCAACTTTAGTTTCAAATGATTTATCATCGTCTATTATGTCGATGATTCGCTGGTAGATTTTTTTGGTATTTTCCTCACCCGGAACTTTAAAAAATCCAAGGATTGCGATCATCAATAACGGAGGAAAAATGCTGTTGATAATGATGGCGTCCCGATTAACCTCACCATAGATATACATTGAAATTGGGACCTCCAAGATAATGGCAAAAATCATCTTAGTTAATAAAATGTAGATGAAACTTCTGACCGCTAAAGTGCGTACACGCGCCCCTAATTGTTGATACTTGTCTCGACAGGTGGTATCGACTTCATTCCAAAGTTTTTCCCGATCGGTGAGAATTGTTTGAAGTTCTTCCGGTTTTTCTTTGATTAAAGCGAAAAATATCAAAAATGGCGGGAGTTGCTTTCTAATAAATTTTGCCAAATTATCAACATAAGGATTTGCGGCAAGATCTTCTATCTTTTTAAAAATTGAGGGAAGCTTTGGAATTAAACCCTTTAACTCTTTATCAGAATATTCATTTAAGGTCTTGTAAAAGGTGATAAAGAGGTGATAACGAAGATAGGCGATGTCACTTTTCCCGAACACCCTTTCAATCGCCACTAAAAAATATGCGTCTTTTTGGTCATCTTTCAATCCCTCGATCTTGATCTTTCTTCTTAGTACTTGATAAATAAAAAATGACAGGTTTTTTTGGATTTGAGCTGACTGAGGGTTTAATGATTCTTCTATCTCACAGGTCACCATGTCAAACAGAAATTTATCTAAAAATATTTTTAGTTCGTTATCACGACCAAATACGATTTGATTGCGCATCAAAACATATTTATCGATAAGACTTTGAATGATGATAGTATCTTCTCCACCCAAAACTCCATTGTCAAAGTAACGAGCCCAAAGCAGTTCTCTAAGTAAATTTTCTGCCTCTCCCTTTCCGCTCATATTCAAAGAAAAACGCCGTCTTAGGATCCGTTCGATCGCAGCTCGTAAAATAAGATGGTCTTCTCGGTACTCAACCGCGTTTCGAACCCGCTCGTAAACAAGGGCAAAAAATGAGACGGTTTGGGAAACCGATATCGCCGAAATATCATCGGATTTAACTTTTGGTCTTAATGATTTCAAGGTGTCAAGAAGGGCTTTGGTATACTGCGAAAGAACTATCGTGTTATTTGCGGGTGCCTTTACTTCGTCGTCTGGCATAAAGTAGGCATATTATACGATTTTTGGGTTGTTTTTACAAGGTCCGTCCCTTTAGGGTCGGACCTTATTTAAGCGAGTCAACATTAACCCCCGACTTGAAATCTATCTCACTTAGACTATGAAGAATTTTCCCAACCTGCGACTTCAGCTGATCGTATTTTTCCTGAGTCTTACCTTCAAATTTAATTGTCAAGTAAGGTCCATTTTGTGAGGCGCGGACGATCATCATTTCGTCCTCCGTATCCATCCTCACTCCATCATTTTCCACATATTTTGCCATGGGATATAATTTTTTAATTTCTCCACCGATTTTGTCGGTCACTACTGAAAATTTGATATTATCAGCACAACCAACCTTGATTTCCGGACTTGAAAAATAATGAGGTAATTTAGCAATGACTTCTTTTAAAGATAAATTTACTCGAGTAAGATAGGCTAACAATCGAAGCGAGGCAATCGCTCCATCGTCGTGGCCATAAAAATTATCGACAAAGAAAAAATGTCCGGAAAGTTCCCCACCAAAGATAGCTTTTTCTTCACGAACTTTTGCTTTAATAAAAGAGTGGCCAGTTTTCCACATAATTCCAACTCCACCATTTTGTTTGATCACCTCGTCAACTTGCTTTGAACATAAAACATTGAAAATAATTTTTGAGTGAGGGGCGAAGTCCAAAACGTCTTTGGAAAAAATTGAAACTAACGTATCATTCCAAATAAGGTTTCCTTCGTTATCAACGACACCCATGCGGTCCCCATCAGTATCATAAGAAAATCCCAATTCGGCTTTTTCTTGAACCACACGTTTGGCTAATCTTTCCTGGACTTCTTTCTCTGTAGGATCGGCGACACCAACCGGGAAAGTCGGATCCGGTGTCGTATTTTGCTCAATCACCTCACAGCCAACAGAGCGCAGTATTTTTGGGAGAAACAAACCTGTGGTGGCAGCGCAGGAATCAACGACAACTTTGAATTTTTTTATCTTACCAATCCGTCGCAACAAATCTTTCTGGTAATCAGGAAATATGTCGTATTTAACGTGTTCACCAGGTTTTTCTAATTTGATGAACTGGCCGGATTTAACCAGTTCTCGAAACTCGACGATCTCCTCGGTGACCATCGTTTCCGAATAACCGGTTCCAAATTTAAAACCGTTATATTCTTTGGGATTATGGGAAGCGGTGATCATCACCATTCCCCTTGTTCTAAAATAATATTGGGCAAAATAACACATCTGGGAAAGAGTTATTCCAATATCAAAAACTTTGACACCCGATTCCGTCAGACCTTTAACAAATATGTCTCTATACCTAGGGCTTGATTCCCTCGAATCAAAACCAACCACACAATCGTAAATTCTTCTTCGAAGTAAATAAGTGGCATAACCCTTGGCAAGGATCAAAACATTTTCGTCATCTAGGTCAGTACCCACAACACCGCGCAGATCGTAACCGCGAAAGACATGATCTGGAACTTTATTCATAACATCAATTATATATATTAAAAATTAAATATCAAAATGTAAAAGGCACTGGACCCCCGTCTTCACGGGGGTGACAAACATACGCATTCCTGTCATTCCCGCGTAGGCGGGAATCCAGACTAAATATTCATTTTAAATAATAACATGCCAATATCTCCAACGACTTCTTGACCGAAAACGGTGTGCCATTCGTTTTAGAATTAACATCAATCCTGTGCAAGCCCTGATAAAAATTTACTAGATTTATTTCTTCCCAATATCTAGCTTGATTTGCTAATTTTCCTAGTTGCCAGGAGGCAAGTTTGGGAATCTTTTCCCCGATTTTGGCTGACAAAATATTTCTCATGTGACGTGCTAACATAATAAAAATAAATATATCTTCTGTCGTCTCCGAAAGAGTATTTAAAGAGTTAATGAATGTTTTAAGATTACCGGGGTAACATGATTCTAGGAGTTTAAAAATACTTTGGTTTGGTTTGAATTCCTTGACGACAACACCCTTGATTGATTTTAAGTCTCGAGCTGACGTTTCTACTTCCCAATCAAAAACCTGTATATCTTTTGAAGCAATAATTGCTTTAATCTTTTTTTCGTTCCTATCACTCATCTTTTTAAAAACCTTTTTGTTTAAACTTTGAGTAAAATAGGCACGTTTTGTTGAGAATAATGAACTTTCCGAAGATCCTGTTTCGTCAAGTTCCAACACCTGATGATAATCAACGTTAACGATCTCAAAATCTTTTTCCTCGAGTAATCGCTGTTGGTCGGTAAAGTACCGACGTGATTCTACAGAATCTTCACCACAAATAATTGTTAACATAACACATTATAAATTTAAGATTATCTATTTACAATTTAATATCAATTTACAAAGTCAAATATTTTAAGTAGAAATTTACAGAACTCTATAATATAATGTCGGAATGATAAATCCACTTGGACTCGCAGGATGTGCTTTTTTAGGTTTAATGACTGGATTTATATTTGGACCAAAAGTTGAAGGTAATTTAAATTTGAACGGTGAGAATTTAAATAAAGGACAAATAGTCACATCGGCGGCTTTATTACTTTTTGTTGCGATTCCCTTAATTTTTGGATTAGAGGGAGCCGCTTTTGATGGGGGCGTTTTGTGCGGAGAAGCAGTTCACGCTCGAAGAAATCTTAGAAATACAAATAAATAAAATAGTTTTATAACTTACCGAATCCTCGCCACAGATAATTGTGAGCATATAGAGTAATTATAAGTATTAAACGTATAATAATGTAGTTGTTTTTAATAACAACTTATAGTATAATTTAAAAATTTATTTTTCTTAAATATGCCAATACCAATAGAAAGTCCTTTTAAACAACTCAAAAGTGATTTGACAAAAGTAGCATTAAAATCAGGATTAGCAGCTTTTGTTGTCAATGCAATAGTAAGTGGGAAAGCCGATCCAACTACTAAAGTATTGGGCGAGGTTGGAATGTCTGCAGGGGCAGGTGTGACAAACCGGCTTTTTGGTATTATGGATGACCACTCTACGCACGAACACGATAAGAAAAACAACTTACCAAACATCGCCGAATCGTTTTTAGTTGGTGCGAACCCAATTGCTATCGTAGAAATACTTAGTTCGTATTTAACTCCTGGAATGAAAGCAATTGCTTTAACAGGACTTGCATTAGCAAACGCAATGTTAATGTACGGATCAAGGAGACTTGCTGATATGGAAGATAAGGGCGGAGGAAAAGACTTACAGGGTTAAAATATTTTTTAAATATGAATATGATAATCTACCACCTAAAAAAAATTATGAAAGAGGAATTGATTTCGCTACGCGTGGTCTAGCCGTTGCTGCTTTTGGTCTTGCGGCAGGTTTAATCACTACGATATCTGGCAGCTACCAAACTATCGCTAAATTTACAGGACTATCAATTGGACTAGCGGAAACGTTAAATGTAGTAGTACCAATGGTGCCAGGATTTGCGATGATGATATATGGGGCGATTGTTTCGAATAGAAAAGGCTAACAAATCCTACGTATGAGTAATTCAGTATTTCTGCCTGCTATTACTAATCTATGTACGATCTTATTTTTGTTGATCGGTAAAATATCTTCGTGATTCCACCGAATCCTCGCCACAGATAATTGTGAGCATAGAGTAATTATAATTATTAGTCATAATAATTGTTGTTGAATTTTGGTAAGACTTATAGTATAATGAAGCAATTATAAATTAAATAATAAATGGATAATCTCACATTAGCTACAGGTTTATTTGCACTAAGTTTTATTGCTGGTACTCTACACGGTTTACATATCTTTCGAGAAGGTTCAAATATGCACCTAGTTAGCCAAGAAGAACAAGATCCTTATGAACATAGAATTACCACAGATCATTCTCTCGGTTGTCTTATAGATATTGCTCCAGCAGGAGTCGTTGCTACGGCAACCGCTGTCTATCATCCACTATTACCTTATGCAGGTGGATATGCCATAGGTTTATTGGCAGGAGCAGGACTTAATGGTTTACGCGAATCTTTTACTCATTCAAAACATAAAGAAAAAAAATAAAAACATTTTTTTTATTAATACTTCTTCAACTTTGTTTGCTATCATTAATTAATGTACGATCTTATTTCTGTTGGGAATATTAGTATTGATCTTTATTACAAAGGTAAGTCTTTTACAAAAAATAAGGAGCGGTTTCAGTTGGCAATTGGGGGGAAATATTATGCAGATTATTTTCACGAGGACATCGGCGGAGGTGGGGTTAACGTCGCATCAGGGGTGGCTAAATTAGGTTTAAGGACAGCGGTTTTTGGTAAAGTTGGTAACAACCCTTTTAAAGATATAATTTTTAAAAAATTAGCTGATAAAAAAGTTTCGACCGAATTTTGCCAGATCGAAAATGATTACTATAAAATTTCTTCCATATTACTTACTGAAACTGGAGAGAGAACAGTCCTTCACTATGAAACACCGTGTCACATGTTAAAGGATTTTTTAATGCACAAAGATCTGAAAAAGGCCAAAAATATTTATTTCTCTCCTTTAGAGCATTTGGATCTACATGAAAAAAAGAAAATGCTTAACTATTTAAAAGGCGATAAAACTTTAACTTTTGTTAATTTATCTTCTTTAGATTGCCGTAGACCAATTAAAGATTTGACTAATTTTTTTGATGCTTTAGACGTTTTGATTATCAATTCGCATGAATTTTCAGATTTAATTAAAAGACCTTACAATAAAATAGATTTTAAAAATTTAGAGATTAAACTCCCCTATCTCAAAGACAGAATTCTAATTGTTACTGACGCGGAAAAAGGCAGTTACGGCTATTTTAAAGATCAAAAATATTTTCAAGATACGGTTAAGGCAAAAAAAATCGTTGATACAACCGGTTGCGGCGATGCATATACATCGGGATTTATTGCGCAATATATTAAATCCAATAATATAGAATCTTCAATGTACTCAGGAGCCAAATATGCCGCTGAAAAGCTGAGTCGGATCGGAGCGAATTAGGGACTCTCTTTATATAAGGTCCGTCCTTAAATAAGGACGGACCTTAATGTAAATAAATATATGCCAGTCCACATGCCACTGCATCTGCCTCATCGTCCTGTTTAATGTCAATATTAGTTGTCAGTCGAATCATCTTTTGTACAGATTTTTTATCAGCTTGTCCGTAGCCTGTCACAATCTGCTTAATTTGGAGTGGAGTTAAGAATTCGACTTTGATTTTGTTTTGAGCTGCAAGTAGCATAACAATTCCTTGCGCTTGAGCAACACGAATAAATGTCTTTTGGTTTTTGAAGAACAATAACTGTTCTAAAACCATCACATCCGGCTGATATTTTTTAAAAACTTCTTCGAGCTTAGAATATATTTCTTCCAATCTAATTTCCGTAGATTTTTCTTTTGATGTCTTAATAAGCGCGGAAGTGACGTACTTTTTATCCTTAAAAACCGCATACCCCGTACGTTCAATTCCAGAATCGATAGAAAGAATCGTCATTAGTTGATTATACGCGGAAATGTCGTCAATTTATTCGTAATTTTTATATGAGGTCCGACCCTAAAGGGACTGACCTTTACCGAAAAAGTGTAAGAAAGTAAACCCATCAATACTACTGAGAAAAAAGATGGGAGAGTCGCTACTTAGTAACTCTCGACTAAAACCCTTACGGGTCTTACATCTAAGTCCTATCAACCCCGTATTCTGCGGGGAAGCTAATGGGAACTTCTAATCTTGGAGTTCGCTTAACACTTGAGATGCATTCAGTGTTTATCGTTTGGAAATGTAGCTACCCGGCGATGGCCTTGTGGGCCAACCGGTAGACCAGTGATTTCCTCTTCCAGGTCCTCTCGTACTGTGGAAGAGTCTCCTCAAAAGTTCAATCGCTTGCACAGGATAGAGTCCGAACTGTCTCACGACGTTCTGAACCCAGCTCGCGTACCGTTTTAATGGACGAACAGTCCAACCCTTGGGGCCTACTTCAGTCCCAGGATACGGTGAGCCGACATCGCAAAATTCTTTTAATTACTTAAAAGTTTAGACTATACCTTCTTCCCGATATTATTCAGGAGCTAGCCTTATTACCTGATAATAAATTATCAAGTCTTTCAAAATCTTTCGATATTGAAAAGTCGTTACAGGCGCAATCAACATTTCTAGGATTTAACCTAAAATTAGTCGAAGGCTTCCCACGGTATTGTCCTTTTATTGCTAAAAGGAGTCCACCGTTATGAGCTAGTATAAATTTTCAAAAAGACCCAACAAAAATTTGGATTACAAGCGTGAGATTACTCTCATGGCGCCCCAATGTATTAAGGTGCCGAACCGCGTCGTCGATATGAACTCTCGGACGCGACTAGCCTGTTATCCCCGAGGTAGCTTTTATCCGTTAAGCCCTGACCGCAATCACAGCGAGTCAGGGGATCACTAACACCTGCTTTCGCATCTGTTTGAGTAGTCACTCTCACAGTTAAGCCAGCTTATGCGTATGCACTTATAGTCCGATTTCCATCCGGACTAAGCTGACCTTTGCGCCCCTCCGTTACTCTTTAGGAGGGAACCGCCCCAGTTAAACTGACTGCCAAGCACTGTCGTACGTCTTTTGACGAACTAAGATGAAAAAAAATCAAAGAGAGGTGTTGCATTGTCGCCGTGAGGCTCCCTCCTACACTAAACAGTTAATTTTCTTCCATCAATACCTAGCTTCAGTAAAGCTCTCGGGGTCTTTTTGTCCATGTGCAAGTAGGCCGCATCTTCACAGCCATTTCAATTTCGTCGGGTGGCGGTTTAAGACAGTTATTAAATCGTTAGACCTTTCATGCGGGCCGGAACTTACCCGGCAAGGGGCTACGCTACCTTAGAACTCTCAGGGTTAGAGCTGTCGTTCACTGGAGCTTACACCTCGAGCTAACCAAATGAATTGGATCACCCAAAGCGGTTGACTTACCAGTACTGGACAGGCCTCAGCTCCTATATATCCCCTAAAGGGGTTTGCAGGAACCTGTGTTTTTGCTAAACAGTCGTTTAATAAACTTTTGTTGTAACCACGAGGTTAATCGTGGCAGAGCATATCGAAAACTTACGCTCAGCTTTTTTGCCGAATTCCTTAAACTACCTTTTCCCGAATGCCTTGGTGTACTCCACCAACTCACCTGTGTCGGTTTATGGTACGAATTGATTTAATAATCCTTTATAGACTTTTCCCGGAGGCTTAAGTCATTCACCTCTCCCGTCTTGCGACAGAATTGCATTAATTACTTGCCCTTATCTTGCGATAAAGATTTATAATTTAGTCCTTCATATAGAAGGAGTGACCTATCAAACCTCGTCATCTAAAAAATATAACTCATTAAACCAAGTAGCAGAATATTAACTGCTTGTACATCCCCCGTACCAGACGGTACGCGGTTAGATTCGACTTACCCTCGGATGATTGACATTACCGAGGAAACCTTGAGTATACGGCATTCCGAGTTTTCATCGGAAGATTCACTACTTATGTCAGCATTCTCACTCCTGTAATCTCCAGCAGATCTTACAATCCACCTTCACTGTTTACAGGAAGCTCCTCTACCACGCGATATTGCTATCGCATCTCCGTCTTCGGTGGGCTCTTTAGCTCCGATCATTTTAGGCGCAAGATCTCCATCCCAATAAATTGGGAATATTCAGGTGAGCTGTTACGCACTCTTTAAAGGGTGGCTGCTTCTGAGCCAACCTACCTGCTGTATTGGAAATCAAACGGCCTTTTCACTTAAAAGCCACTTTAGAACCTTAGACGAGAGTCTGGGCTGTTTCCCTTTCGCCGAAATCCGCTTATCCGGACTCGACTGACTCCCTAGCACTAAATTTCACGTATTAGGAGTTTGGTTTATCCCGATCGAAATTAATCTTTCGGGACAATCCAGTAGCTCTACCCCGTGAAACGTTAACTAGAGGCTATACCTAAATATATCTCGAGGAGAACCAGCTATCTCTGTGTTCGATTGGCATATTACCCCTAACCACAAGTCCTCCCATGTCATTTCACCGACAACGGGTTCGGACCTCCTCTCTCCTTTCGGAGAGAATCATCCTGCCCATGGTTAGCTCACACAGTTTCGGGTCTTACGTTTACGATAAAGACGCCCTATTAGGACTCGGTTTCCCTATGTCTTCCCTCAAAAATTTCGAGGTTAAACAAACCGTAAACGTAAACTCGCTGACTCATTCTTCAATAGGCACGACATCACCCCGCTTACGCGGAGCCCTGTCTGCTTGTTAGCCAATGGTTTCAGTTTCTATTTCACTCCCATTTCTGGGTTCTTTTCACCTTTCCCTCACGGTACTAGTTCACTATCGGTCAGTTTGAGTATTTAGTCTTGGGTCGTGACCGACCCGGATTCCTACAAGGTTTGCCGTGACTCGTAGTACTTGGGAACAGAATAGGGTTATCTTGGATTTAAAATACAAGGCTGTCACTTTCTAAGGCCGCTCTTTCCAAAGCGTTTTTTTATCCTCGATAAATCCCATATTATCTGCCCCGCAACACCCTTAACTTGCGTCAAGGGTTTAGACTGTGGCCCGTTCGCTCGCCGCTACTAGGGCCATCACTATTGTTTTATATTCCTTCGGGTACTGAGATGTTTCAGTTCCCCGAGTGCCCTTCTTAAGAAGGAGACTAAAAGGCAGAAGTCAGAAAAAAAATTTCCCCAACTTCCAACCTCAAGTTTCCTTCCTAAGATCCGCTGACTTTCATCAGCAGGGGTTACCCCATTCAGAAACCAACGATTGATAACGTCTATTTAAGGACTCATCGTCGTTTTCGCGCTTAAACACGCGTCTTTCTTCGGCTCAAACTGCCAAGGCATCCACCATTGGCGTTAATCTCTCCCATCTTTCTTATCAGTAAATATTTGTCGAGCTCTTAGATATAAACAACGGACAGTCATTTATAAAATAAGGCTCACTCTTAATGTTGCCTACTTTCTTACAGCCGGATTGTTAAAGTGCAGCGGAACGTAATAGATCTTCGATCTAAACGTTCCTAAACTGCGTTTAAATTTTTCGTTAAAAAAATTTATTACGCTGTGGACCTATGGGGACTCGAACCCCAAACCTTCGGAATGCAAATCCGACGCTCTAGCCAATTGAGCTATAGGCCCAATCTCTAAAAAGCCCAATCACCCAAGATAATTTTCAACAAATCTTAAAGCCACAATAAACTGAAAAATGAAAAATTCTAAATAAAAAATTTGTTTACGTAGGCTGATAGGAGTGCAAGTTGTGCATCCAAAATGCCGTTACGAAAGTTGTCTTATCATTGGTAAAGGAAATAATAGCAAACCATAAATTCTTTGTCAACGGCTATTTATATACTTCTTAAAAAATCCCCTTGACAAAAAAAAATAAATCCTCTATCGTTCTATTTATGCCGATAAAAAAACCAATCGTCTGGTTTGAGGAAGTTGGAAAAAACGATGTTGGTTTAGTCGGTGGAAAAGGTGCCAACTTAGGCGAGATGGTCAATGCTTCATTGCCAATTCCTTACGGTTTTATTATCACTGCTCAAGCATATTTTGACTTCGTAGAAAAGGCCGGAATAAAAAATAAGATTATGTCTTTGCTTACAAATCTAAACTATGAAAATTCTCACGAATTGGAAATGGCATCGAAACATATAGGTGAAATTATAATATCTTCAGATTTACCAAAAAATTTGGTTAAGGAAATCGTTAGTTTTTATGAGAATTTGGAAATTAAAGAAAATAAATATTTCAAAAATAGCGGTTCTTTCTTGAAAACAGGAATATCGAAAGTAAAGTCTTTATATCAGTCGCCCTTAGTTGCAGTAAGATCATCAGCGACTGCTGAAGATCTTCCAACCGCCTCATTTGCTGGCCAACAAGACACGTATCTCAACGTCAAAGGCGAAGCGTATTTATTAAAAAAAGTAAAAGAATGTTATGCCTCTCTCTTTACTCAAAGAGCTATCTATTATCGAAACGAGCAAAAATTTGACCATAGCAAAGTTGGGCTAGCTGTCGTCGTTCAAAGAATGATCGAATCCGAAAAATCAGGAGTCGCCTTTTCAATTGATCCCGTTACTAATGATAAAAATAAAATAGTAATTGAAGCAATTTTTGGCTTAGGTGAATATATTGTCCAAGGAAGAGTTACTCCAGATCATTACGAGGTTGACAAAAGATCATTGGTAATTACAAAAAAAGAGGTCAGTAAACAGGATGTCAAATTTGTTAAATCAAATATTGATAATAAAGAAGTCAAATTGGGAAAAGAAGGATCTCAGATCAAATTATCCGACCAAGAAATTTTAAAAGTAGCCATGTTGGTTCGAGATATTGAAAAACACTATTACTTTCCCCAGGATATTGAATGGTCTATTAAAAATAATCGGGTTTATATTATCCAATCAAGACCTATCACAACCACAAAAAATAGTGTCGCCAGTACCATGGGTGCGGACCTTCCTCTACTTTTTTCCGGTTCACCAGCCTCTCCGGGTATAGGTGTCGGCGTCGTAAAAATTATCATGTCTCCTCAGGAGATTGGAAAAGTCAAAACCGGTGACATTTTAGTAGCACCTCAAACTAATCCTGACTACGTTCCGGCCATGAAAAAAGCGGCTGCAATTGTCACTGAAAAGGGTGGTCGAACTTCACATGCCGCGATCGTTTCCCGCGAACTGGGAATTCCTGCCGTCGTTGGGGCCGAAGGGGCCACAAAAATTTTGAAAGATGGCATGGTCATTTCCGTTAATGGCTTAACCGGGGACGTCTTTAAGGGAAAAGCGGTCGCTTCCACATCGACAACGAAAGTAGTAAAGACTCTTAAATTGCACACCGCTACAAATATTTATACTAATTTAGCTCAACCGGACCAGGCGGCAAAAGTTGCCAAGATGCACGTCGATGGTATTGGGTTGCTTCGAGCTGAATTTGTCGTTGCCGAAATTGGCGAACATCCAAAACAGTTTATCAAGGAAAAGAAACAGGATGTCTTTATTAACCGGCTTTCAAAAGAACTAATGAGATTTGTTGGCCCTTTTTCTCCCCGACCGGTCGTCTATAGAGCCACTGATTTTAAAACTAATGAGTACAGAAATTTAAAAGGCGGGAAAGAATTTGAACCTCACGAAGAAAATCCGATGCTTGGTTTTAGAGGTGCGTATCGCTACATCGCCAATCCGGAAGTCTTTGAAATGGAATTGGCAGCGATCAAAAAAATTTGGGAAAAAGGTTACCGAAATCTCCACTTAATGATCCCCTTTGTCCGCGTTCCTTGGGAATTAATTAAAATAAAACAAATTGTTGAAAAAAGTGGCCTATTGAGCTATCCCGAGTTCAAGCTTTGGATAATGGTTGAAGTACCATCTTGTGCCTTGAACTTGGAAGAGTTTATTAAAATTGGAATTGACGGAGTGTCCATTGGAACCAATGATCTAACAATGATGTTGTTGGGTGTTGATCGAGATAGTGAAGAAGTTTCCCGCGTTTATGATGAACGGACACCGGTTGTTTTAAATGTTCTAGAATATATTGTTAAGACTTGTAAAAAATACGGCATAACATGTTCGATGTGTGGCCAGGCACCTTCCGACTATCCGGAGATTGCCGAAAGAATGGTTAAAGCCGGGATCACGAGTCTTTCCGTAACACCGGATGTTATTGATCGCACCCGCCAAATTGTTTTTGATGCTGAAAAAAAGCTCTTCAAGGAAAAATCCAAGAAATAATTCAATTTTTGTTCCCTACCATAACATGATTTGTATTATAATCAAAATATGTCCGTAATAAAAAAAATCGTTGCCAATGAGATCATCAATTCTTTAGGCTATCCAACCCTTCAAGGAAAACTTTTTCTTGATGATAACCGTTTTGTCCTATCTAATATTTCCTCGCTTGACCCGGAACTTAAATTACCTGTTGAAGAGTTAAGGGATAAAGATAAAACTCGTTATAACGGACTTGGTTGTAAAAAAGCCGCTACTTACATCAACGATCTGATTAGTCCAAAACTTGCCGGAGTTTCGCCTTTAAAACAAACCGAGATAGACAATTGGCTCCTCAAAGCTGATGGAACAAAAGACAAAAGTCAACTTGGAGTAAATACAATAAATCTGATCTCAAAATTAGTTGCCAACGCTGGCGCTCTGGTCTCAGGCCAGCCACAATATGTCTACCTGAACGAAAAATTTATTCAGTCATCTCACCTTAGTCTTGAACTCAAAAAACTTCCCACTCCCCTTTTCACATTGTTAACCGGGGGAAAAGGTGGGCAAACCGATCTCGATTTCAAAGAATTTCTGATTTTTCCATCCTCCGCTTTTCCTTACAACCAGTCATACCAAATTAGCGTTGATCTTTATCATAATTTGCGAAAACTTTTTAAAATGAAATTTTTTAATAATTTAGATGCTATTGATGCGATCAAACAGTCTGTCGAATCAATGAACCTTCATTTTGGTCAAGATATTTTTGCCAGTATTAATTTTCAAGCTGATAGATACTTCAACCAACATCGTTATACGGTCAAAGACAAAGAACAACCGTTAGCAAGTGAAGATTATGTTAAATTTATCAAAGAAACCATAAAGAAATATATACTTTTGGTAATTATTGATCCTCTGGAAAAAAACGATCTGCAGGCCAATCAGGGTTTTTTGAAAGATGTTAAGACGGATTTTTATTTGGCCAGCGAAAATACCGGTCTATTCGATAAAGTGACAACAGCTGTTTTGAAATTTAATGAAATCGGTACAATAACGGAATTTTTCGAACAGGTAACTAAATTAAAAACAAAAAATTTAAATTACATTATTTCGGCAGGACACGCTGAGACTAATGATGATTTCGTCGCTGACCTAAGCGTCGCACTTCAAGCCGATTTTATCAAGTTCGGTCCCCCTGTCCATTCGGAAAACGTCACAAAATATAATAGACTGTTGGATATTGAGAAAGAACTAAAACTATCATAATAAACTGTTAAATGTTAAACTGTTAAAACTTAAAAAAACTATTAAACATCAAACTACTAAACGTTTAATACTTAGGTTTTTAAATGTTTTTTTAACTGTTTAAGTTTTAACCGTTTAACTGTTTAATTATATGATTGGCAAACTAAAAGGAAAACTTGTTGAGGTTGACAAAAATATTGGATTAATCGAAACTTCCGGTGGTGTTTTCTATCAGGTTTTTTTGCCTCCCTCACTAGTCACTAGGCATCAGCCACTATCAACTATCGAACTCTATACATATTTACAAGTTCGTGATGACGCTCTTATCCTTTTTGGTTTTGAAACTAAACAGCAACACGATTTCTTTTTACTTTTATTGACCGTTTCCGGAGTCGGGCCAAAAACAGCTTTTTCCGTGATTTCGGCTATCCCATTGGACCAATTAGTCCAATTTGTCCAATCGAACGACGTCGACTCTTTTACCAAAGTTCCAGGCCTTGGCCGAAAAACTGCCATGAAAATTATTTTAGAGTTATCGAGCAAACTTAAAAGCGACTTTGATATGGCTAAAATGGTCTTGTCCGACGACGATCAAACGGCCGTCAGCGCCTTAGTCTCTTTGGGATACAAATCATTTGATGCCAAAAAAATTATTTCCAAACTACCAAAAAATCTAACGGTTGAAGAAAAAATCAAAGAAGCACTTAAAAAACAAGGTAAATCTTAACTATTTTTTAAAGATTTTAGTAATAGCTGGCATTAATAAACCGAAAAATATCATTCCTAGTCCTGTTGCACAATAAACTGCTGTGTTTTCTGGATTAGCACTTTTAAGTGCTCCCACTATAAGTGTAGTCGTTCCAACGATGGTAGAAAAGACTGGGGCAATACATCCAAGACTTTTGATAAAAGTTGGTGTATGTTTATCACCATTATTTTCAATAATCTCTCCTGTCATTCCCTTTCCACCACTTTTAAAACCATGTATGATACTATCTTTCCATGACATTGTTTGATTATACTATAGGTTTTTCAGATTTTCCACCGTATTTTTGCTTTTTTCGTCGTGCTATAATGTTATAATGGCAAACATTAAAAATAAAGAAAATCTCCGTCCAAAATTATTAAAGGACTACATCGGGCAAGAAAATGTTTCAAAGACTTTAAAGATGTTTATTGATGCCGTCAATAAACGCGGCAAACCCTCCGAGCACATTCTTTTCTACGGCCCACCGGGAATTGGTAAGACTACCTTAGCTTATATTGTAGCTAACGAACTTAAGGGCGAAATGAGGGTCACATCAGGAGCAACGATTACCAAAACCGGCGATCTAGCTGCTATCCTAACTAACCTGAAAGATAACGATGTTTTATTTATTGATGAAATCCACCGTTTGCCAAAATCGGTTGAGGAAATGCTCTACCCCGTTATGGAAGAATATTCTCTAGACATAATTATTGGTCAGGGACCATCGGCTCGGACTGTCCGCCTGCCGGTTCCAAGGATAACGATCGTTGGCGCTACGACTAAACTTGCTTTACTTTCTGCTCCTCTCCGTGATCGATTTGGATTAATACTTAGAATTGATTTTTATGATTTAGCCGAGATTGAAAAAATAATAAAAAGATCAGCCAAGATCTTTGGCATTTCAATAACCAATGAGGCGGCTCATCAGATATCTTTAAGGTCGCGCAAGACACCAAGACTGGCAAACAGGATCTTGAAACGCGCTAGAGATGTTTTCGAAGTTGATAAACATAAAGAGATCGATTTAAAATTATTGGAAAAATTATTTGAATTGCTGGAGATCGATGAAGTTGGCTTAACTGATATTGATAAACAGTATCTGGAAATATTGGGAAGGAAATTTAATAATAATCCTGTCGGTGTCGGGACCATCGCCTCTGCTATTTCCGAGGATGTGCGCACCGTCGAAGAATTTATCGAACCCTATCTGTTACAGCTAGGATTTATAAAAAAGACTACAAGAGGTAGACTACTGACTCAAAAAGCTTTAACTCATTTGAAGATTAATAAGAAAGAGGAAAATAGATTATTTTAGATTGCTCTAATTAAAATAGAAAATTATGCTCTCGCGGTGTAAACTCTACCTCTTTTTGCCAGTTGTCCCACATCACTTCTATTATATTTCCAATTTTCTTTTGGATTTTGAGGTTTATTTCTAACTGAAGCAAGCGATTTAATTTCACCTGCTCTTGAACTAGCAGTACAAACTTGTATAACGGCATCAGAAGCTTCCTGTAGTGTGGCAGAACCAAATTCACCAATTTTAGCCCTGTTATCACCACGATAGACTTGGAAAATAACTTCGTTACCGATAGTTATATCCCACCCATTCTTACATCCTTGTGTTCTTAAAGCAGAACAAATTGCGTTAGATAATTCATTTTGACCATTTTTGTCTGATGCGGTTACTATAACTTTATTTTCATCAGAACTTTGAATGTGATCAACATTACATTTCCCAACAGGATATGGACCTTTATTAACATTTGAGGCACTAAAAATTCCGTATTCTTCTTTATCTGGATTTAGATCTGGGTCCGGGCCTGCTGGACTAGGATCTTGTGGTATTCCGATTGGAGGAAATGGAGGCCATGCAGTTGGTGTTTCATTTGCGCCAGCATTTGTATCGGCACTCCCTTGCCCGCCTTGCCCATCATATATGATTGTCGGTGGGGTACCCGGAATTGATGTCTCGGAGTAAGGAGCAGAATCAGTATCTTCTGGAGCTGTTGGTCCAAACAATTTACTATATCCGCTTGACTTTGTTAAAGCATATCCCAATAAACAACAGGCAACGCTGATCGGTATAAATAAAACTAAAGGATGTAATCCTTTCCGACTAACATTTTCAACTCCTTTTATAATACCACTTACTTCTTTTGCTTTTGGCCATATCCTATGAGTCTCCTTAAGAAATGCACTTACACCTTTATTATGAGGTTCTGCCATTTAATAATTATACCCTATAATAAAAATAAATCAATTGCGCTTTTACCTTCAATATTTCAATAAATCTATCTACTGCTTTAGCAATCTCCTCTTCATATTCAAAAAGCTTTAACTCATTTGAAGATTAATAAGAAAGAGGAAAATAGATTATTTTAAATCATATCGCATGGTCTTGTTTCTTTAGGTTTAGGTTTTTTTGCACTCCTACTTAAACAATTATCTTTTTGTTCATCAATTTCTGCGAGAACATCTTCTACTCTTCGAGAGGGTTTCTGCTTATTAGGACTATATTTTTTTTTCATTAAAGCCCAAATGAAACCAATTGTAAATATCATAAAAGCTGCTGAAGGACATAAATAATCTTTATTTGCTAACACTGAATATGTAACAAATGAAAGAGAAGTTGTCAGCAAAGCAAGTTCTGCTTTCGTAGCTAGGTTTTCGAATTTCATGCTCAATTATACTATAGGTTGCTTATATTTTCAATTGGAACGACACGGGGGTCGTTCCCTACCATATTTGTTAAATCGAACATTTATTTTTTGATTTTTTATATTTAATTTTTAATATTTTAAATAGGTTATAATTAGGCATATTATGTTTATCGATGAAGCAAAAATTATGGTTAAGGGTGGACATGGCGGAGCTGGGAGAGTGACTTTTTTTAGGAATAGAAAAGGCCCCTCTGGTGGCAATGGTGGCCCTGGAGGCAATGTCTATGCTGTTGCAAGTTCTAATCTTACTCAACTGGCTACTTTTATTTCAAAAATTAAATATATCGGGGAAAATGGTGGTCCTGGTGGCCCAAATCAACGGACCGGCAAATATGGTGATGATCTACTTATTAAAGTACCCATTGGCACAACCTTCATTGATATTGTTACCAAAGGAGAAATCACAGTGAATGAAAAAAATCCTAAAGTGCTACTCTGCAAAGGTGGCATTGGCGGACTGGGCAATGATGCTTTTAAAACGCCAACCAACCGAGTTCCCCAGCACGCTGAACAAGGACGCGAAGGTCAGGAAAGAAATTTTAAACTTATACTTCGATTGATCGCTAACTTTGGACTAATTGGGTTGCCAAATGCCGGGAAAAGCAGCTTACTTAATAAGCTGACATCTGCCAACGTTCGGACTGCTAACTATCCTTTTACAACCCTTGAACCGAATCTTGGTGTTTTTAACAATAAGGTAATAGCCGATGTCCCAGGACTGATCGAGGGCGCCTCGACTGGAAAAGGGTTAGGTATTAAATTCCTGAAACACATTGAGAAGGTCGATTTGATTTTCCATTGTATCTCGGTAGAGACGCAGGATCTTGCGTCTCAATACAATACCGTTGTTAACGAATTGAAAAGTTATAATCCCCGCCTCCCTGAAAAAAAATCAATAATTTTATTGACAAAAATAGATCTGATCGAAAAAAAAGAAGTAGAAAAAAAAATTAAAGAACTAAAAAAATTTAATAAAGATGTTTTGCCAGTGTCGATTTATGACGAGGAATCTCTGGGAAAATTAAAAAAAATGTTATGAAAACTCCGTTTACAAAGAAGGGTTACGAAGATCTTGTTAATGAACAAAAAGCTTTAAAGATCAGTCGGATAATGGCGGTGACCAATCTTAAGACGGCCCGTGAGATGGGCGATTTGAGCGAAAACGCCGCCTACAAAGTCGCTCGGTCAAAGCTCTCCTCAGTCGATCGTCGACTTCGAATTCTTACAAAAATTTTAGATAACGCCTATATTTATGAAGTAAACTTCAAAGGAATGGTTGATGTCGGATGCACAGTTATTGTCGAAACAAAATTTGGAACGCAGACCTATCAAATAGTCAACAGTCACGAATCAGATATTGCTAACGGGAAAATCTCATACTACTCCCCCGTCGGTAGAGCCTTGGTAGGGAAAAAAACTAGCGATGAGGTAACGATAAGAACTCCTTCAGGATCCGTTGTATACAAAATAAAAGATATCAAACCTTATTGACAAAGTTGTCTCAAAATAGCCAAGAAGGCATTTGACCAATCAAGGGCATTTGGTCTGTGAGCATAGTTGTTGGCAACACAAGCTGCGTCGTTAGGATCGGCACAAGCAATCCTTTTTAAAGTATCTTCAGAAATTCCAGTTAAAGCACCTGTTCCTTCGCCATATCCGATCACCTTGTATTCAATACCATTTGCACGACCCTGAGTCGCCTGGGCGATGGCTGCGTCTTTTGATATTCTTTGGTCAGGGTCACCCGGTTTGACACCGGTCCAGATCCTATTGGCCATGCCATCGGAAAGCAATATAACAACTTTTCTGTTAGTGGTACTTGTAAGTTCACGATTGGCTATATGCAGACCACACTGGATACAAGTACCAGATTGGTTATGATGGATGGCACTGATAGCCGGTAAGACAATACTTGCGAACTGATTACTCAAAGGTGTTTCTAGGATCGAAACATAATTTACTATTGGAAATTGAGTTAAATTACCTAAAACCGGGTCATTCACGTCCCCTTGCCTACCAAAATCTGCAACAGCGATCTTAACGTTTGTCGTTGACGAACCAATCACAGTGTTTACTAACGTTGTCATGGCAGCTTTTGCGTATTCAAGTTTCGTTGTATGACCGGGTATCCCGTCCGCAGGATAAGTCATTGTGTCTGATCTGTCAGTTACAATTGCTATGTCTAAATTATTACAGGTAAGTGTCGGAGTTGGTGTAATTGAAGGTGGTGCCGGAGGCGTCGGAATATTAAATTCTGCGGTGCAAATATCGGTTTCAGGTGGCAAAGCAATCCGAGCTACAGCACGAGAATTTACCAACGATAAATTTTTTTTCTGACTCAATAAATTTGGAAGGGCCAAAGTGGCAACGGCCACAGCAATAACTGCGATCAAAATTAATACAGTTATAATTTGTTTTATTGTTAATGGTCTATTAATAGCAGATATATCCATATTTTATAAATTTATTGATTTAACTTTTACTAAAAAGCTTCCATACGAATTTACTACGTACGAATATGTTGCCACCCATCGGTTATTTTCAACTCCAGCCGGGGCATTGACAATACTTGATGAAACTCCATTTTTAAATATTTCAAAAGTAATAGATCTTACGATTTGACCAGCATAGACCGGAGCATATGCTTTAAAGGTCACCGTATCACCAAATTTAATTCTCGAAAGATTGCCAGTAATATCAACTCCTGCCAAAAAAACGGACATTTGTTGACATCTGGGCACTGGAGGCACGGTCGGTGTTGGTGTCAAAGTTGGAGTTGGTGGACGAACACAGCCAGCCAAACAATTTGCCGTTGATGGATAACAAATTCCGGTAGTTTGTCCCGGAAAAACAGCGGCTATGTTTTGTTCGCAGGTTGCCGACGCTCCACATTGAATGTGAGTGACAGGATTGTATATCGGTGATGTCGGTCGACAAGTATAACTATTATTTGCTGTATAACAATAATATAAAGGTCCGCAGGTTTGAGGTGGAACTGTAGTCAAAGTTGGTACCGGGGTCTCTGATGGTCTGGGTGGATGTACAGGGGCCTTACAATAACCACATTTATAAGTTGCCGACCATTCACAAGTATAATTATCTGGGCATGTTGTTCTATGGCAACTTGGGTTGCCAGGAATTGTGGGGCCAGGATATTTACCATAAGTTGTACACGGAACATTAAAGGCCTCTACTTTTGGTAAATTGAAAAAAAATGATAAAAAGAATATAAAAATGAAGATAAAATTCCTTATTTTACTCATTTTTACTCATTGATTAAAATCATAATAATTATCATAATATTTGTCAAGGCCTATTTTAAGCAGTTTTTCAGAAACTAATTTTAGCGGAAAACTGTTTCACCTTTTTCATTTAGTGTTTCAACATATGATTGTGGCGACCACCTTTCAGCACTCAAAGGATCAGGCTGTTGTTCTTGTACGGGTTGGTCTGATACAGAATTGGAACTACAGGAACATGCAACAGGAAGCATTCCTAGTCCTGCAACTAAATTTGGAAGTTCGAAAATTTTGTGCGAAAATGCTTCATACAAAACAACTACGGTTAAGAATCCTAAAGATGTCGCAGCTCTTAATTTAAAACCTGGTTCTTTTACTAAGTTATTTAAGTGCTTTCGATAATTAGCTATTTGATTAAAGGCTCTATTAAAACCACCTCCCTCTAATTCAAAACAATGTTCAACTCTTCCAATGGCCCGTTCAATGCAGACTGTTCTAGCGCTCATTATGTGATTATACATTTAACCATATATATTTTCAATAAGTAGTTATGTGATGTATTTATAATCAACTACGAAAGATTTTAAAATAAATTAGATTGTAAAAATTTAGTTGGTGAGCCCAGACAGAATCGAACTGTCATCTAATCCTTAGAAGGGATTTATTCTATCCGTTGAACTATGGACTCTTGTACCAGAGCCTGGACGCAGATTCGAACCGCGGACCTGCTGTTTACAAAACAGCTGCTCTACCGCTGAGCTATCCAGGCAATATAGCGCTTATTTTATCAAAAATAATTAAACCAATCCATAGAAAAAGAAATTAAAGTATATCCGTATATCAGGATGAGTTATTATCTGCGGAATAAATAATTCTATCTTTCCTTAAAAATTGGGCAGATCTGCTGATAGTCACAATAATTGCATAAAGAATTGCGTTTTGGTTTTAGATCAATATCATTATTTATGGTTTCAGCAATATCTAATATTTCATTTTCAACTTCGTTTAGGTCATAGCTTGTTTCGTATTTATCAATCTTATTTTCTTTTAAATAGAATAGTATCTTTTTATCTACTTTATATTCAGGATATTTTTTTGTCAGTAAATATTCATAAAAATTAAGTTGAAATTCATAATTACTCTGTCCGTCTTCTTTATACTTTCCAGTCTTATAATCTATCAGGGTTAATTTATCATCAACCAGATCGACCCGATCAAATTTTCCTCCAAGTTCAAGTTCAGGATTCAATTGATATTTTGGAAAATCTTCAGTAACCAATGGCTCTCCTTTTGAAAGTTTATTTTTAAGAAAAGTCTTAAATTGTTTTTTTGATTCCTCTACGTATTTGATAATTGTTTCTTTATTTTTAAATACCTTGTTATGTTTTGCAAAACTATATTTAAATTTTGTTTCAAATAATTTTCGTAAAGTTTCAAAATTTCTGTCTTCCTTTTTTGTTCTTTTGTAGAAATCATTTAGACATCCGTGAATTAAATTTCCGAAAACTAAATCAGGTGTATCTTTTCTATAGGCAAGCCTTGTTTGCGTATCTACCTCACATTTATATTTAAAAGGACACTGTTTATAGTTTGCTATTTTACTCGGTGATAATTTAAGCATGATTTCTCTATTGTTTCAAAACTCCAACTTGAAGTCAAATTTTGAAGACTGTCACCTTTCATCATTCGTAATTATTTTGTTGTTCTAATAATCCAAAAACACACTTTTGTAGGTTATAAGCGGTAGACAAATATTTTTTAAATATTAATATTGAAATTATTATTATAATTTGTTATTTTTATACCACCTATGTTAACGCAAGATGATCTTCAAGCGATTGGTAAAATTATTGAAGTAAAATTAAGCTCACTTGAAGCTAAGCTGACTAACAGAGTCGATTCGCTCGAAGATAATTTGACTAACAGAGCTGATTCGTTCGAGACAAGATTAACCAAGAAGATTGGCGCGTTAGACAATAAAACTAATCGTAGGTTTAAATCCGTTGATAGAAAACTTAATGTGATCATAAATTACTTTGATCACCAAGATATTGATATTAGAAAAAGACTTAATCGTATTGAACTTCATCTCGGTCTGGTAACTTTAAATTCTTAGTTTTAACTCATTGTGCCGCGGGAGGGAGTCGGACCCTCACGACTGTAAAGTCACAGGATTTTAAGTCCTGCGTGTATGCCATTTCACCACCACGGCTAAATCGTTTTATATATTATAGACTATTCGAGGAGGATTTATTAATTAAATTATCCTGTCAACTGCATCGCCGCCCAGATCATGATTGCGACGGAAATAAACCGTATTGCGTAGATTTTTAAAGTATGTTTTTCTAGCAATTTTGGTGCAAAAATAGAAAACAAAAAGGCAAAGATCATTGAAAAAGGCATAACCATTATAAGTGAAGTGATACTGTAATTGCCCTCGTAAGCCTTATTGGCTGCAAAAATACTTATTGTAAAAAATATTCCCATTAATGCAACCGGTGTGATATGGGCCACATCTAATTTTTTTATATCTTTCTTAAATAGAGGTATTGTAGGAATAAGAAAAATAAAATTGATTATTGCAATCCAAAGATTGGTCGTCCACAAACCATTGTTCATTAAAACCGTTTTTGTGAGAGCGCTATTAACGGCAGAAAACAAAACAGTCAATATGCCAATAGCTATTGTAATTTTGAAAAATGATTTTAAACTAAATTTTTCATCTAATGAGGTCAAAACTCCAGCGATGACGATAAGGAAAATATAAAACAATTTAAAAGTTGGAAATCTGTCGCCAAAAAAAATAAAACCAATCAACAGGGTAAAAATATTCCTAAAATTATAAAGAGGCATAAAAACCGAAACATCTAAATTTGCGTTTGAAAAAATATAAAAAATCGTATTAAGGGTTGCAAAAAATGCTGCCAAAATAACCGGCATCCAGCCATTTGGTAAAGTGGCATGAAAATAGATAGCTGGAGGAATCGTAAATAACAAAGTTACTGTCGTCAAAAGAAAGTTAAACAACCAAGGATTGGCGATAGAATGTTTGCTCGTCAGTTTAGCCGTTATGACAAATAGCCCCGATACAACGGCCCCAATCCAAGCATAAATATAAAAAGGCATAACGGTTATTATATCAATTTAAATATTTTTTAATATTTTTCAGATGTTCTTCGTATGTTACCGCACAATGAATTTGCTTTAAATGATCATGTAGATAAAATAAACAGTCGGTTTCTTCCGGATTTAAAGCTGCTTCAATATAATCAATATTTGGACTACAGATTGGTGTTGGTGGTAAACCTTTATGTAAGTATGAATTATAAAGTGACTCATTCTGTTTTTCATCAATAACAATCGATCCCCACCATTTACCTTCACTATTTTTTCCCAGCGTGTACTGCATCGTGGCATCAATTTGAAGAGGCATACCTTTGTCCAAGCGATTCCAAATGATTCCGGAGATCAGGTGCATATCAGATTTACCGGCCGCTTCACGGGAGATCAGCGAAGCAATTTTTAAGCCTGTTACCCAACGAATGTTGGCCGCTACATATTTATCGGCAAAAGGAGCAAACTTTTCATTAAATCGATTAATTAACCTTTTAGCTACCTGGTCACCTTTTTCGTCAACGGGAATAAGGTAAGTGTCTGGGTAATAAACGCCTTCAAAATATTCTGGGAGCGAATTGGTGTAGACGGTATTCCATTTTTCCAGTTCATCGTTACTCCACCCCAAAGCATCAGCTAGGATCTCCCCTATCTGCTCTTTTCTCAAACAACTTGACCAACTTACCCAAACAAGGTCTGGCTTACCGCTTATCTTTTTAAAAATATCGAGTGCCCACATATTACGACTGATCTTATAACCGCCAGACTTGACATCGGCAAAAAAAACAAATGTATTGAGGTAATATTTAAGAACTATATTTTTTTTGATGTAATTCCCCTCTTCCAATTTTTGCACCAAATTAAATCCATCCAGATTTTTAGGGATAATAAATATTTCTGTTTCTTTCGATCCCCCTACCGGTCCAAAATAATACCAATAAAACGGCGAGATTATTAATACAACAAAAAATAGAAAAATAAATAATTTTTTCATCATTTAAAGTAGGTACCGAGTTGAATAAACGACTGACTTGGCACGTCAAACCAGAAGGATGCTTTTTGCTCCGAATCTTTTGCCTTAGTGTTGACAATAAGAAGATTCGGACCTGCCCACCCGGTCACGTCCTCTATAACATAACTTGGTACGTCCTTTCCAAACAGTTCTTGGATAGAGACAAAAGGTAAATTATTTAAAAATAAAGTTCCTGAACTTTGGAAGACAAAATAATTTTCAATCGACGGTTCTTTTTCTTTCAAAAAAATATAGACGTTGTCCGGTGACCATGTGTTATAAGGTATCTCAAGTTTGATCAAGTTTGATATTTGTTTTTTGTAAATTTCAACTCTTTGTCCGTCAGGTAACGACGAAACAAATAATGACTGCGATCCATTTTGTTCCTCAAGAGTAAGTGACTTTGTTCCGTCTGGAGAATCCATAAAACTAGTCGCTATTGTTGGTATGGGAGTAGCCTCTGTCTTTACAACTTCGGCGGCGGTATACAAGGGTTGGCTCTTTTTATTATTTTTTTGGACGAAAATAAAAACAGTTATTACACCAATTAATAGAATAAAAAAAATAATTTTATCTTTCATTTTATTTTTAAACAGGTTGGTCACCGTAAATAGTAATTATTGTTCCTTGATTGCCATCGGCCGGAGCATCTGCCCATTCAAATATCTTGGCTGCATCGGTCGTCTTCATATTGACACATCCGTGACTCATTGAATGACCAAAATTATTATGCCAATAAGTACCATGTAAACTAAAACCGGCGCTGCCGGGTACATCATTATTACCAAAAAACATAACGTAGGGAACGTTGGGAAGATCGTAATAATCCGCTCCACTTCCTCCGCTCATTCTCGTCGCTCTAAACTTTGACCAAATAGTGAAATCACCTTTTGGCGTCTTTCCCCAGAGTCCCGAAGAAATAGGAGTTTGTAAAATAAGAGCGTCGCCTTCGTAGGCAGAAAGAGTCTGTGTAGCTAAATTAACATAGATGTGTTTTTCCCCCAATGTAGTTTGAATACCTAAAACTGGATTGACATCTTCATTTTTGGAAATAGAAATATTGGGAACAAATACCGGATGATTATTATATATTCCAGTGACATTGGTTTCGACCTCAAACTTTGGGGGTTTTTTGCAACTGATCGAATTTCCACATGGTATATTTTTTGAAGTTACAAACGGATATAAAAAAATTACAAATAAAATGACAGCCAAGGTACTTAGCAAGTTGTAAAATAAAGTAGATTTGCGTTTTGACTTAGATTTTTTCTTCACTTATTCATATTAGCAGTCTCGACTCGTATAGTCAAAGCTCTTTCTTTATGAACAAAAATAAATGACACATCGTCACTTTTATTATTTGTGATATAAAGATTTTGTAAAGTATTTTCGGAATAAATTGACACTCCGTCCTTTTTTTCGATATTTGGAATGACAGCAAAATCATGAGATGTTGGTGCTTCAACCTCAAGACCGGCTTCTTTAGCAACCACATACATAAATGAAGCTAAATGACAGACTCCGTCCCCAATCAACCAACCATCAGATTTAAAGCCTTCATAAGAGTTAAAATGGGCATTGGTGGTCTTGGCAACTTTATTCTTATATTTATCCAAAACAGCGTCATGAAAGGCAAATGTTTCTCCCGGTTTTAAAGTAAATTTTTCTTCCCAATCGGACTCAATTTTATCCCATGCGATTAAATCGCCTTTCTTGACCTTTCCACCCAAATAAGCTATGGTTAACAAAATATTATCTGAAAATACGTCGTTGACAAAGGTATTTGAATACCTGTTCGATAGTGAATACGTCGCCTGTGACAAGGTTTTAGGCGCAGCACTACCCGTAAGACTGGTTAACAGAATTGTAGCCGCGGCGATGATGTTCGTTAGGGTATTATCCATAGATTTAAGTCCCATAGTATATCATACTATAGGGTAGTTGTCAAAGTAGAAAGAAGGCTTATCGGATATTTTTTCGTTTACGGATGTAGAGATAGATGAGAAGTAAGGGTACCCAAATAACACCAAAAACGGCAATCCAAATAATCAAAGTTCCTATCCCTAAGACTACAGCCGCCACCGTCCTGGCCGCCTGCTTGAAAATAACTCCAGGTCTCCACGATCCGGTTGGAGCATAAGGAAGAGCTAATTCATCAGTGGAAAGATATAGAGTTATTTTAGCCATTTCAGCGTTTTTTACAAGATAGTCCTGTTGACCTTTTATTGAATCAATTGAGGCTTGAACATTGATAATTTCCATTTGAATTTGAAGTATGTCTTGAACTATCGTTGCATTATTAAATAAATCTTCTAACTTTGCTTTTGTTTTTTCATAGGTTTTAAGTTGTGTATCAAGATCAATATATTGATCCGTGACATCCTGACCTTGAAGATTTTCCGAAACAACCTTTAGTGATAAAGAGCGGTAATATCCTAGTGCGCTTTCTAGTTTTTTAGCCGGTATTCTGACTATTATTGTTGCTGAAGCTACATCACTTGGGTCTGTAACTAAAGTGCTAACCATATATCCTCCTAATTCCTCAGCTTTTTTAATTATTGATTGTTGAACTTCATTTACTTTTAAAACTTTAAGAGATAAGTATGAGTCTTTTATAACTAGGCGGTCTTTAATGTTTGCAACGGGTGCTGACTCATATACTGGCACAGGTGCAATGTTTTTTGCAGAGAACAGCATTTCAGAGCTCTGACTCAAGCGAGGTACGGATGATGTTCTAGATAGCGAAGTTGAATTTTTGTTAGCAAGTAGATATAAAATAACGACTATAAGAAGAATGATGAGCTTATGATTCTTTATCCATTCCCAAATCCCTTTCATACAGCTTTATCTTACAAATTTCTAAACTGCCTGTCAACATGTAAAGGTATGAGTGAACCCTTGGGGTCTGGAACCCAATCGTCCTTATAGCCTCAATATTGACCCTGAGGTATAAATAGATCTTTATTGTCTAATCTCCTGTGTTTAAGTCCTGTAGTCGCATATTTAAGTGTTCCAATCTGAAGCTAAATGGTACAAATGGTACAGTATAAAAAAGGAGTGCCCCATTTTGAATGATGATGTAGTTTGATATATTATATCCAGCTCTGCGTATAGCTATAATAAATTAGGGAAATCATTCTGGCTATAATTTCATCAACAATCTCAAAAATAACATGCTCATGGGATTCATAATTATGACCAGTAAAATTCCTAACACAAGTAGTGATTCGGGCATTTATCATATTTAAATTATCACCGCTAGAAATAGACTTTTTAATTTTTATTTCTAACTCATCTAGATCTTTTGCGTATGTATACTCCCCCTTTAAATTATTCATTTGTCCTATTTTTAGATCCATAAAATTTCCCAACATTCCTTGCAAAGAAGGATCTTTTCGTTTTAATTCATCCTCATACCATAAGGCTAATTCTGATAAAGACCTTAATATTTCTCCCCGGCTTATAGGATTACTTAGTTCTTTATTTAATTCATAGGAAAAAGAAAACCTATACAACGTTACAAATAACAATATTTTTTTATCGGGAGATAAATTTAATATGAATTTTTTAAAATCTAGCTCTGACAATGGATTTAAAAAAGTATGAGAATAGTTCCTGATTACCAAACCAAAAAGTCGTGAAATCTGTCTATTTTCAAACTGAGTATACAAAATACTCTGAGCTAGATCTTTATTAGGATTAATAGTTATCTCTTTAAGATGAGCTAAACTATTCTTATCATTATCATAAGCTTTATAAAGATTAAATAGTCCTTCAATAACCTTTCCTTGAGCTATTTGTGATACTCCTTGATTAGCTAGTGATATACCTCTATTAACATTCCTATTGTTAGTTTCATTAAATAATATAATTTCGTCATTTATTTGTTTCCAGTATTCTTCAGATATGGTATATAGCCCTCTATTCATAAGGAACACCCCCATTTGACGGACTGTTTGAGAAATTGACTTATTCTTATCCTCATATTTTTCAATAATAAAATCTTTGTCTTTCAAATTTCTAAGATGTTCTCTTAAGCTAATTCGACCAAATTCCACTAGATAGCCTATAAGTCTATGCACTCTATCTACGATGTCTGAACCATTGGCGGGAGTAGTCTCTAAAAAATCTAATTTAGGATTTAATTTATTTTTTTCATCTTTTTTATCTGAAGATTTTATATTATCAATAGCAGATTGCGTGTTTTTGATGGTTTCTTCTATATTGGATTTATTTTTTTCTACTGCGCTTAGAAAATCGTTAAGACTAAAAATTAGAGGAACAGTAAAAATAATATCGAAGTTACCTAAAATTCCACTTGGAGTAATTAAAAAAATTATTTCTTTATTATTCTTATTTTTAATTGGAATCGAGTTAAAAAAGAAATAACAGGAAAGAAAAGCTAAAGGAACGGGATCACTGCTTGGAGCTATGTTTTTACATCTTTTTGCAATAAATAAAAATGAATCTTTTAAGTGGTCAGTTTTCCTAATTGCATCAGTAATCCAGTTCTTATATTCTTCAGGGTTAGAATAATCAAACCCTCTTAGAGGAATTCCAAACCTACTTCTAAAATCTGCAACTAAGTTTTGGAATTCATCAATTTTTACAAGTCTATTAAATGATGTTTTTATATTGTCGTACATATCTGCAGTTTTACACTCCTTTCTGAAAATAATTTTGTCTTATTGGGTAATATACTAGCTTCAACGATTGAAGTTTCAGGTATTTTATACTCTTGTGCAAACGCTTTTTTTAGACCGTTTAACAATTTAAGTTTATTTTTTTCTCGAGTGTAGTAAAACAAATGGTTGTGATGAGTAGTGCCCAAAATAGAAATTTCGTAAACCTTGCCAAACTTACCTTCCTGATCTGCGCGACCAATTTCAGATGGATCATATATATCTATAAGAAAAAGCCCCTTAGCATATTGATAATATTTTAAAAGAATACTAGGGGCGATTGAATCAAAGTTAGCACCAGGATAGCGAGCGTTACTAGGGATAGGAAACTGATTTGGGTATCTCTCGACTTCGTCAAATAAAGACGGATGAGCAATATCGCCATATGTAGACCTATCGTCCCAAAAATCCTCAATTCGCTTCTGTTCTACTGGGGTAATTCCAATTTTAATAACAGCTTCTGCTAATCTTTTTTTAAATTCACGTTTTTTTGATAATGAATTAATAATAATTTCAATTGATTTAAAATGATCTAAGGCTATTTTTTCCTCACTATCTAAAACTAAATAACCAATCGAAGATCTATAAAGATACTTAAGTGCTCTTTCAAATATTTCATCATGAAAGTTATAGATTTCATCTAAAAATACACCTGTTCCAGAATTTCTCCATTCTGTTTGTTCGGGTCTGTTAGGAAGATATATATGCCCACTTTCTACCTTAAACGCAACATCTGTTTCATTGCTTTTTTCATCAAGTAAATATATCTTGTTAACTTGATATACATACGGCTCAAAGCTACCTCTGTTTCTTCCAAATTTTCTTTTTACATCTTCTAAACAAGCTAATGACAGAAATCTAGTAATTCTATCGATTGTCTTAATTGTTCCTCCCAATGCGTCTCCTGGCTTATCTTCTTCAATATCACAAATAATGACGTATTCCGACTTTATTTTTATCGGATCTACGTAACGAAGTGAGGTTACATAGGTCTTATGATAGTCAATCATTTCGCCCTTGGCGAATACACTTTGAATTGGAGAGAATTTTCTTTTTTCTTGCTCCCTAAAATCCATCTTTTTGATTTCACACTCAAATATTTTCCCTTCGGGTAGCGTCTCACCATGAATTAAGGCATAAACTCTATATTTAGACATATGACATTTCTCTCAAATTATAATTCAACTTTTCTTCCTTTTGGATCAATATATTCTACTTTCATCGCAGGTTTTTTTGGGACGCTTTTATAAAAGTTATTAATTTTCACTAATAAGGCATACCGTATGATAAGTCGTCCCGTTTAGGATGATGGTGTAGTTTGATATGTCAAAATAATTCTTTACCAAAGCGTATGTTCGCCAATCTATTTATCTCACGTACAAATGCAGTATAAAATCTTTTTGAAGCTAAATAATAATTTTTGTAATATTCATAGAATAAAGATTCATTTACTTTAGAATCAAGAAACTCTAAATCTCTGTAATTAACTTTAATTCTGTACCAGTAAAAAAAACCTATCAAGGATATTTTAGTATGATTATAAAAAAGACTTTTATTTTTTCCGCTGATTGTTCTTTTATTTCTTCTTCTAAATTCTTCCTTTGAATAATTTAATAGCTTTTTAACTATTTGTTTATCTCTATCTATTTGTAAAACTGTTCTTAAATTATTTCCTGGTTCAAATTTCCATTGGTCGATTTCTGCTGCTGTATAAACTTGGTTAAAACAACTTTCAGAAAAAATTAATTCTTTGCTTATGATTCTGTTTTTTAGTTTATTAAGAAGACCCTGATGCGATTCTTGTTTTAAAACATTTCCATCACCTGATATTAAATATTCTAAGATTAATGATAAATTAAAAAATAAATAATAACTTTTAACAGGTATCCACGATGAACAAACAACTGCATAATCTTTTAGCTCTTCGATTATTTCCATTTCCTTTTCAAGGTTCTCCATAGTTAGAAATGATAATCGAGTTTTACTTTTTAATAATGGAGATTCTGATATTTTGCTTCTTATATTACAACTCACTTTTATTTCTAGATTTTTTGATTTCATTCGAATAAATTCAATGTAGTTTTCGTGAGTTAGAAAGGATGGATCAATTGTTTCGTATTGTGATAGGTTTATCATATTATTTTACAAGACCAACTAAATCCTCTTCTCTTTCATAAGCCTTTAATCTTCCGGACAAAATTCCGAGTCGATAATATATTCCATCGCTCATTAATCTCCAACTTGTATTTATAAGAGCTTTATCAATTATTTTTTTCCACCTAAAAGTGAAACGGCAAGCGTTCTAAGTGGTGCATATTCTTTTGCGTATTTGAATAAGTGACTCTCTAAATATTTTGTTGCATTTGTATACGACACATTAGGCATAATATTAAAGCCATTTGATGATAGATCATAAAAACATGCGAGTGCTTTTTCTGACGCATCAAGTTCAGCAGAATATTTATTTTGAGCATTTTGATCAACATGAAAAAACTCATGAAGAAATTCAATTGGGGCGTATTGGTTTGCAGGTGAACCTATAGGATTAGAATGTATTGTTGAAGTGCCCGCATCATTATTAGTGAAAAAATTTGGTTTTTCTTTGGATTTTTGAGAATAAAAACGCACAGATAATTTTCGCGATGAATGTCCAGTTAAAACAATAGATTTGCCTTCAGACGATGATATGGCAATACCATCAATTGAAAACCAACTCCGCGAATTAACTCTGTTCAGATCCGTCTCAAAATCATGATTCTGAAATAACTCAACAACTGTTGTCGTTCCAACTTTTGACTCTACTGCAAAGTGATTTTTACTTACCATTCGAATAGTTGAAGTTGGAGGATATCCAAAATTTTTTAGAAATGATTCAAATTTTTTATTTTCTAATTTTGGCGAATCTTCATAACTACTGGAAACATTTGTCATGTTAGCAGTATGCCTATCAAATGCGAGTTCATCAAGCATACTGTTAGTTGCCTCTTTTTGACTTTCAAACTCTTTCCAATTTTTATCGTAGTCTATCCTTTTGGGTTTTTGAGATTTATCAATCTGATAATACATTTCAGATATTCCAAAGTCTATCATTAGCTAATGATACCAAAAGTCATTGAAGTAATTAAACAATAAAACTGGGTGGGAATTTACAACTTAGTACGAACTCATTTTATCAAAAATTCTTAAGTCAAACAACCAGACTTTTTTTTAAACGGTTGTGACACTTCGCTTGGTCTTTTGCGACATGACGAGCCTTAAATATG